>NZ_CP029145.1:1571124-1885348 GCF_003149515.1 Hymenobacter nivis
GACGAGCAGGATACCAACGCATTGAAAGACCGGCTGTTGGCCTGCGGCCTCACGGGCTCGCAGCTCATCCGCACGGCCTGGGCTTCGGCCTCCACGTTCCGCGGTTCCGACAAGCGCGGCGGTGCCAACGGTGGCCGCCTCCGCCTGGCACCCCAGAAATACTGGGATGCCAACAACCCAGCCGAGCTGGCCAAAGTGCTCGACACGCTGACCGGCATCCAGACCGAGTTCAACGCTGCGCAAGCCGGTGGCAAGCGCGTATCGCTGGCCGACCTGATTGTACTGGGCGGTGCCGCCGGTATCGAGCAGGCTGCCAAAGAAGGTGGCTACGACGTGCAGGTACCCTTCCACCCCGGCCGCACCGACGCTTCGCACGAGCAAACCGACGTGCAGTCGTTCGAGGCCCTGGAGCCGCACGCCGATGGCTTCCGCAACTACCTGCGCGCCAACCACGAAGCCGCTCCCGAGGCGATGCTCATCGACCGGGCGCAGCTGCTGACCCTCACAGCCCCCGAAATGACGGTGCTGGTAGGCGGCCTGCGCGTGCTGGATACCAACTTCGACCACTCGAACCACGGCGTATTTACCGACCGCCCGGGCACGCTCACCAACGACTACTTCGTGAACCTGCTCGACATGGGCACCACCTGGGAAGCCACTTCGGAGGCTGACCAGCTGTTTGAAGGCCGCGACCGCAAAACCAACGTGGTGAAGTGGACCGGCACCCGCGTCGACCTGATTTTCGGCTCGAACTCAGAGCTGCGCGCCATTTCCGAAGTGTACGGCACCAATAACGCCGGCCCCAAATTCGTGCGCGACTTCGTAGCCGCCTGGGCCAAGGTGATGGACGCCGACCGCTTCGACCTGGCGAAATCGTAAGGTTGGGCTGGCGAAGTATTTCTTGCTGCTTATGTTGAAGAAGCGCCGCCCTGGCAACGGGGCGGCGCTTTTTTGTGGGGTTGCCTTAGTCTCATTAATATGGTGGCAGAATCCAAGGCCTAAGGTGCGGTATGAAGCCGTTTTCATTGCTCCGAAACTGCCTATATAGTAGTGCCAGCGTCTGCTTAACAGGGACTGTAGTCAACACTTTTGGCAGTTGCGGATTGAGTGGCGTTTATGTGACTGTAGCGCTGATATAGTCTGTAAAGAAGCACACTATAAATAAGGGGCGAAAAACTAAACGACTGTGGACTAGAAGTCCATAGGTTTGGGTTGCGAATGGAATTCGCGGGTTTCGGCTCAGACCAACTGAAAGAAACCACTGAAAATGGGCTAGACCAGAATGAATTCTATTCCAACACGCTTCCTGCTACTCATATCATAAGCAGACCATACGCTTTAACTACCTGGCAAAAGCGCAACGACCCAAAGGGAGTAGCAACTAACGTCTTACCCTGAAGGGCATAGCTTGAACTAGCATGCTTGAAAAGTCAAATTGACGCAAAAATTCAAGGAGAACTCTTTTGAAGAAATTTTTAAAGCAATAAAAAAGCCGCTTCAATAGTGGCTTTTTATTGCTTTAGCTTCCCACCTTCCCTACCCAATGTCAAAAAAGCCGCCTCGAAGCATTTAGCAACGGTATACTCACCATCACGGTATTGGAGCTTAAGGTGCTGCACAGCGCCGACTTTGTGGCGTTGCGACGGCTGCTGCCCGTGTTTCTGAGTTACGTGCTGAGCTTCGTGTACGTGGGCATTTACTGGAATAACCACCACCGCTCAGCAGCACCCGGCTGATTAGTGGCGGGGTGCGGTGGGCCAACCTGTACTTGCTGTTCTGGCTCTCGCTTATCCCCCTTCGCCACCGGCTAGATGGGCGAAAACCACTTTGCGCCGGCCACGCTGGCCGTGTACGGCGGCGTGCTGCTGGGGTCGGCCGTGGCGTATTTCGTGCTGCAAAACACATCATTGCCGTCAATAGCGGGTCGGCCTCGCCGCTAGCGCGGGCGCCGGGGCAGGACTGGAAGGGCAAGCTCTCACCGGTGCTCTACGTGGCGGGCATCGTCAGCAGCTTCTGGCTGCCCTGGCGGGCGCGGCCTGCGTGGCCGTGGCCTTCGTGTGGCTGGTGCCCGGCCCGCGCATCGAGCGCACGCTGGCCCCCGAGAACCCGGACTAGCGGCCCGGCCGGGGCCCCAGCCGGGGATTCCGGGGATATCCAGTACCTTGCCCCCGCCGGGGCTACCGTTTTAGCCCCCCCGCCCTGCGCCCATGCCTACAAAAATTCTCGCTATTCAGCCGTTGCCGGCCCGGCGCCTGGCCCGCGCCACGGGCTACCAACCCAAAGCCGGGGCCCCGCCCGGCGCTATTGCGGCGGCTGGCCCCGGCGGCTCCCTGAAAACAGCAGCGGCCAACCAGTTACTGGGCGGTGAGCAGCCCAGCAACTGGCCAGGAGGGCATCGCCGCTTGTGTAGCGGCGCAATTCAAGGCGCTGGGGCGGTAACCCGGGGCTGGAACGCCATGAAGAAGTATTTACTAGCCGGTTTGCTGGCCGTTGCCACCGGGGCGGCAACGCCCCTGCCCGCCACGGCGCAGGGCCCCACGCTGCTCAACCACGTGGCGTTGTACGTGGTCGATTTGCAGAAAAGCGCGGACTTTTACAAAAACGCGCTACTGCTACCCGAGCTGCCAGAGCCCTTCAAAGACGGCAAACACGTGTGGCTGCGCGTGGGGCCCCACAGCCAGCTGCACATCATCCAGGGCAACAAGGCGCAGGCCCACGACATCAACACCCACCTGGCCTTCAGCGTGCCGGACCTACCCCGCTTCATGGCGCACCTCGACCGGCTACACGTGCGCTACGGCAACTGGCGGGGCGAAGCCGGGCAGACCACGCCCCGGCCCGACGGCGTGCAGCAGATTTACCTGCAAGACCCCGACGGCTTTTGGCTGGAAGTCAACAACGACAAGTTTTAGCAAGAAATTTTAGCGGGCCCCGGGACCCTACCCCAGCGTTTTCAGCACCTTTTCCAGCAGGGCTTTGGTTTTGCGTACGCCGTCTTCTTCGCTGGCCACTTCGCCTTCGTACTCGATGCCCACGTAGCCGCGGAAGCCCGAGTCTTTGATGATTTTGAACATCTTGTAGTAGTCGGTTTCCACACAGTTGCCGTTGGCGTCGAAGTCGAAGGTTTTGGCACTCACGCCCTTGGCCACTGGCATCCACTCGCGCACGGCTTTGTACTTGTCGTACTCTTCGATGCACTTGCCGCGGTAGAGGTCGCCGGTGTCGCGCCGGATGCAGAAGTTGCCGAAGTCGGGCAGAATCCCCACGTTGGGCTTGCCCACCTGCCGGACGGTGGCCAGCAGCCACTCGCCGTTGGAGGTATAGCTGCCGTGGTTTTCCACTATCACGTTGATACCCGCTTTTTGGGCGTACTCGGCCAGGCGGGCCAGGCCGTCGGCGGCGGCTTTTTGCACCTCCGCGGCCGTGCCCTTGCCGAAGGCGTTCACGCGCACGGTGGGGCAGCCCAGGTACTTGGCCGCGTCCACCCATTTGTAGTGGTTTTCGACCGCCTTGATGCGCTCCGTCTCGGTGGGGGCCCCCAGGTCGCCCTCGCCATCGACCATAATCAGGTGGTTTTTCACGCCGTTGTCGTGGCAGCGCAGCAGCAGCTCAGCCAGGTATTTCGAGTCCTCGGCCTTGTCTTTGAAGAACTGGTTCACGTACTCCACCACACCGATGCCATACTGCTTTTTGGCGATGACCGGGAAGTCCAGGTTACTGATCTTGTTGCTGAACAGTGCCTTGTGAAACGACCATTCGGCCAGGGAAATTTCAAAAAAAGCCTTGGCCGGCAGTTCCCGAGCCGCTAAAGCCTGCGGCGCCACGGCGGCGGCGGCTATCAGGGCCGCGGCGTTTTTCAGGAAATCACGACGGGAAGCAGGCATAAGGCGGGGCGGGTTTGAACGGGATGGGAAAGATGTTCTTTTAAGCTATTGGGACTGTTCAGCAACGTCCTTTAATACGTCATGCTCGTCTGGCGTCCGCGCAGCCGAAGCATGACGTTCTCCCAGATTGGTTACTTACAAATCCGAGTAATTCGCGGGCCGCAAGAACGTGATGTCGATGTGCGCCACGTTGTTCTGGTACTCCGGCAGGCCCGACAGCCGCTTCCACTCAGGGTCGGCGCTGAAGGCTTTCCAGTGCGCCTCCCGGTCGGGCATGTTTTTGAACGAGGTCATGTACATCAGGTTCGGCATTTTCGGCCCGAACAGGACTTCGCCGTAGAAAATGCCGTTGAAGCCAAGCCGGTCGAAGAGCTTGATTTCGCCGCCTGCGTTAAACATCTGCACCTTGTTACGGAAGATTTTCTCGCTGGCGCCCTCGTAGCTGCGCAGCTCGTACACCCGCTCGCTCTTGGGCGCGGCGAGGTTGGGGGCCCGCAGACCGGTCATTTCATCAAGAGCTTTGATGAAAATGTTTTCCTGGCGGCCGTAGGCCGGGCTGGTGTAAGCCGCGTTTTCGTAGCCGCCACCGGCTATCAACATCTTGGCATCCACGGTTTTGTCTACCTGTTCCCACTGCTTCATGGAGGTGTAGGGCGTGAACACGTACACGCGGCGGTCGGCGGCGGTATCGTTGCCCACCGGCTTGAACACGCCGATGGCGGGGATACCCGCCGCGTGCAGCGCCGGCACGTACTGGTGCTGCAAAAAGCTGTCGACGAGCGCCTCCTGCCGGCTGGTTTTGAGGTGGTACACCTTGAGGGCAAAGTAGGCTGGGCGCGGCGCCGCGGGCCGGGGGGCGGCGTGGGCGCCGGCCAGCCCGCCGCACAGGGCCGCGGCCAACGGCAGGAGCAGAAGTTTTTTCATGGTTTGGGTGGGATTTGTGCAAGTTGGGCGGCCGAAATTTAGCACTGGCCGCGCGGAAAAAGCCGGCGGGCGCCGAAATTTGCGAGCCCCGCCGGGCCGTGGCCCGGCGCGCTTTTCTCCCTTGCCCCTGCCGTGTCCGATTCAACGCCTCCCCCTACCCTGCCGGCCCTCACCGATTTCGCCTGCTTCTGCCTCTACGGCCTCACCGACAACCCCTACCGCCAGGCGGCCGACGTGGCCCGGTTCGGCCAGCTTTACGACCTGGTGGTGGGGCCCCACGGCGGCGTGGGCGTCGGCAGCACCTTACACCCCTACCAGCTCGTGAGCCCGGCCGGCGTCACGGTGTGGTACGCAGCCTTCGCGCAGCTCTACGCCCAGCCGGGCCGCGACGCGCTGTTTGGGGCCCTGATCGAGGAGCAGGCGCGCTACGTAGTGGTCCCGCCGGCCTCGTTCGCTGACTTCCACGTGTGGCCCGACGCGCGGCTGACCAGCGCCGCCAACCCAGTGTTCAGCCACTACATCCCGTTTGTGCTGCCGCTGCTGGTGCGCAAGGGCCCCGGGGCCCTGCGCTGGGACACCGAAGCCGCCGCCGCCACCGCCGAGCCCGAACGCTTCCGCACTTACCGCAACGCCGTGAATGAAGCTCTGCGCTTTGTGCAGCCCCAGCCGGCGTTCGTGCTGGGCTTTGCCGGGTTCGACGAGCAGCACCCGACGCGGCTTATCGACCGGTTCATCGCAGCCAAGCCCCTGCTGGGGGCCCTGTAGCGGGCGCGGGCTTCGCCCCGGAACGACAACAGAACAATTCCAAGAGAACGTCATGCTTCGCTGCGCTCTGCATGACGTTCTCTTGGAATTGTTCTGTCGGCAACGATTTTAAAAACGCGCCACCGAAAAATCGAGCGGCTCCTTACTTCGTCGCCTTAAACTTATCAGCCAAAAATGCCAGCGTAAGAGCCCAGGCCTCATGGGCGGCGGCGGGGTTGTAGCCGGGGCGCTCGTCGCAGTGGAAGCCGTGCTCGGCGTCGGAGATGACGGTGTTGACGTAGAGCTTCCCGGCCGCGTCCACGGCCTCGATAACTTCCGCAATGCTCTCCTTCGAAATGTGCTCGTCGCGCCCGCCCCAGAAGAACAAGTGCGGGGCGTGCAGGTCGGCGGCGCGGTCTTTGATTTGCTCGATGCCGCCGCCGTAGTACGACACGCCGGCCGCCAGCGGCAGCACGGCGTTGGCCAGGAACGAGACGCGCCCGCCCAGGCAAAACCCGACGCTGCCGATTTTGTCGGCCACCACGCCGGACTGGCCCGTGAGCCAAGCGTAGGCCGCTTGCAAGTCGGCCGTCAAGTCGTCGTTGTTGATGGCCATGTAGTGCGACATAGCGCTGGGAAAGTCGTTATAGGGGATTTCCAGGCCCGACGCGGCCGTGCGGTGAAACAGCTCGGGGGCCACCACGGCGTAGCCGGCCTGCGCCAGCCGGTCGGCTACGCTGCGGATGTAGTGGTTCACGCCGAAGGCTTCCTGCAATAGAATGATGCCGGGTACCGCACCGTTGGCTGCGGCGGGCTGGGCCGCGTAGACCAGCATGGTGGTGCCGTCGCCGACCGACAGGGAGAGGGTTTGGGAAGTACTCATAAGGTTTGGTATTTGGGAGGGGAATAGAATAGCGCGAATTAAAGGCATACGCAACCAGCCGCAGCGCGGCGGGGATGACCAAGGGGCCCCGCCAGCTTGTACCTAGTCGGCCGCCCCGCCCGCAGCTTGCCGCTGCGCGGCGGCACCGGAGGCCCCGGCCGGGGCCCCGCGCAGGAAGTCGCGGTACCACAGGCCCGAGTCCTTCACGGTGCGCGCCTGGGTTTCGTAGTCGACGTGCACCAGACCAAACCGGGGCCCGTAGCCCTCGGCCCATTCAAAATTGTCGGTGAGCGTCCAGGCGAAGTAGCCGGCCACGTCGACGCCCTCGCGCCGGGCGCGCAGCACTTGGCCCAGGGCCGCCTGCAAGTAGGCCCGGCGTTGGGCATCGGGCACGCCACCATCGGTTTTCACATCTGGGAATGCTGACCCACTTTCAGTTACGAATAATTGTGGTGCATTTGAATAAGCGCTATATTGTTTTAACATTTGGCAAATACTCTCCGGGTACACCTCCCAGCCCATGTCAGTGTGGGGTACGCCACGCTGCTTGGCGGGCACCAGCGTAGCCCATTGCAGCGGCAGCCAGGGCGAAAACCTCACCACCTCGCGGGTATAGTTTTGGACACCCCAGAAGTCAAAATCGAACGCCAGCCGCTGGTCGTCGCCGGGCTTGTAGTAGCGCTCCAGCAGCCAACGCAGGGCGGGCAGCTCGGCCACGGGGTAGCCCAGGCCCAGGGCGGGCTCCACGAAAAAGCGGTTCAGCAGAGCATCGGCGCGGCGGGTGGCGGCCTCGTCGCGGGCGTTGCCGGGGCGGTGCGGCGTGAGGTACGAGCACGAAAACGTGGTGCCGATGCGGACCGCGGCGGGCAGAGCGGCCCGCAGGGCCCGGCCGCCCTCGGCCTGGGCCAGCGTGGCGTGGTGGGCCGCCGCCAGAAACGCCCCCAGGTGCCGCCGCCCCGGCGCGTGCACGCCCAGCAGGTGCCCCGCCCCCACGAACACCATCGGCTCGTTCAGCACCATCCAGTGCTGCACCCGGTCGCCGAGGCGGCGGGCCAGCACCTGAGCGTAGTCGGCCAGCCAGCCCACCACGCTGCGGTTGGCCCAGCCGCCCTGAGCTTGCAGGGCGCTGGGCAGGTCCCAGTGGTACACCGTGAGCCAGGGGCGCAGGTCGCGCTCCAGGCAGGCGTCCACGAGGCGGTCGTAGAAGTCGAGGCCGCGCCGGTTTACGGGCCCCGTGCCGCTGGGCAGCACCCGCGGCCAGGCCACCGAGAATCGGAAATCCGTCAGCCCCATGGCCTGGGCCAAGTCGAGGTCGGTGGCGTGGCGGTGGTAGAAATCGGTAGCCACCCGCCCGTGCTCACCGCGCCGCACGGCCCCCCTGCGCCGCGTGAAGTCGTCCCAGATGCTGGGGCCCTTGCCTTGCAGCTGCCAGGCGCCCTCGGTTTGGTAGGCAGCCGCAGCGGCCCCCCAGTGGAAATCGGGTCCAAAATCGGCGCGGGTGAACGCCGGGGGCCCCGAGGGCGGAAAGAACGCCGCGGGCAAAGCAGAAGAATCGTCGGTCATGCGCGAGGCGCGGGGGCGGAAGCGGTCAGCGAAGAAACAGGGGGCTGGGGCCCCGGCCGCTGCTCGGCCAGCATCTGGTCGAGCACGGCGGCCGTGCGGTCGGGGTAGTCAACGGGAACGACCCGGCCTTGGTGCAGCCACTCGTCTAATGTGGCCAGATGCTTGTCTTTGAGGTTCTTAATAACGGGTATATTCATTTGGATAAGCGCCGCGGCGTTGCATTGTTGCTCGTATTGCTGCTTCATGGGTACCACGAGCAGCTTTTTACCCAGGTACAGAGCCTCGGCGGGCGTCTCGAAGCCAGCCCCGCACAGCACCCCCGCCGCGCGCGCCAGGCTGTCGAGGAAGGCCCCGCCGCTCACCGGCCACACCCGCACGTTGCCGTACTCAGCGGGCTCGGCACTGTGCTTGCTGAACACCTCCCAGCGCGTGGCCCGGCTCAGGTAGCGCAGGCGCTCCACGAGCAGTTTCTCCTCAAACGCGGGCAGGTACACCGTGTAGTGGCCCTCGTTGGTGGGCACTAGGGCCCGCACCTGCTGCCGGATAACGGGCGTGGCGATACCCGGCGCGTACTCCCGGAAGTGGAACCCATACTGAGCCGTGCTCGGCGCGTAGTGGCGCAGCACGGCCCGGCCGGCGGGGTCCTCCACGGCCGGGCGCGGGGCGGCGGGGTGCAGCACGGCGCACTGGTGGCTGAGGGCCACGCAGGGCACCTCGCGCAGCCGGCACGCCCAGCTGGCCACGGGCTCGAAGTCGCTGATGACCAAATCGTAGTCTTCCACCGGCAGCGCGCGCACCTCGCGCAGAAACTTGGCCGAATTGAACTGCCAGAACGTTTTCACGAAGTTGATGCCGCCCTTTTTACCGAACAAAAACCCCATGCCCTGGGCCCGGTAGCGCACGTCGAACGGCAGCGCCAAATCGGCCGGCGGGCCGCTGATCAACAAATCTAACTGGTCGCAGCGGGCTTGCAGCAGCGGCACCACGTCGAGGGCGCGGGCCAGGTGGCCGTTGCCGGTGCCCTGAATGGCGTAAAGAATGCGCATAGAATAGAAGTGGGGCTTTGTTACAACTGTATTTGCCTGGCCGTAGAACGTCATGCTGAGCGAAACCGAAGCATCTCTCCCGCTGACTAAACTCAACAGATTGGGTTAGTTGCGCGGGAGAGATGCTTCGGCTTCGCTCAGCATGACGTTCTACGGCCAATAATCAAAAACCAGCAGTCAAAATCATTTAATCTTAAATTCAGCCAGCAGCCCCGCCAATAGCTGCGCGGGGTGGGCGTCGGCGGCGGTATCGGTGGCGTCGTCGGGTTCGGCTAGGCCCTGCATGCAGGGGTCGTCGGCGTAGCGGTACAGCGCCCAGCCGGCGGCGGCGGTGTACTCCAGGGCTGTCAGGTTTTCGACCCAATCGCCGGAGTTGAGATAAGTGATGGGGCCCTTGGCGGTGGCGATTTCCTTGATTTCGGGTTGGTGGATATGGCCGCAGGCCACGTAGCGGTAGCCGTCGTCGGCGGCAATGGCGGCCGCCGTTTCCTCGAAGTTATTGACGGCGGCCACGGCGGTTTTTACCCGCTCCTTCACCAGCTTGGACAGCGCCACTCGGGGCCGCCCCAGCTTATCGAGCAGAAAATTGGCGAACCGGTTGATGAGAATCAGCAAATCGTAGCCCTGCCCGCCGAGCTTGGCCAACCAGCGCGAGTGCCGCATAGTCACGTCGAACACGTCGCCGTGGAATAGCCAGGTGCGGCCGTGGGGCAGGTCGAGCACCAACTTGTTATCCAAATGAAACTGCCCGATTTTGAGGCCCGCGAACTTGCGCAGCAGCTCGTCGTGGTTGCCGGTGAGGTAGTAAATTTTGGTACCCTTGGCGGCCAGGCCAGCCAGGTAGCGCACCACCCGCATGTGGGCAGGCGGCCAGTAGTTCTTGCTGAACTGCCAGATGTCCACGATATCGCCGTTTAGCACCAGCACCTGCGGCCGGATGCTTTTGAGGTAGCGCAGCAGCTCGCGGGCGTGGCAGCCGTACGTACCCAAATGGATATCCGACACCACTGCTACGTGCACCCGGCGGCGCTTGCTGCGGCCAGCTTTGGGCGGTGGGGCCCCTGGGCCGGCGAGGCCTATTTTTTCAAATGAGAAAGCCAGGGATTCGCTCATGCAGCGGCGGGCTGGGGAATGGGCGCGCGGCCCCGCCGGGCTTCGGGCCGGCGCGGGCGCACAGCGGGGCCGGCCCAGCGGGGGGGCTGGTTGGTGCGCCCGCCGCCGCCGAGCGCCGAGCGCAGGCTGCCCGGCAGCCGCAGTCCAAAGGCCACGCCCAGGGCCAGCTGAAACAGCTCATACAAAAACCAGCGCCCCAGGCGGCGCCCCCACGAAACCAAAGCCGGGAAATGCATGGCACGAACGATTAAGAAGAGGAATAATACCTATCCTCAAATTTCGGCCCCTCGTATGACGCGGCGGTTACGGGCGGGTTACGTTTTGGTAAAAAAACAAGGGCCGGGCGGGGCCCCAGCCGGGTGGTTTGCGGCGGCGATTGTTTCTTTACGGGCTGAAACGAGCCGATTTTAGTCTTTTTTATCCACCAGGGAATATCCTCTGGCTTCTACCCTATTTTATCTTTATCCAATGCACAACGCTACCACCCAGTCCCTGCGCGGCCTGCTATTCATGGCCGGCCTGGGGCTGGGCACCGCCGGGGCCGCCCGCGCCCAGGCCCCCGATGCCAGCAAGTTCACCACCAACAAGCGCCATTACGTGTTCGCACAGCGCGACGCCGAATCGCCGGCCGTGCAAAATGTGACCAAGAACACCGACGAGGAAGCTGACGTGAATGGCACCTACACCCGGCTGGCCTACCGCCCCTACGCCCAGATGCTCACGGAAATCGACGAGCTGCGCCGCCTGCACACCTGGGCCGACACCACCTATCAGCGCCGCCTGGCTGCCCTGCCCCCCGGCGGCACGCTCCAGGTCACCATCCGCCGCAAGGGCCCCGGCAGCGCCAACCTAAGCAACCTCGTCATAGTAGCCACCGACAAGGCTGGCCAAGAAGTGTTCAAGCTGGTACCGCCCCCCACCCCAGGCCGCTTCTTCGGCCGCGACCTCTACCAGGCCCAGGGCCTGCTGCCCCTGCCCAAAGCCGGGCCCCAGGAGCTGAAGGTGCGCGTGGGCGACGCCAAGCTCTACCTGGCGTTCGAGTACGTGGTGACGGTGCCGCCGGTGCAGTAGCCAGTAAGCTGGTAGTTGGAGCTAAGCAGCATAGTGCTGGAAGGCAAGCGCTATCAAAACCGGTACTGCACGCAGAATTACAAACTGTATTTCCGAATAGTGTAAAAATGTTAGCGGTGGTCCAAAGCGGGGTGATTCCAGCATTTAATTCTGCTTCTTGACACACTGTTTTCCGCTTTTCTGACTCTATTCAAGTAGTTTCCATTAGAATGCGCTAACAACTGAAAATAGGATATTACCCCACTTTGGACCACCGCCAAAATATTTACACTATTCGGAAATACAGTTTGTCTTGGTATGAGAGAAACTGAGGTGGTCCGATTACGCTGGACAGTTTAGGGCATTAAGTTGAAAAAGCTGTTGGTGAGTATGATACGGCAGCTGATAGCCGATACTAGAATGCAAACGCTCGTGATTATAGTAGTCAAAATAGTCGGCCACGCTGGCCTGAGCGTCGGCTAAGTCGGCGAAAACGGGCCGCTCGCGCAGTTCGAGAACCTCCGTTTTAAGACGGGACCAGCGGCTTTCAGCTTGGGCGTTATCGTAGCAATCGCCTCGCCGGCTCTGCGAACGCACGGCCTCGTGGTTGTGGAGCAACTGCCGGTAGGCGTTGCCGCACTACTGCCCACCTCGGTCGGAGTGGACGAGCAAGCCGGGTGTGGGTGGTTGCGCCCAAAAAGCGCTGCTAATGAGTTCCTCCGGCATTGAGGTACCGACCTGCCAGCCCAGCACCTACTTGCTGGCCATATCCTGGTTCGCGCATAGGTAGGCCCAGTCGCCGTTCGCCAGCGGCAGGTACGTAAGGTCGCTGACCCAGAACCGGTTGGCCTGGGTGGGCTTGGGTTGGTCGAGCAGCCGGTTGGGCGCGCAGCGCAGGCCGTGGGTGGCGTCGGTGGTGCGTGGGGTATAGGCCTTGGGTTGCAGCGCGTGCAGGGCTCGTCGGCGCAGGGCGGCGCGTAGGCGCTGGCGGCCCACCTGGTAGCCCTTTTGGCGCAGGGCCACCCGCAGCCGGCGGGTGCCGTAGCGGCGCTTGTGGTGCGCAAAGACCTGGACCAGGGCCGCTTCCCACGCGGGCGCAATCTGCTTTTACGCTGTTGCTGAGCTTGTTGCCACGCATAGTATCCACTGACCGGCACGCCCAGCACCTGGCAGGGCAGACGCACGGGGTACTGGCCGCGCTGCGCCTCGATAAAGCGGTAGCGGCTCATAGGTTGTCGGTCGCCGAGAAGATGGCAATGGCTTTTTTTAAAATATCCAGTTCCTGGGCCTGCCGCCGATTGGCGGCCCGCAGCTGCCGCAACTCGGCCGCCGTGGCCGGGTCCAGCTCCGCCCCACGGGCGGCCGCCACGGGCGTGAGCGCTTCCTTCTACCACTTATAGAGGCGTTTGGGGTCGCTGTTGAGCGCGCGTGCAGCGGCCTGGGTCGAGCGGCTTTCCCCGGCTAGGCGCAGGGCTTCAGCTCGGAAGGCGGCATCATAGCGCCGACGTTTACTAGTGGTCTGACAACTTAATTCCGTTTGTAACAGTAACGAGTGGACACCATCCGTTTTTCGCTAATGCCCCGCCTCACCAAACCCGTCAATCTACCGCCTGCCGATGCCGCCAAATTGCAGGCGATTGTCAAAAAAGGCACCCACAAGAGCCGCAAAATCGCGCGTGCCCGTGCCCTACTGGCCATGAGCAGCGGCAAAGGAGCCGCCGCCGTGCAGGCCGAAGGGGGCATTTCCACCACCCAGTACTACCGCCTCAAGCGCCGCTACCTGGCCGGGGGGCTGGCCCAGGCGCTGGAAGAGCGCCCGCGCAGCGGGCAACCGCCGAAGGTGACGCCCGCCCTGGAAGCACGTATCACCAGTCTGGCGTGCAGTGAATTGCCGACCGGCGCGGCCCGTTGGACGCTCTCGCTGCTCAACGAAACCCTCGTCTGCCTCGACTACGGACCGGCCGTTTCCAAGGAAACGATTCGCCAGGTGTTAAAAAAAGCCACCTCAAGCCCTGGCTAAAAGAAATGTGGTGCATTGGCACCATCACGGGCGAATACCTGGCCAATCTGGAGGACGTGCTCGACGTCTACAGCGCCCCGGCCGCAGCGGGCGTGGTGCGCCTGTGTTTCGACGAGCGGCCCTGCCAACTGCTCGACCACGTGCTTACGCCGCTGCCGCCCAAGCCCAACGCGACCCAAAAAGAACACCAGGAGTACGTGCGAAAAGGCGTCTGCAACGTGCTGCTGGCTTATAACATCGACACAGGTCAGCGCCACTTGCAGGTGACGACGACCAAAAACAAGGGCGATTACGCCCGTTTTATGGACTGGCTCGTGCAAACCCACTACCCCGAGGCGGCCAAAATCCAGCTCGTGCAAGACAATTACAGCACCCACACCTACGGGGCCTTGTACGAACACCTACCCCTCGAGACGGCCCGCTACCTGCGCCACACCCTCGAATTCCACTACACGCCCAAGCACGGCTCCTGGCTCAACATGGCGGAAATCGAATTTGCCGCCCTCTCCCGCCAGTGCCTGGCCCAGCGTATCGCCACCCAGCAACGACTCGAACAAGAGGCATTGGCCTGGCAAGCCAAGCGCAACGCCGCCGCCACCAAAGTCAATTGGTCCTTCACCACCAAAAAGGCCCGCGATAAGTTGAAAAACAGATACGCTGAATTAACCAAAAAAACTGACGAAACTAAGTTGTCAGACCACTAGGTTGGGGGCTGTCTTTCATGACGTTCGAAAGTTAAGACCCTATTCTGTCCAGATTTACCCGACCACCTCACATTTGTACCAAACTTTTAACCAAGGCCACGTATGCTTGGTGAGCGGTGGGTGCAGGCTGGTTCACACCCGATATTAACGCCGTTAAATCGGTGAAAAGATTAAAGCTTATTCGGCGTAGTTAGCGAGTTTCGCGTGGACAGGTGCGCGATAGGCGCGGTGCGGGCTGCGCACGCGCAGGTTGTGCAGCCCACAGGCCACGACCATGACCGTATCGCGCACCCATTCGCCGCGCAAGCGGATAGTGCCCTGCACCATGTGCAGGCGCTTGATACCGCTGTGCGCGTGTTCGATAACGACGCGCAACGGACTCAGCAACTGGTTATACAGCTTTTGGGCAAACGTCAACTCCCGCTTCGGCGGCTTCTTGTGGGGCATCTCCACCACGACCCCGGTCGGGGCGTGGCCCAGCAAGCCCAAATCCTGCCGTAACACGCAGCCCGCCGGTAGGTGCAGCGCGTACTCGTCGGCCAGTTTTTTGTCGTGCGCTCGCCCGCTTTCCGTAGCCGAGAGAAAATGCACGTACTGCGTGGAATCGCATAAGGTCATGTTTTTCACGCGGTGCGCTTTTTTTTGGCGCTGTACTCCTCGGCCTGGGCCTCCCGGTCCGTGTTACGTGGTACGCCCCGCTCGACCCCGTCGTAGGCAAAGACCGGCTCCGGGTGGTTAGCCAGGCGCTGAGCCAACTCGCCGCCGTCGCGCACGGGCAGCAGCCCGCGCCGGGCCAGCACCTGGTTGAGCACGCCCAGCAGGGCGGTAGCCAAGTGGCTGACGCGCGCTTGCGAAATGCCAAAGCTGGCGGCCTGGTGCTCTTGCAAGGCGTTGCTTTTGAGGTAGGTGAGCAGAAAAAAGAGCTTTATATCGCTGCCCGCCAGCACGGCGTTGGCCCGCTCGCGGTGGGCGGGGAACGCCCGTTTGGTTCCTTCCAGGGTGTGGTAGCGGTGGTGGCGCTCCCAGGCCGGGGCAAAGTCGGTCAGCAAGTCGTCAAACTCCGCCGCTCGCAAGCTGGTTAGGGCCAGAAACTGGCGGGGCCGCTCGCGCAAACTCAGGTAATCCATAGCCAAATTTACGCCTCGCCTACGGGCAGTAACTTAACACACACTTCCGAATTAGCTTTATTATAACTTGCCAGCTTACAGCGGTTTTGTAAACGAGGTATGTGGTTGTCTAGCTCCCCTCTCCGGGAGAGGAAGGCTGGCGGCGAGGTTGGCCGGCCGCGCCGTGAACACGGTTTCTAAAACTGCGCTAGCAGTTAGCTAAGAAGTACCAGCGGCTAGAGTTCCAGCAGTTAGTTCGGCTACTATTTCTAGTTTTCAATCTATGTGGCGTAGCCTGTTCGACACACTTTTTTTCACCCTGGCTTATCCGCTGTCGCTGCTGTTAGCGGTAGCAGTGGGCTACTTGTTTGCCGAAATAAGCTACCGCCGCCGCGGCCGGATTTGGAAACCATCCGGCATTGAAAACGCGCTTGTTACCATTTTCGGGCTCCTCCTGTCCTTCACCCTGCTCTCGTCCAACAATTCGCTTAAAGAGCGAACGGTTCTGATTCATCAGTCGTCGGATGCCGTGGCCGAATTGTACCGGGAAAGCGAGTTGCTGCCGGCTGCCGGTCCTGTTATCGTCCGGGGCTTACTGCTGCGGTTTTTGGCGCTGGAGTTGGCCGAGCATCGCCCCAAACCACTACCCGACCCGGCGCACGCACGCAAAATTATGGTTCTCTATCGCCAGGCCTGGCAACAGCTTCGCGACGCTACCAGGGCCGCTACCCTCCGGCCCGACGATGTGCGCCGGCTACTACCGGCCTTTTACAAGCTCAACAACGCCACCTCCCGGCTGCACTATTCTTACCAGGAAGGCACTCCCTATTCTATTATCGCGCTGCTGCTAATTTCGTCCTGGGCGATTGGGGTGCTGGTGGGCTTCAGTAACAGCGCCCAGGAAACCCGCCATTACTTCGTGCCCATCCTGTTTGTGATTATTTCCGTGCTGACCGTGCAGGCCATCCGCGACCTCGACAACCCCGAGGTGGGCTTTATCCGACCCAACTATAACAACCTCCAGGATTTGCAGCGCCTCATTGCGCAGGACCAGCTTCCCGCGCCCCGTCGCGCTGGCAATTGAGTGGTCAAGGCTGCGGGGCACAGGCCACTTTACTCAGCTTGTATTGGTAGCCTTATTGGGGGTTCACTAAGACCCATTTGCCTCCTTTTTCGGTGCGTGCGCCACCGCAGCGAGTCGCCGGTGAGGGTGAATGTTACCTCGTGCACCTGAGTCTGACCCTCGCCGGCCCGCTGCCAGTCGGCCACGATTTGCTGGCCGATCAGGGTACCGCTCAGGGGGCCCCGGGCGTGGTCTTTTTCGGCGGGCAGCACCGCCAGCTCGCCCGTCACGGCCGCGCCACTGATGCTGAGGCGAACCAACGTAGTGTCACGCCCCAGTACCTGCCGGTAGCAGACTTGGCAGGCCTGCGCGGCCGGAGCCGTGGCGGCAGTTTCGGCAGGTGGGGAGGAAGTAGTGGAGGCCGAACGGTTATCACAGCCGCTGAGCAGTGCTAGAATAACCACTGCTAAAACCGGCTTACGCAAGTTACTTGGGTTCATCGTGTTTCCTTTAGTAGCAAGAGTCTTAATGAGGACTGCTGGCTGGGCACCCAGGTTATTTTTCCGGGGTCACCGGGGTGGCGCGAAACCGGGCCACGATGGCCGTGCCATCGCGTAGTTCCAGGGCCGCATCGGTCACGTAGTAGGACTGCACGGTAGTCAGGGCCTGCACCATCCGGGTTTCCGTTTGAGCGGCGGCGGGCTCGGCGCACATCATGCGCGTGGTGGCCAGCGGCGAAAACGTCATTCGGCCGGTGCCGGTCAGCTCGAAGGTGCCAGTCAGACGGTTGCAGCCAGTGGAACCGCTCAGCCGGCTGGGCGGGAAGAAGAGCAGGTGCGCCTCGCGGGCGTCGCCGGTAGGCGTCACGGGCTGGCCGGCAGCTTCGGTCAGGGCCCAGCGGTGCGCAAATAGCTTCTCGCTGCCCCCGCCCGGCGGCTCAGCCGAAGTAGCAACGGGCACAGTGGGCACAACGGTCGGGCCGCCGGGCGCTGGCAGCGCCGCAACAGTGGCGGCCGGCCGGGTTGGCTGGCAGGCGGCGGCCAGCAGCGCGGCACCCAGCAGTAGGGTTTTGGTTAGCATAAGAATAGAGAAGCAGGCTGGTTAGGGCGGCGCGTCAATCGACTTTCTTAAAAACCAGTTGGTTAACTCGGTTTTTTAACGTCAGCCGGCGGTTTTCAAGGCGGTAGGTAAAGGAATTCCCGGAAAGAGCGCCCAGGAATTTGCGCTCGAAGGGCAGGGCAGGGCAGGCCAGCATCGTGCCGCGCAGGGTGCCGAACTTCAGGCCGGCCCGCTCCGGCGTCAGCGAGCCGCCGAAGCCGTTGCAGCCAGCAAAACCCAGGGCTTCCTCGCGGGTCAGGTTCAGCTCCAGATACGGCTTATCCTTGGTGGCAAATTGCGCGGCGGCCACGGCCTGCCCATCAATGGATTCGAGGGCCCAGATGTCGTGCAGCCGGTAGTCGCCGAGGTAGCGCCCGCAGCCGGTAAGTTCGCGGGCGACCGGCTGGGCAGCCATCCGGGCCTGCACCGTGACGGTGTAAGGCGACACCTCGCCCGACATGTTGTTTGGGCAGGGGCGCTGCGCGATGGTCACGGTCAGCTCTCCGGCCGCTGTCAGGGCCCGGTAGCGCAGCACGGGCGCATCCTGGGCCTGGTTGGGGGCCGGCAGGGGCACAACCAGGGAGTCGGCGCCGGCTACGGTGCGAAAGCGCATCTGCCCCTGATTGGTCAGCTCCAGCGACCAGAACGGCTCGCTGCCCATCGCCACGAAGTCCACGCCACGACGGCGCTGGGCATCCCAGCGGCCAACGAGCTCGGTTTTTACGGCCGCCGGCCCGCTGCTGGTTGGCTCGGCGGCGGCGGGTAGAGTCTGCTTCGGCAGGGCCGCCGGGGCACAGGCCGTGGTGAGCAGACTTAGGGCAATTAAAAGCGCACAAGAGTTCATGAGTCGACTTTTAGGAGTGCGTCTCTCCGTTGTTATGAGCCGGTAGGCAAGCCGGCTTGCCTGCTACAATTCGGACTAGCTCAGCAAACCGGCCAGGTCAATCTGGTCAAGGTAGGACTGCAAATAGATGGGCTCGTGGAAGGCGCGCAGGAGTTCAAAATCGGAGGGGGTAGGAAAGTAGATTTCTACGAAAAAGGCGTCCACCTGATATACACGGACCAGGCCCGACGCGCCCGCCGGGCGGGCCGCCAGGTAGTAGCCCTGCTCCCAGACGAAGGTGAGCTGCGCGGGCGGCGGCAGCTGATTGAATGCCGCGAGGGCGCGTATGATTTCCGCCGCTGATGCCATTTGCCGCGGCCTTGTGGTAAAGACCAGTCGCAAACGTAGGCTACTCACCGGGCGCGGGCAAGCCTAACCCAGCCCAATCGCGTTACACTTTCTAATATGTGACAGCAAAGGCCGAAGCTACTGGCGCGGTCGCTATCCAATTATCTGCTAATCAATAAGAAGAGGTGATCTGGGCCATGTACTCGGAGGGCGTGCAGCCGCTGAGCTTCGTGAAGGCGCGAAAGAACGTGGTGCGGTTGCTGAAGCCCGCTTCCAGGGCCAGGCCCTCCAGCGTCAGCTGCCGCCATTCGGGCCGGCCCATGCGCGCCTTGACGTACTCGACCCGGTAGCGGTTGAGGAAGTCACTGAAGTTCATTGCGTATTCCTGGTTGATGAGGGCCGAGAGGTGGTGGGGCGGGATGCCGGTTTCGGAACCCAGGTCCTTAATGCCGTAGCCTTTGCACAAGAACGGCTGCTGCTCCCGCATATGGACTTCCAGGCGGGCGCGGTAGGCGTGTTTGCGCTCATCGCTCAGCGAGTAGGCGCGCGCCAAGTCTTCTTTCTTATTGGCGGTGGGCGACTCGGTGGACGGGGCTGCTGCTTCGTCGGCCACCGGCACTGCCTCTGGCTCGGCGGCGGCCGGGTTGCGCATTCCGTACAGAACCTGGGGCTGGAAGAACAGCAGCGTGGAGGCCACCAGCAGGTAGCTACCCAGCGCGCAAACGGCGAAAATAGTCACGTAGGTGCCATTCAGAGGCAGCAGCATCGCCAGCAGCACGGGCGGATAGAGAAGCAGGTTGAGTAGCGTAAACACACGTAGCCAGCGCAGCAGGGCCTCGTTTTCGGGGTGGCGGGTGGCGGGTACCCGCCGACTAAACTGCCACAGCAGCCGCCCCTGCATTAGCCCATAAGCGGTACCGAGCCCAAACTTGAGTACCGGATGATAGTAGGCCGGCAGAAGGCCCTCCTGCTGCTTGGTGACGCCCGCCACATCCACCAGCAGCAGCTGCAGATAGTGGACTTTATAGGCGGTTCCGTGCAGTAAAAAAGGCAGCAGCTCCAGGGTATGCAGCCCAAAGGGTATGAAGAATAGCCAGTCGAAGCGGCGAAAGCGAAGTTCCTGATTCAGCACCGAGCGCACATACAGGTAAGCACAGGGCGCAACCAGGTAGTGCAGCGGCATATTCACCCGGAATAGGTGCGGCACCACGAAGATGGCGTGGTTGATGAGCAGCGCACTGGTAAGCGCAAACAGGGCCACGCTGAACAGCGATACGCCCAGCAGGCGGTTGGCATGGCGCTGCACGTTATTAACGAACGCCAGAATCGCGCTCACGAGCAGGCCGACGAAGGCGCTCAGAAACATGAACACCATGAGCAGCTCAGCGTGGGGCATCAGGGGCAGGTCGGGAATCATGCGGGCAGCGCGTTAGAGCGGTTCCGAAGTTAGTGAAGGTAGGGGCAGGGCTTGCCCCCGCCCGGACGTTCGCGCCAAGTCTACCGATTCCGTTCAACGACGGGCGGAGACAAGCCCCGCCCCTACCTCGTCCAAACTGTATGGTAACTGCGAAACCGCTCTAGGACTGGCGTTCGTTCTACTAATGTACTGCTACCGCACAAGTGCTGCACGGGTCGAAAGGCTGGCCGCAGGCAAAGGTGGAGCAAGTGGCGCCCCGGTTGCAGGTTGCATGTTTTATTGAGCTATAGTAAGATAGAACTGAAAGTTTTGAAGAGCCGACTTTCTCCGGATCCTATCGCCAAGGAAGCTATTTCTGTTCCTTAACACTCCACCTAGCTCCCACCGGAAGACAAGGGCCATGTATTATTATATCTTTACAAATCAAATAGTTATAAGCCTACTTCGGTTTTTTCAGGGCGCTATTCTGTTACATTTTACAAAGTGTAACATGCTGGGGCAGTCCGCGCTTGGTGCCAGAAAATGGCTCCGCTACTATTACAATTGGAAGCGGCTGGCTAGCCGGGCGGGCGGCGCTGGCCTCCCCCGGAAACGACCAGTGAGCCGGACTATTCCCGGCGCTTCGTTCGACAAATTCTTTTTCTCAGCATCCTTAAACATCCCTTCCGTATGCGTAAACGACTCATCCAATCGGGCCTGGTGCCCCTAATTTTTCTGCTGCTGGGGTGGGTATCGCCAGCCGCCGCGCAGGTATTATCGCCTCGCGGGCAGTTGCGCGACTCGCTGGTGCGGGTCTATGATGTCCGCACAATTTATGGCTATGGCGATAAGTACATCATGGGCGGCAAGCAGGTGCCGTTTCGTAAGCTGAAGACGGAATTTACCACCGGCATAACCAGCGACCTATACCAGCAGGGCCGGCGAGACCGGACCGTGAGCCACCTGCTGAGCATAACGTCCGTGGTCGCGCTGGTGGGCAGCTCGGTACTAAGCAAGAATCACCAAGCCGGCAGCATTGCCCTGCAAGTGGTTGGCATTGGCCTCAACCTGGGCAGCCTGCGTTTCAGCAGGAGGTCTAACGAGCTGGTGGACCGGGCCTTGTGGCAGCGCAACAGGGACGTCTTATTTGGCGGCCGCTAACGCGGGTTTTTCGGCCTGGGGGCCCGTTACTCACACTATCAGCTGTCCCGACGGGGCTCATTCAACTCCAGTTTTCAACATCCAGCTTCCAGGCACCATGCAAAGATTATCTACGCTACTCTTACTTATGGGCTTGCTCCTAGCCCGTATCCCCTCGGCCACGGCCCAGGACGACGGCGGGCTGGTGGCGACTACGGAGAAGGGCCAGGTCCAGGGGCAGCGCGTGGGGAATGTGCTCATCTTCAAGAGCATCCCCTACGCCGCCCCACCCGTGGGGGCGCTGCGCTTTGCGGCCCCGGCCCCGCACCAGCCCTGGCCAGGCGTGCGCGACGCTACCCAACGCGGCCCGACCGCGCCGTTTAACCGCCCGCCGGAAGGGGCCATCGATGGCCAGCCCATTTTCGGGTCGGGCTGGGTGAAGGGCGATGATTATCTAACCACCAACATCTGGACGCCCGCCCTGACCGGCCCAGCCCGGCCCGTGCTGGTGTTCATCCACGGGGGCGCGTTTGTGCTGGGGACCAGCGACGTGCCGCTCTACGACGGCACGACCTTCGCCCAAAAGGGCGTCGTGCTAGTTTCGCTTAACTACCGGCTAGGCATCGAGGGCTTCCTGAAAATCAAGGGAGTGCCGTCCAACCTGGGCATCCGCGACCAGCTGGCGGCCCTACGCTGGGTGCAGGCCAACATTGGCCGCTTCGGGGGCGACCCGGCCAACGTGACCATCTTTGGCGAGTCGGCCGGAGCGATGAGCGTGGCCACGCTGATGGGCAGCCCAGCCGCGAAGGGCCTGTTTCGGCGGGCCATTATGATGAGTGGCTCGGGCCAGGCCGTGCTCAGTGGCAAGCAGGCCGACCTCATCGCCGCCAAGTACGCCAGCGTGCTGAAAATCAAAAATACCGCCGAGGCCTACCGCCGGTTTACCCCCGAGCAGTTGCTGGCCGCCCAGCAAAAAGTCACGCCCAAAATGGTGAAGCTCAATACCGATGAGTACGCCGACCCGGGCTCGGGTACCGTACTTTATTTTCCGGTGATTGACGGTGACATCGTGCCCGCCATGCCCATGACCAGCGTGCAGCAGGGGGCTAGTGGCGCTAGTGATCTGCTGTTGGGCTACAACTCCGACGAGGCCAACTATTTCCTGATTCCGTCCGGGCTACTAAAGAAAATCAAGTCCAACTTCGTTCTGTTCTTAGCCGTGAAGCGGCTTCATCCCGCCCCGGCGGCCCTGATTACCGTGTATAAGCAAGCCTACCCTACCAAGAGCCTGGGCGAGCTGCTTTCTGCCATGGTCACGGCCTACCAGTTTCAGGTACCTTCCGTGCAGCTGGCCGATGCCCACGCCCGCCAGCCCGGCCGCACCTACATGTACGAGTTTGCCTGGCCGTCCTCGGTGGCCGGCGGCACCTACGGAGCCTACCACGGGCTGGGGCTGCCCTTCGTATTCAACCAGCGCGCCCTGGCAACGGGGCCACGCGGCATGCTGGGCCCCGGCGGCGGCCCCGCCGAGCTAGCCGAAAAGATGCAGGACGCCTGGGTGGAGTTTGCCAAAACCGGCAGCCCCGGCTGGGCCCCCTACACCACCGCCGAGCGCCAGACCATGCTGATCAATACCACCTGGCAGCTCCAAACTAATCCGCACGCGAAGGAAATCCGGGCTTGGGAAGGCGTGCGCTGAGAAAAAAAAGGGGGGGGGGGAGGAATACGGCGCTGGTTTAGCCACAGCTGCTGGAGAAACTTTGGTTAGCACGCCATTTCTTGATCAATCACCGCCGGCAACCGCTGGTCTATTCTCCCTTACCGATGAAACGGTCCCTCTTCTTTTATGCGCTGCTGAGCGTGCTACTGGCTTCCCGGCCCGGCGTGGCGCAGGAAATGGTTCAGCCTACGCGGCCCCAACCGCCGCGGCCGCCCTATCCCCCGCAGCCGCCCCGGCCGTCAATTCAGCCGCCACGCCCGCCTGCCAGCGGCTGGATTCCCGTCGCCATTATTGCGGTGCGGCAGCCGGTTGGGCATGCCGGCACGGTGCTGGGCGGGGCCTACCACAGCTTCCGCTACTTAAAGCTCCGGGTCAACAACCGAGCCTTGACCCTAGACCACCTGCTGGTGAGCTATGACAACGGGCCAGCGAGCAGCCTGCCGCTACGCTACCGCCTGCTGCCGGGCCGCGATAGCGCTCCACTCAGCCTGCAGAGCCTGGGCGGCCGCTCTATCCGCCGCGTTGACCTCTGGTATAGCACCGACGGCGGGCTGTTCAACCCGGTCAGCGTGACCATCCTCGGCATGCGCTAGCCTTTTCGCCCCGTATTCTGGTCATTGCCCCCTGCTATTTTGCCAACCTCTCGCTTTAATTCTTTCTACGTCCATGGAACGTCTTTCTGCTTACTCCGAGCAATTGCAGGCCATGATTTTACTCTACCTGCCACGGGTGGTCATGGCCGTAGTGGTGCTAATAGTGGGCTGGTGGGTTATCCGGCAGGTGAGCCATATAGCATCGCGTGCCATGTCGCGCCTCGACGTATCGCTGCGTGGCTTTCTGACCAGCCTGGTGAGCGTAGTCTCAAGGTGCTGCTCATTATCAGTGTGGCTGGCATGATGGGATTGCAAACTACTTCGTTCGTGGCCGTGCTGGGCGCGGCGGGGCTGGCTGTAGGGCTAGCCTTACAGGGCACGCTGGCTAACTTCGCCGGAGGCGTGCTCATCCTCATGTTCAAGCCTTTCGCGCCGGGCGACGTGATTGAGAGCCAGGGCAAAACGAGCATGGTCAAGGCCATTCATATCTTCGATACCATCCTGAGTACCCCGCAGGGCGACACCGTAATTTTGCCTAACGGCGCACTCTCCAATAATATTCTGATTAACAAGACTATCGAAAACCGGGCGCTGGTCGAAATTCTGCTGGACGTGGACGGCCAAACCAACCTCGACGAGTTGCGCGCCTTGGTTCTGCCGCTGCTCACGGGCCACGCACAGGTACTACCGGACCCGGCACCCAGCCTGGGCATTGTGGCGCTGGTGCCCGGCGGCATGAACCTTGCCTGCCGGGCCTACACCCTGCCCGGCGACAACGCGGCAGTCCACGGCGCGCTCATCGAGCAAATCCAGCGCGTGCTACTAAGCCATGGCATTCAGGCGCCGGCTAAGCAGAAAAAAAAAGACAAAAAAACGGCGTAAAGCTTTCGCCCGCCGCAGGAAACCCCGTTGCCTACCCCTGCTTCCCCGCAAGCCCCGCTGCACAACCCCATGAAGCACGACTACCGCCCGGCTGCCCAACCCATTCCATACCAGCGCTGGCTGGGCTTGGCGTTGCTGCTGCTGTTACTTACCGTTGGCCTGGCCTGGGGCCAAACTCCGGCCCAGCGCCCGCGCATGGGCCTGACGCTGAGCGGCGGCGGGGCCCGCGGCCTGGCCCACATCGGGCTGCTCAAGGCCCTGGACTCGGCCGGCGTACGGGTCGACTACGTGACGGGCACCAGCATGGGGGCTGTGGTTGGCTCGCTGTACGCGGCGGGCTACTCCGGGACCGAAATTGAACGGATAGCCCGGGGGTTGGATTGGGACGCGTTGCTCACCAATGCGGCCCAGCTCAGCACGATTACGCTACCGGGAAAGGACGATTTTGGTCACTACCTCCTGGAGCTACCGGTGGTAAAGGGCAAGTTCCAGTTTCCCAACGGCGTCATCGAATCGGAGGAGCTATGGCTCAAGCTCAGCGAGTTATTCCTGCCCTACTACCGCACCAAAGATTTTGCGCGCTTCCGGCGGGGGTTTCGGTGCGTGGCAACGGACATCATTTCCGGCGAGCCCGAAGTGCTGCGCACGGGTGAAATCGTGGCGGCCATTCGGGCGAGCATGGCCATTCCGTCGGTGTTCACGCCCGTGCAGTACCAGGGGCACCAGCTGGTGGACGGCGGAGTGGTGCGCAACTTTCCGGTGTCGGAAGTGCAGGCGATGGGCGCGGGCGTCATCATCGGCAGCAACGTGTCGGCCGGGGCCTACACCGAAACCAGCCTGCGCAGCCCCGTGGACGTGCTGCTCCAGATTTCCTCGTTTAAGGACAACGCGGACTTTAAAGCACAAAAAGCCCTTTGCAGCCTATACGTCGATTATCCGTTGGGGAATTACTCAAGCGGCAGCTTTTCGGCCGCGGGGCCCATCATTGCACTGGGCTTGCAGCAGGGCCGGGCTGTGTATCCGAAGCTGAGGGCCCTGCGTGATTCGCTGGATGCGCTCTACGGCCCCGCCCCGCCCTACCCCCCCGCAGCCCGGCGAGCCGACTCCGTTTACGTTGAAGGATATCAGGTACGGGGACTGCCCCAGGCGTCCGAGACGCTGCTGCTGCGGCAGCTACGGTTGCGTTCTGGGCGCTACTACTCGGCTCCGCAGCTGTCGGCGGCCGTGCGCGACGCGTTCGGCACGCGGGCATTTCGCAAAATCACTTACTCGCTGCTGCCCGCTTCCGACTCGTCGGCCCGCCTCGTGTTCGACGCCGAGCGCAGCCCGGCCGCGCGCATCGGGCTGGGGCTCAACTACAACTCGCTAATCGGCCTCGGCCTCATCGGCAGCGTGACGCTGCAAGATAAGCTGGCCTCCGCCTCCACGAGCCAGGTGGCGTTCAGCATCGGCGAGAACCCCCGCCTGCGGCTCAAGCACGTGCAGTACTTCACCGAACACCAGCGCCTGGTGCTGCGCCTGCTGGCGCAGGGCGAACGGGTCAGCATCACTACGTACAGCACGAGCTTCAAGAAAGCGGGCCTCTACACGCAGAACTACGTGCTGGCCAACGCACAGCTGTTTCACCTGCTCGACCGCAACCGGGGCCTGGGCCTGGGCACGCGCTACGAGTACGGGCGCTTCACCCCCGAAATCACCTCGCGCCTCCAGCTCAACGGCCGCATTAGCCTGCTCAACAGTTACTTATTCTACGAAGAGAATACGCTAAACGCGGTTGCCTATCCTACCCACGGCCGCAGAATTGATGCTGAAATCGGCGTGGTGTATGCTCAGCGGCCCAGTTTTCAGGTCCTGAGCGATACTACCGTTACCGGCACCGAGCAGTCGCCTGGGTTTTCGTTCCGGCCCTATGGTCACGCGCGCCTCAACGTGGAGCAGTACCTGCCGCTCAGCAAGCGCGCCACGCTGCTGGTCCAGACCCAGGTGGGCCTCAACTGGAACTACCAGCAGGCCATTGCCAACGACTTTGTGCTGGGCGGCCTCACCAGCGGGCTGCGCAACCAAATCACGTTTGCCGGCCTGCCCGAAGCGGGCCTCTACACCGGCAGCGCCGTGGTCGGGCTCGTGGGCTGCCAGTACGCGGTGGCCCCCAAAATATTCGTCATTGCCAAGGCCAACGCCCTCTACCACGACTTCCTCGCCAACGCTGCCCGGCCGCAGCCGGCCCAGATGATTTATGGCGGCTCCCTCACCCTGGGCCTTAATTCATTCCTGGGCCCCATCGACGTGAGCCTGATGTACTCCGACGCGACGAAAAAGCTACTGCCCTATTTCAACATTGGGTTTCCCTTCGGCTACCGCTAGCGCGGTTTCCAGGACAGTGCACAGCTACGAATCAGTGGCGCAAATTTTGACGCTGGCGTCGTCCCAGCGGTTACCGGGCAACGCCAAACTCTACCCGGCGTTCGGGTACGCGGTGACGGTACTGCCCGCCCCGGCCACCGCCCCGCCGCGCCCACCTCGCTGGTGGGCATCCTGGAGCGGGAAATGGTGGCGCGGCACCTGAAGAAACAGGAGTTGGTGGCCCTGCTCGGCGTGGCCAACAGCCGATTGAGCGAAGTGCTGAATGGCAAACGCGCCATTAACCTGGACCTGGCCAAGCGGCCGCACCAAAAGCTGGGCATTTCGGCCGAGCTTATTCTGGAACACGCCTGATATTTAGCGAATCTGGGCGGTGCCAAGCTCTATCTGGTGTTCAAATACTGGTGACGGTACCGCCGGCTCAGTAGCAACGAGAAAATAAATTAGGGCGTAACGATATCACATTCCAAACGGTGGAACGTGATATCGTTACGCCCTAATTTATTTTCATTTATTTCTCTACTAATATGTAAAATAATAATTACTTAGACAGAAAGATGTGTAGAATTCAATATCAAGGACTTCTTTTTAATTTCTTTCAAAGCTTTCAAGCTATTACCCACATAATAATCTGGCAGTGGTCCAAAGCGGGGTGATATTCTATTTTCAGTTATTGGCACATTCTAATGGGAACCACTTGAATAGAGTCAGAAAAGCGGAAAACAGTGTGTCAAGAAGCAGAATTAAATGCTGGAATCACCCCGCTTTGGACCACCGCCAATAATCTTTCAACAGGTTTACGACTCGTATATGGTTTTTCTGAATAGCGTCAATATCCCACTGTTGGTTATTAATAAAGACGTGATTAGTATTGGCACGACCTTCAATATATGTACTGTATTTGTGTCGCTTATCCAGAAATGAAGAATTGCTTAAAGATGCGTTCTTTTTCATATCTACGAGCACTATATTACCCAAGCGATGCAGCCATTCTTGGTGTAATTCCTCTGCAATATTCCAAGCGGGGGCATTTGGCTTCTGTGGCAAAATATGTTCAACAGAAGCATGTGATTTATTAAACTGTAATTTGTTATTCAAGTTACCTGTAAGCAAATCTAATTTAAGCAATAAATAGCGTGTCTTATTAATTCGAGTGCCTGAGAAACTTCCCCACTTTTCCTCATTCAGTAATGTAAAGAATTTATCGATATTGATAAGTGTGTTAGCCTTCTCATCTTGATAATCATAGCGCAGTACGTTATCTTGTAAAAATTCTAAAGATGCGAGCTGCTTGTCTTTTACTCTTTCGCGTATTTCGTCCATTTTACGTAGCATAAAAAATATACGTGTGTTCAAATTAAATGATACAGTTATCCACGCGACTGAAAATAGATTATCAATCTTGATTAAAAATTCAAGAATATTTACTTCACCAAAACATTCACGATAGTGCATTAATACCATGATATACTGGTTTCCAAAAGTATTAGAAAGAATATAATTTAAGTTTTCGTAAAGACACCCTGCCTCTTCTGATTGGTAATTAGAATTAAATACGGCATCCAAATGCTTAACATATTTACCCATAAAATCAAAAGTGGGTTCACCTTTTGACAGTAATTTTCTATCGTATATATAATTATAAGCCTTACTAATACCGCTAAGCTCACCACTAGTGAACTTCACTAAAATAAATATCATAGCCCACAGAAACTCATCGAATGATTTGTAAGGTGATTCAATAGCACTTTGGTACTCATCCCACTTGGCTGCATACTTCTTCCGGGCTTCTTCATCCTTAATAACGCGCAAGTTCTGAGCACGCAAGATATCACTAGATTGAAGCTGTAAACCCCGGCTGTTCAAAACTGTAAATAAGTTGTAGGCATCGTCTAAATTATCGGAAGTAGCTAAGTATAGAACTAACACTTTATTACCGAGATATAAAAAGAAGTCATAGATAAACTTCTGATAATTTTCTTCCGATGTATGTTCTTGTAGTTTGCTCGCCCACCAATCATGAATGGACAGCAAGGCTGTTGCCATATTACGAACAGATGTTGCCTCCCCATTACCATCTGAAATTATCCTTAACTGCGCATTCTGTAACGTACCTTTTTCCGTAAGTACAAACTGCTGGAAAAATTTATCATCGTGCCGAACAGTAAATTTTAATCGGTTGCGCTCTGGGATATTTTCTAGGTCATTACCAACCTGCTGAAGGCGCTTAGTAACAAGATCTTTTACACTAGAATTAGTGGAAAGGTCTCGAATAACACCGTGTAATAAATATAAAGTAATAAACCGTTGCTGTCCGTCTAGAATATCGTTATAAGCATAAGGATTACCCCCGTTTTGGTCAATTTTGGCATTCCAAATCATACAGCCTAGAAAATACTCACGGTTTTTACCATGAGCGAAAGCTGAGGCAATATCCTCGCACATCACAGTAACTTGGTCAGGACCCCATACATAGGGACGTTGATATTCAGGAATATTATAGAATCGTTCCGGATAAAAAATTTCTTTGATATACTTTTGACCAGTGTCAAGGGTAGAATCAGCCATAAAAAAAAGGGGGGGGGGGAAGTAACGGACTAGCAATCTAGTGCTTAGTCAGGCAAATTAGCTGCCCTAATTTTCCGATAGTGTCGGTCGAGTTTGACGCGGGCTTTTTCGAGGGTGAACTGCCATTTTACGGTGGCCCGCGCCGCATTACGCTCAGCCACGCAAGCGGCGACGTGGGCCGTGAGTTCGTCTTGCGTGGGGATGCGCTGGTGCAGGCACTGGCGGGCGATGGCCGAGCGTTCGAGTTCGACCATGTTGAGCCAGGAGGCATTTTTAGGCGTGTAATGCACCTCGAAGCGAGCGGCTAGCACCCGCGCTTCGGCCGCCGGCAGGTGCTGATAGAAGACGGCATCGGTGTGGGTGTTGAGATTGTCCTGCATCAACACGATTTTCTCGGCCTGCGGGTAGTGAGCGGCCAGTTGCTGCATAAAGCGGCAGTAGTCGGCCCCGGTGCGGCGGGCGGAGACCTCGACCAGGCGCTGGCCCGTGCCCGGCTCGAAGGCGGCCAGCAGGCAAGCCGTGCCCTGGCGCACGTAGGTGTTGCTCTCGCGGCGGGGCCGCCCGGCTTTGGCCGGTTGCTTGCCCACCGCCGGTTGGGCTGGCACCGGGGCCAGCGGCTCGACGGGCTGGCCGTGGAGCACGCAGGGCCGCTCATCGAAGCAGACAACGGGAAAACGCGCGTCATAAGGCCGTTCGTAGACGGCCAGTACGTCCTCCATCCGGGCTACGAAGGCGGCGTTCACCGCCCCCAGGCACCAGTGCTGCTGGCGGTGAGGCTGCAACTCGTTTTTTTGAGCACCTGGCTCACCGTCTCGTGGGAAATAGTTTCCACCAGTTCCAGCTCCACGGCTTTGTCGGCAAGCAAACGCAACGTCCAGCGGCTGTGGCCTACCGGGGCCGGGGTGCAGGCCAGAGCGGTGAGGGCGGCCCGCTGGGGCCCGTCGAAGCGCGGGGGCGTGCCACTACGCGGGGCCTCAGATAGCGCGAGCTCCCAGCCGCCCGCTTCGTAGCGGCGGCGCAGCTCACTGACGGTCTGCCGACTCAGGCCGATGGCCTTACCGGCCGCCTGTTGGCCGATGCCCGTAGCTAAGGCCAACAGGGCCTGGGCGCGGCGTACGGCCCGCACCGGGCGGCAGCCCGTGCGGGTGAAGTTTTCGAGGGCAGCCTGGTCGGCGGCCGCTAGGGTAAAAGGAGTGATTGGTCGGGCCATACCAGGCCAACCTAAACTACCTGTATTCTGTTAGTCAACTTCGCTGACTCAGCACTAGTACGGCAAATAAAAAGACTCGAATTTACTACTCTATCTACTTAATAGCGTTATTATTTTTTCTGATTAGAGATGCTTCCAGGTCAATATACAGTATCGTTCAGCAAATCATCCTACCACACAGCCCCTTCCCGAAAAATAACGGATAATGAGTAGATTGGTGCCGTACATATATCTAGATTTAAATTTGGATAAGATATTTGACACCAGCTCGTTAACAGCACGCATCTTGGTTACCACAGGTGCATCCAACCAGGAGCCACCTATATAGCACCCGCTACCGTTGCAGCCGGGCCCACTGCACGGCCACCAGGGTTTTGGCGTCCTGGAAGGGCTCGGCGAGGAGGGTGTCCCAATCCAGGGTGACGATTTTGATGTATTCGTTTTCGCCGGCCACGCCGCCGCCGGGGCCCGTTTGGAGGCTCACCTCGGCGTAGTAGATGGCGATGGTTTCGGTGCTGGCGCCGGGCGTAGAGTACACAGTGGCGATGTGGGTGAGCATGTCGACCTCGTAGCCCAGCTCTTCGTGGATTTCGCGGCGCACGGTGGCATCGGGCGTGTCGTCGTGGTCAATCATGCCGGCCGCAATTTCCAGCACCTCGCGCTCGGGGCCGTAGCGGAACTGCCGGGTGAAGATGTAGAGCTGGCGCGCGGTATCGAAGACCAGCGCCGCCACGGCGTTGCCGAAGATGAATTGCTCGCGGGTGAACTCCTGGCCGTTGGGGGCCCGCACGGCCAGCTCGTCAATCTTGTAGTGGCCGTTAAAGACGCGCTTGCGGTCGGTAATCTGCATGGGGGGAAGCTGTGTTGTACCTTTGTCTAAACCAGGGCCGCCGTCGGAGCAGCCCGCCGCCCGGCTGTGCCGGGCAAAGCCCCGCGCCTCGGCTGCCTCCGCAAGTAAGCGCACCTCACCCCAACTTCTCCTGTTTCAGGGAATGCGGCGGCCTCCGACGAGCCGCCACCCCCGCACGCGCCTGGCCATCCAGCGCGGCCATGCCCGCCTGTGCTACTTCGCCAGGCCCCACCGGCGGCTCCTCCTGAGCCGCTGCCCCTCAACCCGATACCTAGTTTCGCGCACCCAACCCCCTTTATGACGTTTAGCGAATTAAACCTGATTGACCCCATCCTCAAGGCCCTGACCGAGGAAGGCTACACCACCCCCACCCCTATCCAAGCGCAGGCCATCCCGCAGGTGCTCGAAGGCCACGACCTGCTGGGCGTGGCCCAGACCGGCACCGGCAAGACCGCGGCTTTCACCGTGCCCATCCTGCAACTGCTGCACCGCTCGGCGCAGCTCGAAAAGCAGGCCCCCCGCCGCATCCGCTGCCTCGTGCTGACGCCAACGCGCGAGCTGGCCATCCAGATCAACGAATCGTTTGGGGCCTACGGCCGCCACCTGAGCCAGATTCGCCACACCGTTATTTTCGGCGGCGTGGGCCAAAACCCCCAGGTGGCGCAGTTGCAGCGCGGCGTGGAGGTGCTCATCGCCACCCCCGGCCGCCTGCTCGACCTCATGAACCAGGGCTTCGTGGACCTGCGTGGGGTGGAGATTTTCGTGCTTGACGAAGCCGACCGCATGCTCGACATGGGCTTCATCAACGACATCAAGCGCATCCTGCCCAAGCTGCCCGCCAAGCGCCAGACGCTGTTTTTCTCAGCCACCATGCCGGGCCAGATCCAGGAGCTGGCCAGCACCATCCTGCGCCCCAACCCGGTGCGCGTGGCCGTGACACCGGTGAGCAGCACCGCCGAAACGGTGACGCAATCGGTGTTTTTGGTGGAAGGCAACAACAAGCCCGCCCTGCTCCGCCACGTGCTGGAGGACAAAGAAATTCGCCGCGTGCTCGTCTTCACCCGCACCAAGCATGGCGCCGACAAGGTGGTGAAGGCCCTGGCCCAGTACCAGATTCCGGCCGAGGCCATCCACGGCAACAAGAGCCAGAACCACCGCCAGCGGGCCCTGTCGAACTTCAAGGCTGGCAGCACCCGCGTGCTGGTGGCCACCGACATTGCCGCCCGCGGCATCGACGTAGACGAGCTGACGCACGTCATCAACTACGAAATCCCCAACGAGCCCGAAACCTACGTGCACCGCATCGGCCGCACGGGCCGCGCCGGGGCCTTCGGCACGGCCTTCTCGTTTGTGGAAGACGAGGAGCGCGCCTACTTGCAGGATATCCAGAAACTCATCAACCGCCAGATTGACCTGGCCACCGACCACCCCTACACCACGGCGCACGTGCGCCCAGTGGAGCTGAACGGCCGCGAGCGCATCATCCGGCCCAAGGGCCCCGCGGGCCGGCCCCAGCGCCCCAGCCGCGACGGTAGCAGCGGTGGCGGCCGCTCCGGCGGTAGCCACGGCGGCGGCGGCCGCTCCAGCGGCGAGCGGTCCGGCGGCGGCGAGCGGTCGTCGTCGGCCACCAGCAACCGGCCCGCGGGCGGCAGCCGGGCAGCCGCGCCAGCCGCAGGCAGCGGCGGCGATGCCAACCGCCGCTTCGGCAGCGGTGGCCAGCGCGTGCAAGCCGGCGACGGCGGTGGGCGCGATGGCGGCCGCCGCGAGGGCGGTGGCACGCGCCGCAACTCATATTAGGGCTGGCTGCCGCTGGCTCAGCGGCTAACTATTGATTTTCTTGAACGGGCCGGAAAACTTTTTCCGGCCCGTTTTGCTTTTTCAGACCAGTACCTCGTCATTCGCACCCGTTATGGCCACCACCTCGCTTTCCGTTATTCAGGCCCTGCGCAGCACGGCCCAACGCCTCGCCACCCAGGCCCCCTACCAATGGGGCCACATGGGCAGCTGCAACTGCGGCCACCTGGCCCAAACCGTCACGAAGCTGACCAAGGGCGAGATCCACGCCCGAGCCATGCAGCGCTACGGCGACTGGGAGCGCCAGCTCATCGATTACTGCCCCACCAGCGGCCTGCCCATAGACGCCACCATCGACGAGATGCTGGCCCTGGGTTTCACCCGCACTGACCTTACCCACCTCGAACGCCTCGCCGACCCGGCCATCCGGGGGGCCATCCCGTTCGAGCGCCGCGACCAGTTGCGCCACAACCAGCGCGACGACGTGGTGCTATACCTGCGCACCTGGGCTGATCTGCTGGAGCAGCAGCTACTGGCCGGCATAACCCTGCCCAGCTTCGCCACGGCTCCGCAGCTAGTGCTAGTGGCCAACTAGGGGCCCCGCACACCACCGCACGCAAAAAGCCCCCGCCAATTAAAATTGGCGGGGGCTTTTTTGCGCTCAAAGATTAAGGAAGCTGCCCGTGGTCGGGCAATGGGTTCCGGACCACGGGCAACGGGTGACTAGTGCCGACAGCTTAGTTGCGGGTCACGTCGCTCGCCTGGGCCTTGCGGTACATCTCGGTCCGGTTGGCACGCTTGTAGGCAGCATCGGCGTTAGGGTCTTTCTCCGCGTCGGGGGCCTGAGAGCAGGAGGCGGTCAGGAACAAAACTGCGCTGGTGGCCAGCAAGGCAATGACTCGGGTCGATTTCATGGTACGAAGATAGCTAAGGGGCACCAAACCGCCAACCTGAGCCATACCGTATATCCCCAAGTACCGCACGCAACAGAGCCCGTTCAACTGATAACATTTGGCAACCATTTCTGGCGCACAGAAACAACGAGTGGCAACAGCCTCCTGGCCATGCAAGCATTACCTACCCCCGTATACCGCGTGCACCGCAGGCCTTGCACAAGGGAAAATCCAGGGGCCCCAAGGCTCATTTGCTTAGCAGCGGCGATACAAACGAATCACTAGAAAATGACTTTTTTAAAGTTGTCTTTTTCACCAAAAGGCTTAGTACGAGTTCGAGTACAAAATATAGGACCATCTTTTAAGCACCAACTAAAAGGCAAAATGAAAACACTATATTAAGTTGCCAAAGGCAATAATAATGACTTCACCTAACGATTATATTAGTAACTAATTTAATTCTGATTTACAGGCATTTATACACCCAATAAATTCTCGGTTTGATACCACTAAGCATCCTAGCAGTACCCCGCAATACAGGACGGTACAGTGCAAGGACCAAACGTTTTATACTAACCCAAAACGATCGGTCAATCTCTACTTATCCAACAGGACGGCAGCTACTGACAAATTGTATTATCAGTAGAAATTTTCATTCCCTGCCCATAGGGTTGTATGCACGAGCAACGGCACTGGCCAGCACCCACACGGCGCAATGCACCAGCGTCACCGGGGCCCCAGTGGCGCTGCTTATTCCGGCTGGTAATCCGCAAAAGTGCCGTCGCGGTAGAAGATGACGATGCGCCGAATCACTTTCCCTGGTTCAGCAAACAGCGCCAGCTCGGGCGGGATATTCCCCGCCGGCGCCGCCACGGCGCTGGCCGCGGCTCCGGCTACCTCAGCCGGGCCAGCCAAGCCAGTAGCTCCAAGGACGGGTGCGGGCATGGTGGGCGCAAGGGCAACGGCGGGCACCGCGGCCAGCACAGTTTCTGGGACCGGCGCAGGGGCCTCCAGAGCAGGGGCCCCTGGCGCCACAACTTCTGGCATGGGGGCCACAGGGCGGCGCGGGACGGGCACGCGGGACGCAGCCGGAACGGCTTCCAGGGTAATTTCGGGGGTGGTGGGCTCCGCGTCGGTGGCCAGCATGGGGCCCGTGCCGCTCAGCAACCAGGACATTGAGAGGTCGGGGAAGGCGGCCAGCACCTTCTGGACCACCTCCAGGCTAGGCTTGTTACGGCCCGATAAAATGTGGCTCACGATGGGCCGAGCCACGCCAATGGCATCCGCGAATTGCGTAGGGCTCAGCTGCCGGGCCAGTAACAGCGCCCGAATCCGGTCGACCATGTAAGCTTGTGATTTATTTACAAATGTGCGACAAATAAATCATTGTCCCGAACCAAAGCTTCTCACTCCTGATTGTTTACAATTATGCACCATAACGACAAATATCTATCCTGTTTACACTTGTAATTACAAGTGTAAACAGGGCTTCGCGCTTCCCTGAGGCCTTAGCGCTTGGCTGGCCGGGTTTCGTTGCCCACAAAAAAGGCCCGGCTTGCCGAAGCAACCGGGCCTTTTTTGTGGGCAATGCGAAAATTTTATCGGCCTGGCGCGGGTACTAATCACGCTTCGCGCTGGCGGCCAGGGCAGCCGTTTTAGCCGGCTGTGGGCGGGTGGCAACCCGCACCGGGGCAGGTCCGGCGGGTTTGTCAAACAGCTCTAACGCCAGGGCTTTGTCGTGGCCGTAGATGTCGTCGCGGAAGTGGGCGTGGCCTTCGGCATCGGCCCAGGCCGTGAGGTAGACGAGGTACACGGGCAGCTTTTTGGTGAGCGTGATGTACTTCTCGCGGTGGGTGGCCACGGTATCGAGGATGGTCTGTTCGTCCCATTCAGGCTTGTCGCGCAGCAGGTACGCGGCCAGCTTCATGGGCTCCTCTACCCGCACGCAGCCGTGGCTGAAGTTGCGGCTGACCTGCGAAAACAGCTCACCATGGGGCGTGTCGTGCAGGTACACATCGTTCGAGTTCGGGAAGATAAATTTAACGTTGCCCAAGTCGTTTTTGGGCCCCGGGCGGCGGCGCACCGTGTACCTGAAATTGGCCTGCGTCACGTTGGCCCAGTCGATGGTGCCGGGGTCGATGACGGTGGCCTTGCGGCCGTAGCCCTTCACCACTTCCATGTCGAGGCGGTCGAGGTAGCGGGGGTTGGCAGCCAGCTTATTTTTCAGCTCCTTGTCGACGATGCTGAAGGGCACGTACCAGTAGGGGGCCAGCACCACGTACTCCATCTTGTCGCTGAAAATCGGGGTGGCCGTAAGGGTCTTGCCCACGATGACGCGCATGGTCAGCGCCTCCTGCCCGTTCTCCACCACGCGCAGCCGGTACTCCGGAATGTTGACCAATAAATAATCGGCCTCAAATTTTTTGGGGAGCCAGCGCCAGCGCTCCATGTTCAGCAAAATTTGGTCGATGCGCTGGCCAATAGGTACGTTCAGCTCGCGCAGCGTGGCCCCGCTCACCACGCCGTCGGGCCGCAGGCCGGCGTCGTTTTGGAAGGCTTTCACGGCGCTCACCAAGGCCTTGTCGTACACCGGCGAGGCGTGGGCAGCGGTGTCATCCGGGGCCCCCAGCAGGCGCTGGCGCAGCGCCGACACGGCCGGCGAAGCCTGCCCCGGACGCAGGGCCAAGCCTGTTGGCAGCGCTGGCCAGCCCCCTGCGGCCTCGCGGGTGCGGTAGGCGGCCAGGGCTTTTTTCAGGTTGTTGTATTCGGGGTGCAGGGGCGCAAACTCATAGTAGCCGTACTTGCTTTTGCGGTCGCCGAGGTACGTGAGCAGGGCTTTGTGGAGCTTGATTTTGTTGGGCTTCACCTGCCAGGCGGTGTTCTTGGCGTCGTGCGGATTGGCCACACCGCGGTAGAAATCGGACGCCCACACGAAGTAGGTGCCCGACAACGCCACGTCAGTCTCTTGTTCCAGCGCGTCGCGGTGGGCTTCATCGGGCGCTACCTTCAACGCGCTGAACAACTTAGCCAAGTCCTTTACCTGGTACTTGCGGGGGTCCAGGCCCTCATCAGCGGCTTTGGCGATGGTTTGCAGCAGCTGCGTGGCTTGTGGCACCAGCTGGTGGTCTTTAAACCACCCCAGGCGGTACTGCCGCTCGCGGTAGAACTTCTCCGCCCACGGCAGCTGGGCCCGGAACTGAGGCACCGCCCCCAGAGCGCGCGCCACGTAGGCGCTGTCGAGCAGCGGCTGCGGGCCGCTCACGCCGGCGGCCGGCGCGGCGGTACTGGCAGCTTGCTCCGGCTTGTCGGAGCCGCAGCCGCTCAGCAGCGCTGCGCCCAGCCAGCCGCCGAGCAGCACCAGAAAATACGCAAAAAGGGAACGGCGAACGAAAGGCATGAAGAAGACAGGGCCCGGGGCCCGTCGGGAAAAACGACAGATGGGCCGTTGTACTGGCCGGCGCGTGGCGGGATTGTGGCCCCCCCTAAGCCACCACGTGCCAGCGCAAGTTACGGTATGCCGACCTGCTTTGCACGTCTGGGGCCAAAACGGCTAGGCGGGCCGCGTACTTTTGCAGGGCCCGGCCGGGGGAAACCCCGGGCCCCGGGCGCTCTCCTTCTACCACCGCCATGCCCCCCGCCTCCCTACCCCCGCCCGCCCCCGACCCCCACAGCCGCGCCGGCACCGGCCCAGCCCGGGTGCGCCACCTGGCCCTCGACCTCACCGTTGACTTCGCCGCCCGCACCCTGGCCGGCACCGCCACCTGGCACCTGGCCCAGCCCGCCGGGGCAGCCGATGCGCTGGTGCTTGACGCCCGCGGCCTGGCCATCGAGGCCGTGGCCGCGGGGCCCCACGCCGGGGGCTCCGCCCTTGCCTGGGACCTGGGCCCCGACGATCCCGTGCTCGGCCAGGCCCTGCGCATTGCCCTGCCGCCGGGCACGGTGGCCGTCACCATTCGCTACCGCACGGGGCCCGGCGCGGCGGCCTTGCAGTGGCTGGCGCCGGGGCAAACGGCCGGCACTGAGCCGTTCCTCTTCACGCAGTCGCAGGCCATCCTGGCGCGCACCTGGCTGCCGTGCCAGGACTCGCCTGGCATCCGCTTTACCTACGATGCCACCGTGCGCGTGCCGCCCCACCTACTGGCGCTGATGAGCGCCGAGAACCCGCAGCGCCTCGACCCCAGCGGCACCTACCGCTTCCGAATGGCCCAGCCCATCCCGGCTTACTTAATGGCGCTGGCCGTGGGCGACCTCGCATTTGCCCCGCTCAGCGGACGCACTGGCGTGTACGCCGAGCCGGCCACACTGGCAGCGGCCACCTACGAGTTTGCCGACCTGGAGCAGATGGTGGCCACGGCCGAGCAGCTCTACGGGCCCTACCGCTGGGAGCGCTACGATTTGCTGGTGCTGCCGCCCAGCTTTCCGTTCGGAGGCATGGAAAACCCACGGTTAACATTTGTAACACCTACTATTCTGGCCGGCGACCGCAGCCTGACGAGCCTGGTGGCCCACGAGCTGGCGCACTCGTGGAGCGGTAATCTAGTTACAAATGTAACGTGGAATGATTTCTGGCTGAATGAGGGCTTCACGGTGTATTTCGAGCGCCGCATTATGGAACAATTGTACGGCCGGCCCTACGCCGACATGCTCCAGGTGCTGGGCCGCGCGGCCCTCGCCCACACCATTGCCGCGCTGGGCCCCACCAGCCCCGACACCCACCTGCGCCTGCACCTGGCCGGCCGCGACCCCGACGACGGCCTCACCGAAATTGCCTACGAGAAAGGGTGCGCCCTGCTGCTGGCCCTGGAGGCCCGGGTGGGCCGCCCCCGCCTCGACGCTTTTATTAAGAAGTACTTCGCCCGCTTCAGCTTCCAGGCGATGGACACCGACGCCTTCGTTGCGTACCTGCGCACTGCCCTATTCGACGCCACGCCCAGCCTCGAAGCGGCGGTCGAGCTGGCCGCCTGGGTCGACGGCCCCGGCCTGCCCGCGGCGGCGGTATCCGTGGTGGCCGCCCGCTTCGCAGACGTGGACGGAGCCCTGGCTCAGCTTGCCGCCGGCACCGCGCCGGCCGCCCTGGCCCCGCCCACCGCCGGGTGGAGCAGCCACGAGTGGGTGCACTTTCTCGGCGGCCTCCCGCCCACCCTCGGGCCGGAAGGCCTCGGGGCCCTCGACGACGCGTTCCACTTTACGGCGTCGGGCAACGCCGAACTTTTGGCGGCCTGGTTTCCGCACACCGTACGGGCCGGCTACGGCGCCGCCGACGTAGCGCTGGAAAACTTCCTGCTCCGCGTGGGGCGGCGCAAGTTCATCGTGCCCTTGTACCAAGCGCTACTAGCCACGGCCGGGGGCCCCGCCCGCGCCCGCCGCCTGTACGCCGTCGCCCGGCCCAACTACCACGCTGTGGCCACCACCACCCTCGACGCGCTGCTAGCCGAAGAACCGGCGGTGGGCGCGGGCGCGGCGGGTTAGCCATACCTTATATATAGGTAGCCGCGGCGGGGCCCACCCTTCTTACGTACCAATGGCCGCGGCGGCCCGACTTTTGCCGGGGCTCCGCCCAACCCGGGGCCCTGGCTCAGGTTGTTTTTTTTTCCCGCAGTTTAGATTTTAGCATTCCGTTGAAAACCACTCATCCCCTGGGCAAGCTCATCGCCATCGGCGGCAACGAAGACAAGGGCACCTACCCCAACCCCCGCACCCGCCGTAAGTACTACCTGAATTTTTTCGAGCTGGGCATCCTCAAGCGCGTCGTGTCCGAGTCGGGCAAAGATGATCCGCGCATTGAGGTCATCACCACGGCCTCTATGATTCCACAGGAAGTGGGGCCCATCTACACGGCTTCCTTCGCCATGCTCAATTGCCATAACGTGGGCATTATGGATATCCGCACCCCGGCGGACGCCCGCCAGCCCGAGTACCTCGACCGCCTGCTGGCCGCCGATGTGGTAATGTTTTCGGGCGGTAACCAGGGCCGCCTGCGCGAGATGTTCGGCGAAACCGACTTCCTCGACGCCATGGTGCGCCGCTACCGCGCCGAAACCCACTTCGTGATTGCCGGCACCAGCGCCGGGGCCATGGCCATGTCGCAGCATATGATCCGGGGCGGCTCCGTGCCCGACGCCCTGCTCAAGGGCGCCGTGAAGATGGGCCCCGGCCTGGGCTTGCTCACCACCGCCGTCATCGATTCGCACTTTGTGAAGCGCGGCCGCTTCGGCCGCCTCATCGAGGCCGTGAGCCTCTACCCCAAGCTCATCGGCATCGGCCTGGGCGAAGACACCGGCGTGCTCATCACCGGCGGCAACATGGTCGAAACCATCGGCTCCAACCTCGTCATCATCCTCGACGGCCACAACGTGGTGCACAACAACGCCGCCGCCGCCAAAAAAGGCACGGCCCTTTCCATCGAAAACCTCACCATGCACGTGCTGGCTAAAGGCAACGTGTACCACATAGAGGAACGGAAATTCTACCCCAGCCAAGCCTCCTGAGTATGCTGGGACATGGGGAATTTTTATTTCATGTCGTTATTCTCTATATTTAACCATTGAAATGTTCGTTCTTGTGTAGGTAGGCGAGGATTTGACGGATTACTAAGGTCTCGGCATCAGCCCCTTAATGTGCCAGGGACCGACAAACGGCTCTTTTTTGTAAGGTGAGACAAATCCAGCATGCCCGTCCGATTCTTCGTTAAATGCTGGAACTAACCACAAAAAAAATTACTGATATTTTTATATAATTCTTATTTTTCAATTATCAAGCTTAGGTTAAGAAGAACAAAACCGCAAGCATTACTTTTATATTATTACCTGCGTACCAATAACCTATTCGGATAAAGTGTTGCACTTTATTTAGGGCAGTGGTCCAAAGCGGGATAGTTTCGGCATTTAATTCTGGTTCTCGACATACTGTTTTTCGCTTTTTTAGCTCGATTAAAGAGGTTTTTATTAGAACGCGCAAATAGCTAAAAGCAGAACATCACCCCGCTTCGAACCACCGCCTTATTCAGTACGTACCACATTTTCAAACTACCGCTCTTAAAGCAAATTTTATCCGGCAATAATATTAATTATGGATGCTATTCTCGTTGGCGGGTTGGTTACGAACGAAGCTCAGGGCCCTGAGTTGGTCCACCGTTTGGTCGAGCAAGCAGCCGCTACATATGCCGACAGACCAGCCGTAGTGTTTGGTAATCAAGCCCTTACTTATCAACAGTTAAACGATCAAGCGGAAGCGCTTAGCCAAACCCTATTACGCGAAGCTCCAGATGCCGGACTGATTGGTATCAGCAGCACGCGCGACTTAGACCTAATTGTTAGGGTACTGGCCATTTTAAAATCGGGCAAAGCCTACTTACCGCTCGACCCAGGGTATCCAGCGGCGCGCTTACAACAAATTATCACTGATTCCGGAATTCGTTTTGGTTTAGCGTCGGGCGATGACGTGTCGGTGATGGAAAGCCACGGCCTACAAGTTATTTCGGCTCTTACTAGCGCGGATTTCTCCAGCCGACTCATCGCGCGACCGGGTCCCCTTGCCTGCGTACTTTACACTTCCGGCTCGACAGGAAAGCCTAAAGGCGTACAAGTGCGGCACGAGAGCGCGGTTAATTTTTTGCGTTGCCAATTGGCACATGGAGTCGCCCAGCCGGGGGTAAATAGTTCCCTGTTTAGCCCGTTAAGCTTTGATGTGTCGTTTCAAGAGATTTTTGTGCCGCTGGTAACGGGCGGCACCGTCTACCCACTCTCTGACGCAGTTCGGCTTGACTCCAATCAATTACTGCGTTTCCTTATTGATGCTGGCATCAATCGGGCATTCCTTCCCTACGGAGCACTCCAGTACCTTGCCGAGGCAGCCGACGCCGAAAGCTGTTACCCAACTGCGCTAAGAGAAGTCATCACGGGGAGCGAAGTAATCCGCCTTACCCCCCTCATTACCCGTTTTTTTGCGGCTATGCCCGCCTGTACGCTAATGATCGGCTACGGGCCCACCGAGGCTACCGTTTGGGTAACTGAGCACCGGCTCACTGGCGACCCACAGAACTGGCCGGTTTTGCCGAACATTGGCAAATCTATTGCTGGCACCGAGATCTTTATTTTGGACGAAGAAGGGCAGCCCGCGCCCAACGGCGCACTCGGCGAGATCAGCATCACCGGAATTTGCCTGGCCGCTGGCTACCTGAACCAGCCCGAACGAACGGCCGAGCGGTTCATCCAGTGGCAGCATCCGCAGAAAGGCAGCGTCATACTGTACCGCACTGGGGATCTAGGCCGCTACCTGCCCGACGGCGCGCTTGAGTTCAGCGGCCGGCGAGACGGCCAGGTTAAGATTCGGGGTTACCGAGTTGAATTGGGCGAAATTGAGTTAGCCCTGGCCCAGCAGCCCGGCGTACGGCAAGCCGTAGCGGTGGTTCGTGAGGACGTACCAGGTCAGCAACGCTTAGTGGCCTACGTGGCCACCGGCCCTAACGCGGCTGACTTGGCCGACTTGCGCCGCGCCCTCACGCAACGGCTACCCGCCTTTATGGTGCCGGCGCACATCATAGGACTCGACCGGTTACCAGAAACGCCCAGTGGCAAGATTGACCGAAGCGCTTTGCCCAAGCCCGATGCAAACCGGCCCGATCTTGGCGTGATTTACCGTAACCCAGTTACCGTCGTCGAAAAAGCCGTGGCCAGCGTTTGGGCCGCATTGCTCCAAATAGATAAAATCGGGCTGGACGACAACTTTTTTGAGTTGGGCGGCAACTCGCTGCTGGCCCAACGCACGGTGACGGACCTGAAAGCCAGGTTTAGCTACGTGCTGCCCATTACAAAGCTGTACCAGTACCCCACTGTGGCTAGCCTGGCACCCTACTTCGGCCAAGCCGATGGGGCTCCCAGCCTCTTTCGGGCGCTTACCCATAAGACCAACTCCAACTTAACCGATATCGCGGTGATCGGCATGGCGGGGCGCTTTCCAGGAGCCAATACTATTGAGGAGTTATGGGAGGTACTTAAAAACGGCCGCGAAACCATCCGTTTTTTCACCCTCGATAAGATTGATTCGTCCGTTCCCGAAGCGCTCAGGAACGACCCGGCCTACGTGCCGGCGCGGGGTATCATCGACCAAGCCGACCAGTTTGACGCCGGCTTTTTCGGCCTCACGCCAAAGCTGGCCGAGGCCATGGACCCGCAGCACCGTATTTTTCTGGAAATCGCCTGGGAAGCCCTGGAGCAAACCGGCCACCTGCCCACGCACTACGCCGGCCGTGTGGGGGTCTTTGCCGGATGCGGCTACAATACGTATTTCCTGAACAACGTGCTGGCCAACCCAGACCACGTCGAGCAGGTGGGCAGCGTGCAAGTGATGCTGGCCAACGAAAAGGACTATATTGCCACCCGCACCGCCTACCAGCTCGACCTTAAAGGCCCGGCGGTGAGCGTGCATTCGGCCTGCTCCACCTCGCTGCTGGCCATTGCCCAGGCGGTGCAGAGCATCCGCAGCGGGCAGTGCGAGGTGGCGCTAGCGGGCGGGACCAGCATCACGGCGCCCGTGCGCAGCGGCCACCTGTACCAGGAAGGCTCGATGCTGAGCGCCGACGGCCACTGCCGCCCGTTCGACGCCAACGCCCGGGGCACCGTGTTCAGCGACGGGGCCGGGGTGGTGGTGCTGAAAGATGCCGCCGCCGCCCGCCGCGACGGCGACACGATTTACGCCGTCATCAAGGGCGTGGGTGTGAACAACGACGGCGGCGGTAAGGGCAGCTTCACGGCCCCCAACGCCGACGGGCAGGCCGGCGCCATCCGCATGGCCCTGGCCGACGCAGGTGTGGCCCCGGCCACCCTCAGCTACGTGGAGGCCCACGGCACGGCCACGCCCGTCGGCGACCCCATCGAAATGGAGGGCTTGATCAGCGCGTTTGGCGAACAGGCCGAACGACAGTTTTGCGCCCTCGGCTCCATCAAGAGCAACATGGGCCACCTAACGGCCGCCGCCGGTGTGGCCGGCTTCATCAAAACCGCCCTGGCCCTGCACCACCGGCAAATTCCGGCCTCGCTGGGCTACGCCGTCCCCAACTCGCTCATCGACTTCGCCAACAGCCCGTTTTTTGTAAACACCGCTTTGGCCGACTGGCCCGCGGGCGCGGGGCCCCGGCGGGCGGGCGTCAGCTCGTTTGGCGTGGGCGGCACCAACGTGCACGTAATAGTAGAAGAAGCGGGGCCCCCAGCCGACGCTCCAGGGGCCCCCGCCCCGGCGCGCCCGGCCGAGCTAGTGGTGTGGTCGGCCAAATCGACCGCCAGCCGCGAGGCCTATGCTCAGCGCCTGGCCGACGCGCTGGCCGTGCCCGACGCGCCGGTGCTGGCCGACGTGGCCTTCACGCTGCCCACCACCCGGGCCCCCTTTGAGCACCGCCGGTTTGCCATTGCCGCCGATGGGCCCGAGCTGCGGGCGCAACTCCAGGCGCCGGCCGCGGCCGGCACCGCTGGGGCCCTGGCCGCGGCCCCGGGCGACTTGTTTTTCCTGTTTCCGGGCCAGGGCGCGCAGTACGTGGGCATGGGCCGCGAGCTGTACGACCACGAGCCCGCCTACCGCGCGGCGGTGGACGAGTGCGCCGCCTTGCTGGGCCCCCACCTGCCCACCGACCTGCGCGCGGTGCTGTTTGCCGAGCCCGACAATGCGGCCGCGGAAGCCCGCCTGCGCGACACCCGCTACGCCCAGCCGGCGCTATTCGTGACCGAATACGCCTTGGCGCGGCTGTGGGCCAGCTGGGGCGTGGTGCCCACCGGCTACTGCGGCCACAGCGTGGGCGAATTTGTGGCCGCCCACCTGGCCGGCGTATTTTCGCTGGCCGACGCGCTGGCCCTAGTGGCCACCCGGGGCCGGCTGGTGAGCGCGCTGCCCGGCGGCAGCATGCTGTCGGTGCGGCTGGCGGCCAACCGGCTCGCCGCGCTGTTGCCCGCAGGCCTGTCGGTAGCGGCCCAGAACGGCCCGGCCGCGGCCGTGGTGGCGGGCCCCGCCGAGGCCGTGGCGTGCTTCGCCCGGACGCTTGACGCGCAGGACGTTCCTAACCGCGTGCTGGCCACCAGCCATGCCTTCCACTCGGCCATGATGGACCCCGCGGTGGAAGCGTTTCAGCAAGCCCTGGCCAATGTGCCACTGCACCGGCCCCAAAAACCAGTGGTTTCGACCGTCAGCGGCACCTGGCTGACCGACGCCCAGGCCACCGACCCCAACTACTGGGCCGCCCACCTGCGGCAAACCGTACAATTTACCGCCGCCCTCGACACCCTGCTTGCCGAGCAGCAACCCATTTTGTTGGAAGTGGGCCCCGGCCACGTGCTCTCCGCCCTGGCCCAGCAGCAGCTGGCCGGCCGGCCGGCCGCCGTGCTCGCCAGCCTGAAAAAAGGTCCGGGGCCCCATCCCGAATACCGCGCGCTACTCGGGGCGCTGGGCCAGCTGTGGCTCCGCGGTGTGGCCCCCGACTGGGCAGCGGTGCACGCTGGGCGAAACCCGCGCCGCGTACTACTGCCCACTTACGCGTTCGACCGCAAGCACTGCTGGTTGGCCCCCACGGCAGTGGCTCCGGTGCCTGCGGCCGCGCCACCGATTACGATCGTTGCGCCGCCCGCTGCTTCGGCGGCCGGGGCCCCTGTTTCTTTTATTCCTCTGGTTATCCCTATGCGAAAATCTATACTACTTACTACCCTTAGCGAAGTGCTGGAGAATAGCTCAGGCATTGAAATGGCCGGCGTTTCGCCCGACCTGACGTTCCTGGAAATCGGCTTCGACTCGCTGCTGATTACCCAGTTGGCCCTCACCATCAAGAAGCAGTTCGGCCTGCCCATAACTTTCCGGCAGCTCAACGAGAGCTACGCCACCCCCAACCAGCTGGCCGACTACCTCGACCAGGCCCTGCCCCCCGCGGCGTACCAGCCCGCGGCCGCAGTTCCTGCGCCGGCGCCAGTTCCCGTGCCTGCTGCAGCTGCGGCACCCGCTCCCCCGGTTGGGGCCCCGGTAGCCTTCGCCCCGCTGGCCGAGACGGGTGCTGATTCGGCCCTGGGCCTCATTGCCCAGCAGCTGCAAATTTTGGCCAAGCAAATGGCCCTCTTGCAAGGCACCGGCGCCACCCCAATGGCAGCATTAGCCCCGCTGCCCGCGGCGGCCCCCGCGCCTGCCACCGGGGCTCCGGCCAGTGTACCTGTGGCCGGGGCCCCGGTGGCCACGCCGCAAATTACGGCGGAGGAAGCGGTGGAAATCAAGAAGCCCTTTGGGGCATCACCGCGCATCGAGAAGCAGGCCAGTCAGTTGACAGGTAGGCAGCAGGTTTTTTTGCGGGATTTAACCATGCGCTACACCCAGAAAACCAAGGCCAGCAAAGCCTATACGCAGCAGCACCGCGCGCGCATGGCCGACCCGCGCGTGGTATCGGGCTTCCGGCCCCTTACCAAGGAGCTGGTGTACCCGCTGGTGGTCGACCGCTCGAAGGGTAGCAAGCTGTGGGACCTCGACGGCAACGAGTACCTCGATGTGCTGAACGGGTTCGGCTCGTGCATGTTTGGCCACCAGCCGGCCTTCATCGCCGAGGCACTGCACGCACAAATTGAGCGCGGCTACGAGGTGGGGCCCCAGCACGCGCTGGCCGGCGAAGTGAGCGACTTAGTGTGCGAATTCACGGGCGCCGACCGCGTGGCCTTGTGCAGCACCGGCTCAGAGGCCGTGCTCGGGGCCATGCGCATCGCCCGCACCGCCACGGGCCGCTCGCTGGTGGTGGCCTTCACCGGTTCCTACCACGGTATCATCGACGAAGTGCTGGTGCGCGGCACTAAGGCCCTGAAGTCGTTTCCGGCCGCGGCGGGCATTATGCCGGAGGCCGTGCAGAACATGCTCATCCTCGACTACGGCACCGATGAAAGCCTGCGCATCATCACCGAACGGGCGTCCGAGCTGGCCGCCGTGCTGGTGGAGCCCGTGCAGAGCCGCCGGCCCGAATTCCAGCCCGTGGCGTACTTGCAGCAGCTGCGGGCCGTGACGGCGGCGGCGGGCACGGTACTTATTTTCGACGAAATCATCACCGGCTTCCGCCTGCACCCCGGCGGGGCCCAGGCCCTGTTCGGCATCCAGGCCGACCTGGCCACCTATGGCAAGGTGGTAGGCGGCGGGCTACCCATCGGCGTCATCGCTGGCCAGCGCGCCCTCATGGATGCCCTCGACGGCGGGGGCTGGCAATTTGGCGACGACTCGGTGCCCGAAGTTGGGGTGACCTACTTCGCCGGCACCTTTGTGCGGCACCCGCTGGCCCTGGCCGCGGCCCGGGCCTCACTGCTGCACATGAAAGCCCAGGGGCCCGCCCTCCAGCAAGGCCTCACCGCCAAAGCCACGCGCCTGGCCGACTTGTTGAATCAGGCCTTCGCGCAGCAGCAGCTGCCCTTTTTCGTGGCCCAGTTCGGCTCGCTCTGGAAGATTAAATTCCGTGAAGAAGTTCCCTACAGCGAGCTCATGTTCACGCTGTTGCGCGAAAAAGGCCTGCACATCTGGGATGGTTTCCCGTGCTTCATGACGGAGGCCCACACCGACGCCGACGTGACGCTGATTGCCGACTTGCTGCTGGCGAGCGTGCGGGAAATGCAGGAAGCCGGTTTTTTTTCGGCCGCTTTGGCGCCGGGCCCGGTACCAGCCGCGCACAGCTCCGCCCTCAGCCTCAACCAGCCCCCGGCGCCGGGCGCCCGCCTCGGCCGCGACCGCAACGGCAACCCCGCGTGGTTCATTGCCAATGGGCAAGCTGGAGAATATATCCAGGTTGATTTGTAATAAGAAATTGCGGTAACCTTTGGTAAGGCTTAGGCTTCTAGCTGCACCAGTAGTGGTGCCGTGCGGGCACAGGATGCGTACCTAGTGCTCTGGCAGCTCAGAATGCCAATAGCCGTTGCGGTGGCCCAAACCTTGGGGCCCCGGCGTCCCCACGATGCCATTAAATCAATAAATTTTTTATAAATATCTTTTTTTGATATATTAATTATCGATTTATCGTTTATTTTATTGTAGAAATCGCCGGCCAGCACAAATTATCCTCGTTACTCTATGGAAGCACTCGATACCAGCCACATTCTTGATTTTGACCCGTTTGCCGGGCCGGAAATTGTGCGGATTGCGCCGATTACCGAACCCCAGGCCGAGATCTGGGCGGCGTACCTGCTGGGCAGCGACGATGCTAACCGCGCCTACAATGAAGCCGTAGCTCTGCGCCTGGCCGGGCCCCTCGACCGCGCAGCCCTGCAACGCGCCCTCGATGCGCTGGTAGCCCAGCACGAAGCCCTGCGCGCCACTTTCAGCGCCGACGGCCGGCACCTTTGCATTCTGGCCCCCGAGCCGCTGCCGCTTGCCTACCACGACCTAACCCAACAAACGCCCGCCGAGCAGCGCCAATGGCTGGCTGCGCATGCGCAGATGGAGGCAGAGCACGTATTCAGCCTCACCGAGGGGCCCCTGCTGCGGGCGAGCCTGGCGGCGCTGTCGGCCACCGACCACTGCCTCACGCTCACGGCGCACCACATCGTGTGCGATGGGTGGTCCATCGGCGTGATGCTCCAGGATTTGGGCCAGTTGTACTCGGCGTATGCCCAGCAGAAGCTGCCGTTTTTGCCTGTCCCGCCCGCCTTCGGTGACTACGCCGACGACCAGGCCGCGTTTTACCAAAGCGCGGAATACGAGCGCGTCAAGCAGTTTTGGGTGGAGCAGTACCAGGGCGCGGTCCCGGTGCTCGACGTGCCCACGGATTTCCCCCGGCCCGCTGCCCGCACCTATGCCAGCCGCCGCCAGGACTACCCGCTGCCCCCCCCTTTGCTGGGGGCCCTCAAGAAAATGGGGCAGAAGGCCGGGTGCAGCTTCGTGACCACGCTACTGGCTGGCTTTGAGGTGTTGCTGTACCAGCTCACCGGCCAAACCGACCTGGTGGTGGGGCTGCCCGCGGCCGGCCAGGCCCCCCTCGGCGCCGCCCGCCTGGTGGGCCATTGCGTGAACCTGCTGCCGCTGCGCAGCCGCCCCACCGGCGAGCTGCGGTTCGTGGACTACCTAAAACAGCGCAAAACAGCCCTTTTCGACGCGTACGACCACCAGAACCTGACGTTCGGCAGCCTGCTCAAAAAGTTGCCCGTGGCCCGGGGCGGGGGCCGGCTGCCGCTGGTGCCGGTGGTGTTCAACATTGACCTGGGCTTGGGCGACGCGGTGGCTTTCCACGGCCTCACCCACCAGCTCACCAGCCTGCCCCGCGCCTACGAAAACTTCGAGTTATTCGTCAACGCCAGCGGCTCGGAGGCAGCAATGACCGTGGAATGGTCGTACAACGCCGCCCTGTTTGAGCCGGCTACCATCGACCAGCTGATGGCCCGCTTCGAGCAGTTGCTCACCGAAGTGGCCGAAAACCCGGGCGTTAAACTTCAGGACCTGCGCGCCCCCCTGGCCCCGGCCTACTCCGCCCTGAACGCCACGGCCCAGCCCTACCCCGCCACCCAAACCCTGCACCAGCTGGTGACGGCCCAGGCCCGGGCCACGCCCACCAAAACCGCTGTGCAATGCGGCTCCACCGAAGTATCTTACCAGCAGCTCGATGGCCGGGCCAACCGGTTTGCCCACTACCTGCTGGCGCAGGGCGTGCGGCCGGGTGACGTTGTGGCGCTGGTGGCCGACCGCTCGCCCGACCTACTGGTAGCGCTGCTGGCCATCGTGAAGTGCGGGGCCGCCTACCTGCCCCTCGACCCGGTGTACCCACCGGACCGCATCGCCTACATGCTGGCCGATTCGAACGCCCGGGTGCTCATCGCCTCGGCCCGGCTCCGCCACGATTTTGGGGCCCCGGCGCAGGCGCTCGTACTGGAAGAAATCCTGGTCGCGATGGCCGGTTACTCCGATCAAGCCCCGGCGGTACCCGTAACGAGCGACCAACTGGCTTACGTGCTGTACACGTCGGGCTCGACGGGCCAGCCCAAGGGCGTGCAGGTCACGCATCGCAACGTGGTCAACCTCCTATGCGCCATGCAGCAGGTACCGGGCCTGGAGGTAGCGAATAAGTTCCTGGCTATCACCACTATTTCCTTCGACATTGCTGGCCTGGAGCTCTTCCTGCCGCTCGTTGCCGGGGCCACGGTGGTACTGGCGGAGGCCGCCGAGGCCCGCGACGGCCACCTGCTGCTGCAACTGCTCGAAACCGCGCGCATTACCGCCATGCAGGCCACTCCCGCCACCTGGCAGATGCTGCTGGACGCCGGCTGGACCCGCCCGCTGCCCCTCAAGGCCCTGTGCGGCGGCGAGGCCCTGCCCGCCGGGCTAGCCCGGCAGTTGGTGCCCCTTTGCCAATCGCTGTGGAATTTGTACGGCCCCACCGAAACCACCATTTGGTCGGCAGTCAAACAAATTACCGACCCGGCCGCACCCATCACCATCGGCCACCCCATCGCCAACACCCAGTTCTACGTCGTCGACGAAAACCTGCGCGCCGTGAAACCCGGCACGGTTGGCGAGCTGCTCATCGGGGGCGACGGGGTGACCAACGGCTACCTGCACAGGCCCGAGCTGACGCGTGAGCGGTTCATTGCCAACCCCTTCGGGGTCTCGCCCGGGGCCCTGCTCTACCGCACCGGCGACCTGGGCAGGCTCCTGCCCAGCGGCGAATTGCAGTGCCTGGGCCGGCTCGACCAGCAGGTGAAGCTACGGGGTTACCGCATCGAATTGGGCGAAATCGAACACGCCCTGGCCACCATCGACGGCATAAAGGCCGCCGTGGTGGTGGCGGGGGCCCCCAACACCCCCCAGGCCCACCTGCACGCCCACGTTCTCGCCGACGACAACTGGCTACCCAGCGACCTCGACACCCGGCTTAATTCCTGGAAGAAGCTATTGAATAAGCAATTACCGGCCTACATGGTGCCGGCCAAGTTCACCATCCAGCCTAATTTCCCACTCACTGCCAACGGCAAGATTGACCGCCTGGCCCTGGCGAGCCTGACGGACCCTGGCCTGGCCGCCCCCACTACCAGCACCGGCCAACCGGAAGCCGTCCCCATGAAAGTTGGCTACATCGGCCCGCGCACCGACGTTGAAAAAATGGTAGCCGCCATCTGGGCCCCACTGCTAGGCCTGGAAAAAGTAAGCGTATACGACGACTTCTTTGAGTTGGGCGGGCACTCGCTAATTGCCGTGCAAGCCATGGCACAGCTGGCCCAGGAAACCGGCAAACGCCTGCCCCTGGCCGCACTCTTCGAGCACCCGACGGTGGAAAAAATCGCGTCGATGCTGGAGTTGGACAGCAAATTCATCACCTGGGATTCGCTGGTGCCTATTAAGCCCGGCGGCACCAAAACCCCGCTCTACATTGTGCACGGGGCCGGACTGAACGTATTGATATTTAACGCCCTGGCCAAAAACCTAGATTCTGAGCAACCCGTGTACGGTTTGCAGGCCCGCGGGCTCAACGGCATCGACGAGCCCCTGGGCACGGTCGAGGAAATAGCCGCGCACTACGTGGCCGCCATCGTGGGCAGAGACGCAGTGGGGCCCTACGCACTGGCCGGTTATTCCTTTGGAGGAATTATTGCCTACGAGATGGCCCGGCAGCTAACGGCTTCGGGGAAAAAAATTAAAGCACTTGTTGTTTTCGATACTTATGCCGGCGAGGAGTATTGTGCGAAAAGCAACTTAAAAAAGCGTTTTTTTCGCCTTAAATACAATGTTGGCATGCTGATTCACAACGTTATATTATTGGGTAAAAATCCGCGCGGCATCCTCAAACACCGGTACACCACGGCCAAGTTAGCTTTTGATAAATATTATCTTCGATTCCGAAATAAAGAGGCAAATCAGCACGAATTATTTTTCCAACAACCGCTTAGAGTAGAAGCTGTAATCGACCAAGCAGCTCGCTGCTATGTTATTAGCCCCCAGGATATAACCCTCGATTTATTCCGCGTGAAAGAGACTTTTTATTACATGCACGACGCCCATTACATGGGCTGGAAAAACCTCGCGCTGGGCGGTATTAATATTCGCGAAATTCCCGGCGAACACAATTTATTATTTGCTCCACCACACGACGTTGAGATTGCCAATACCCTGCAGAATGTATTGGATGGCTACAATTAACCCGTGCAGCTACGCACAAAAGTCCCGCCCAGCAGCTGCTGGGCGGGGCTTTTGTGCGTAGCTGCACGGGGCCCCGGCAATTTAATAAATAGCTGTTACTTCTTCGCTCTGTTCCGTACGGCTGGCGCGGTACATGCCTTCTGAATTAAAGGGCAATGCTAAATTACCTAGGGCATCAACGGCAATGAGGCCGCCCTCGCCACCGGCCGGGGCCAGCTTGTCGTGCACCACCACGCGGGTGGCTTCGGCCAAGCTCAGGCCCCGGTATTCCATCAGGCAAGCCACGTCGTGGGCCGCCACGGCCCGGATAAAGTACTCGCCGTGCCCAGTGCAGCTGATGGCGCAGCGGGCGTCGGCCCAGGTACCGGCCCCGATGATGGGCGTGTCGCCGATGCGGGCATAGCGTTTGTTGGTCATGCCGCCGGTGCTGGTGGCAGCGGCAAGGTGGCCGCGGGCGTCGCAGGCCACGGCCCCCACGGTACCTTTTTTCCAGTTTGGGTCGGCGGCGGGCGCGGCGGCATGGTCGAGCTGCATGCGGCCGGCGGCAATGGCCTCCTGGAGCTGGTCGTAGCGCTGCTGGGTGAAGAAATACGCGGGCGGCTGCACGGGCAGGCCGTGCTCCAGGGCCAGCTCGTCGGCGCCGGGGTAGGCCAGCAGCACGTGCTCGGTGGCGTCCATAACGAGGCGAGCGGCGCGGATGGGGTTTTGCACCTGGCGCACGCCGGCCACGGCCCCAGCGCGGCCGGTATGGCCGCAGGCCAGGGCGGCGTCCATCTCGTGGTGGCCCTCGTGGGTGAACACGGCCCCGCGCCCGGCGTTGAACAGCGGGCAGTCTTCGAGGCTGCGCACGGCGGCCTCCACGGCGTCGAGGGCGGGGCCCCCACCAGCCAGCACGGCGTAGCCGGTGGCCAGGGCCGCTTGCAGGGCGGCGCGGTACTGGGTTTCGGCGGCGGGCGTGAGGGTGGCGCGGGCAATGGTACCGGCGCCGCCGTGGATGGCCAGGGCGAGCATAAGGGGCTTTTATAAAATGAAAAGATGGACGTAGCAAAGGTAACGGGCCAACCGCCGGGGCCCCGCGCCAGCCAAAATCGGGCAAAACAAGGATTTTTTTCGTAGGTTTGGTGTTCTAGTTTCAACCCTACCAAAAGACCAAGTTTTATGGCTTACGATGTAACCGGCCGCCTGATTGAGATTTTCGACGAGCAGCAAATCAGCGAGAAATTCCGCAAGCGCGAGTTTGTGCTGGAAGTGCAAGACGGCCAGTACCCCGAGCAAATCAAGTTCCAGCTGGTGATGGATAAAACCAGCCTGGTGGACCAGTTTAAAGTGGGCGACGAGGTGAAAATTGCCTTCAACCTGCGTGGCCGCGGCTATAACAAAAACGGCCAGATGATGTACTTCACCAACCTGGAAGCCTGGCGCATCGAGCCCGCCGGCGCCGCCCAAGGCGGTGGCGGCGCAGCCAACTACGGCGGCCAGCCCCAGCAGCAGGCCGCCCCGCGCCCCGCCGCTCAAAACCAAAACCCGACCCTGCGGGCCCAGCCTTCGGCAGCCCCCATCGCCAGCGACGACGACAACGACCTGCCTTTTTAAGCTGTTAGCTTGCTACTCAGTCGGGCTGGACTGGATTTGTAAAAAAACTATTAGTCAATAGCCCATAAAAACGTGCCGTTCCGGTTTTACCGGGGCGGCACGTTTTAGTTTCGGCCCGCGTACAAGGCCGCATGGATTTAGCCGAGATGATTGCCCGCGGCGAGGGCGAAACGCTGGAGTTCAAGCAGAAAACCACCCATGTACACCGCATTTCGCGCACATTAGCCTCCCTGGCCAATACACGCGGGGGCCACGTGCTAGTGGGCGTCGACGATGCGGGCCGGGTGGTGGGCGTGCGCGACGCGGAAGAGGAATTGTTTGTGTTGCGCAATGCCGCGGCCCACCACATCGAGCCGCCGCTGACGGACCTGCGCTTCCGTGAGGTGGAGGCCGACGGGCGCACGGTGCTAGTGGTGACGGTGCCCGAGAGCATCGCCAAGCCCCACCGGGCCCAGGTAGCCCCCGGCGACTGGCGCGGCTACGTGCGGGTGCGCGACCAAAGCGTACAAACCAGCCGCCTCACCGAGCAGGTGCTCGAGCGCCAGGCCCCTCCTACCGAACCTATTTTCGAGCGCGTCCCCCTGAACCGGCACGAGTTAGCAGCCATTGAGTACGCCAAAACCCACCCGCGCCTCACGCTGCCACAATTTATGAAACTAGTAAATTTTGGTAAACGCCGCGCTTACCAGATGCTGATAAAACTAGTGCTGCACGGCTACTTACGCTACCACGACAAGGAAAAAGAGCCCTACTATACTATCTAGAGCGGATTTCAGAATAGTATACGGGTTTGGTGGTATCTTCTGATTATGAAAGCGTATTCTCTTGATTTGCGCGAACGCGTGGCGGCCGCTAGTGCGCAGCCCGGCCGCACCATGCCAGCCGTGGCCGCCCAGTTCAGCGTCTCGGTGTCGTTTGTGGAAAAGCTGCTGCACCGCCAGCGCACTACGGGCTCGGTGGCGGCACTGCCCCCGCATCCTGGTCCAGCGCCGGAACTGGACGCGGCCGCCCGGAACGAATTGCGGGCCTGCCTGCGCCAGGAGCCCGATGCCACGCTGGCCGAATTGTGCACCTGGCTGGCCGCCATTGGTGGTCCGGCCGTGAGCCAATCGACCTTGTGGCGAGCCGTGCAGGCGCTGGATTGGCGGCGAAAAAAAAGAGCGTTCACGCCGCTGAGCGCGACACCCAGCGGGTCGTAGCCCTGCGCCGGGCCTTTGTCGAAGCGGTGCAAGCCGCAGATTTCACCTGTTTGAAGTTCGTGGACGAGACCAGTACCAACCTGACCTATTGCCGCCGCTACGCCCGGGCCGAAGGCGGGCAGCGCGCCCACCAGGCCACGCCCCTGCACGGGGGGCCGAACGTGACGCTCGTAGCTGCCCTGACGCCCACCGGCCTGCAAGCGGCCATGACCCTGAGCGGGGCCGTCAACGGGGACGTGTTTGCCGCCTATCTCGACCAGGTGCTCGGCCCCACCCTGGTGCCCGGCGACGTGGTCGTGCTCGACAACCTGCCGGCCCATAAAGTCGCTGGACTGGCCCAACTCGTGGAAGCCCGCGGAGCCCGCCTGCTTTACTTACCCCCTTACTCGCCTGACTTCAATCCCATTGAGTTGGCCTTCAGCAAGCTCAAAACCTGGCTGCGCAGGGCCCAGGCCCGCACCCGAGAAGCGCTGGAAGGCGTTATCCAGACGGCCACTGAATGGATAAGTGAGCAGGATGCTAGAAACTGGTTTGACCATTGTGGATACCACGTACAGTAACCTGAAATTCGCTCTAAACCACGGATTTATCGGATTAGCCGGATTTCGGGGACGATTACTATCAAGTTGACAGTTCTGGACAAAAAAAGCCCGCTGAAGCGGGCTTTTTTTTACGTTGATGGGGAATGTATGCGGCAAAGCAATTATCCCCAAAACCCGATAAATCCGGCTAATCCGATAAATCCGTGGTTCAGGATTAGTCCTGGCGCATGTCTTTTTGGCGCTTCTTCTCGTCTTTCTCCGCTTTTTTCTCCTTGGTGGTTTTAGCGGGCTCTTTCTTTTTCTCTTTGCGGGCGTCGGTGCTCTTGGCCATGGTTGAAAAGCAGGGTTAAGGATGGAAACAGGTGAAAAACGCGGCGGCGCGCCGCGTGTTGTGCAAGGCGAAGGTAAAAAATCTTCGGAGTTTATTTACGGATGCAGCACCGGCACGTACCGCTCGTGGAACACGTGGAGGTGGTGGCGCTCGTGGCCGGGCAAGATGAACAGCAGGGCCCGCACCGTAACGGCTGCCCCGTTGGCGGTACCGCGCCGGTCGAGCTGCGCATCTTTGAAGCCCTCGAACAGAGCCAGCGTGGCGGCGCGCGTGGTGGTATATTCCACTAGCAAGTCGCTCACAGAACGGGCGTTGGCATCGCCGGTGTCGGCGTAGGCGTTTTCATCGAAGCCAGCCAGCGCTTGGCCGTCGGCGCGGGCGAAACGCAGGGCCCGGTAGGCAAATATGCGCTCGGCATCGGCCAGGTGCAGCAATACCTGCTTGGGCGTCCACTTGCCGGGGGCGTAGGCAGTTTGGGCCTGGGCGTCGGTGAGGGCCCCGAACGTGGCCTGCACCTCGGCGGTTTGGGCGCGCAGGGCGGCCAGGGGGTCGTGGCCGGCGGGTACTAGGGCTACGTAGGTCTCGTAGAAAGGGGCGAAATCGCCGGCTTCGGGGCGGGTAGTACGCATGGCAGCGGTGGGGGTTGGTGAGCAGAGAACCAGTGGGGGCCCCGCGGCGTGGTGGGCCGGCGGCGGCAGGTTGATGCTGGCCGGCACCGCCGCCACGGCCGCCGGCAAAGCCAGCGCGGGGGCCGGGTGCGGGTCGACGTGCAGGCGCACCACGGGCAGCGGCGGTGGCAGCGCGGCCACCGCGGCGGGGGCCCCAAAAGCCCAGGCCAGGAAATCGGGCAGCACCCGGCCCCAGGTGTCGGGGTGGTGATGGCCGCCTTCCACCTGCACATAACGCAACTGCCGGGCCACGTCGAGGCCTTGGGCCTGCAGGGCTTCTACCAGGTCCAGGGAGTCTTCGATGGCGTCGATGACGCCGTTTTCGTTGCGGTCGTTGCGCTCGTCGAGCGTACCGGTTTGCAGCCAGAAGGCGTGGGCAGGATGCGCCGGGCGGGCCTGGATCTGCTGGTGCATGAGGCGGTCGGCGGGCGTGTAGCCGTCGCCCACGGCCCGCCCGCGCCACCAAAACGAGCCCGAGAAGGCCCCCGCCCGCGCAAACGCCTCGGGATGGTGCCACACGGCGTCGAAGGCCATCAACCCGCCGAGCGAAAACCCGGCAAAAACGGCTTCGGCGGGGTCGGCGGTGGCGCGGCACTGGGCCTGGGCCCAGGGCAGTAGCTCGCGCAGCACAAAGGCGGTGTAGGCGTCGGCGCGGTTGCCGCGGCCGTTGTAGTCGGGCCGGCCGGCGATGCCGTACTCGTGCAGGCGCTGCTCGTTGGCGTGGGGGGCCACCACCACGAAGGGCCCCAGGGGCCCCTGGGCCCACAGCGCGGCCAGCGTAGCGCGCAGGTGCAGGCGCGCCAGGTCCTGGCCGTCGTTGAGGTACAGCACGGGGTAGGGCGCGGGGCGGGCCGCGTCGTGGCCGGGGGGCAGCAGCACGCTCACCGCCACTAGGCGGCCCAAAAACTCCGACGCCAGCACTTCTTCACGCTGCCGCACGGCCAGCAACGCCGCGTCTGCATTTACCACAATCATGCGGCAAAGTAACAGCAGCCCCAGCACTTGCCGTAAAAACCCGGCCGGGACCCTAGGCATTTGGCGGGGCCCGCAACATTATTTCCCCCTTTATTTCTACGGCCAATAATTTTCTTGCTAGTTTGCCGCGCCAGCCGGCCTAGCCTTCCACCCTTATCCCCCCCGCCCCCGATTTTGCACGAACAGCACCGCCGCTTTTATTCGCACCACCTGGGCCAGGACATCGACCTGCTCGTGTTCGGCACCTGGGGCTACCCCGTGGTCATTTTCCCCACGTCGGGTGGCCGCCACTACGAGGCCCGCGACTTCAACCTCGTCGAAGCCGCCCGCCCGCTGGTGGAGGCCGGCCGCGTGAAGCTGTACTGCATCGACAGCATCGACCGCTACTCGTGGTACGCCAAGGACTTAGCGCCCGCCGTACGGGTGCAGAACCACATTTTTTACGACCGGTTTCTCTGCGAAGAGTTAGTGCCGCAACTCCAGAAGGAGTGCAACGTGGACAAGATTGCCGTGGCCGGGTGCAGCTTTGGCGGCTACCACGCGCTCAACTTCGCGTTTCGGCACCCCGACCAGGTGGCGCACCTCTTTACGATGGGCGCGGCGTTCGACATCCGCCAGTTTATCGACGGCTACCACGACGAAAACGTGTATTACAACAACCCGCCCGAGTTCATGCCCGGGGCCCACAGCGAGCATTTCCAGTGGATGAATATCATCATGGGCACGGCTGAACACGATTTTTGCAAGGAATCCAACTACCAGATGGCCGCCCTGCTAAGCCAAAAGGGCATCCCGTACCGCCTCGACGTGAACCCCTACGGCACCCACGACTGGCCGGTGTGGCGCGAAATGTTCCCGCAGTACCTGAATACGATTTAGCTTTAGCCTCTCTCTACTCCCAATACCACCAACACCCTTTCCCATGAAAAAAATTGGCATCCTCTTTGGCCAGGAAAACACGTTTCCGCAGGCCTTTATTGACCGTGTGAACGCCAAGGCCCCGGCCGACATCCGCGCCGAATTTGTAAAAATTGACGACGTGGAGCAGCACGTGGCCCCCGACTACGCCGTCATCATTGACCGCATTTCGCAGGACGTGCCCTTCTACCGCGCCTACCTGAAAAACGCGGCCCTAATGGGCACGGCGGTGATTAACAACCCGTTCTGGTGGTCCGCTGACGAAAAATTCTTCAACAACGCGCTGGCCGTGCGCCTGGGCGTGCCAGTGCCCAAAACCCTGCTGCTGCCCAGCAAAGAGCGCCCCAGCGACACGGGCGAGAACTCGTTCCGCAACCTGAACATGATGGATTGGGAAAAGGCCTTTGCCCACATCGGCTTCCCGGCCTACATGAAGCCCCACTCGGGCGGCGGCTGGAAAAGCGTGTACAAGCTCCACTCGCCCGACGATTTTTTCCGGGCCTACGCCGAGACGGGACAGCTGGTAATGCTGCTCCAGGAGTCGGTGGACTTCACCGATTATTTCCGCTGCTACTGCATTGGCGGCACCGAGGTGCTCATCATGCCCTACGAGCCCCGCAACGAGCCGCACCTGCGCTACGCCACCGAGATGAAAACGACGGGCGAAGCCGGTGAAAAGCTGCTGGCCACCATGAAGGAGTACGTGTTGAAGCTGAATGAGGGCCTGGGCTACGACTTCAACACCGTGGAATTTGCCGTGCGCGACGGCATTCCGCTGGCCATCGACTTCGGCAATCCGGCCCCCGACGCCGACATTAACTCGGTGGGAGAGAAGAACTTCGAGTGGGTGGTGGAAGCCGCCGCCAACATGGCCATTGCCCGCGCCCAGGCCCAGAAGCCCGGCCAGGATAACCTCACCTGGGGCACTTTCGTGCACCCGCACCGCGCCCGTAGCGGGGCCCCCACCGAGTTCACGATGGCCAACGCCCCCACCCCCACGCCCAAAAAGCCTGCTGCGCCTAAAGCGGCGGCGGCCCCCAAGGCCGATGGGGCACCCAAAAAACCCGCCGCCAAAAAACCGGCACCCAAAAAACCCGAATAATTCGGCTTGCCACGGGGCCCCGGGCACGCCGGCGGGGCCCCGTGGCAAGTTGCCAGGCATTGGTTATCAGTTGTTAGCAGGCCTATAACCCACTGACTAACAATTGACAAATCGCTTTTTTTTGCACGGCCCCTTAGTCATTTCTTCCTCCTTTTTCTACTTCGCCCACCATGCCGCTGCCCACGTTTACCCTCGGCATCGAGGAAGAATTTCAGACCATCGACCCCGACACGCGGGAGTTGCGCTCGCACATGTCCAAGATCGTGGAAAACGGCAAAATCACGCTCCTTGAGCAGGTGAAGGCCGAAATGCACGAGTCCGTAGTGGAGGTCGGCACCAACATTTGCCAGAATATCCACGAGGCCCGCACCGAGGTGCTGCATCTGCGCCGCCAGGTCATTGAGCTGGCCGGCAATGTGGGGCTGCGCATCGGCGCGGCGGGTACCCACCCGTTTTCGCGCTGGCAAGACCAGCCCATCACACCCGATGCCCGCTACGACAAAATTGTGGAGGAATTGCAGGAGGCTGCCCGGTCCAACCTCGTGTTTGGGATGCACGTGCACGTGGGCATCGAAAACCGCGACATCGGCGTGTACATGATGAACGCGCTGCGCTACTTCCTGCCCCACTTGTTTGCGCTGAGCACCAACTCGCCGTTTTGGGAAGGACGCGAAACGGGTTATAAGTCGTTCCGCACCAAGGTGTTCGAGCGGTTTCCGCGCACCGGCATCCCGGGGTATTTCACGAGCGCCAGCGACTACGACGAATTTATTCAGCTGCTGATCAAGACCGGCTGCATCGACAACGGCAAGAAAATCTGGTGGGATTTGCGCCTGCACCCGTTCTTCGACACCATTGAGTACCGCATCTGCGACATGATGATGCGCCCCGACGAAACCATCGCCGTGGCCGCCATCATGCAGGCCCTGGTGGCAAAAATTTACAAGCTCAAGCGCCAGAACCTCAACTTCCGCCTCTACCGCAGCGCCCTTATCAAGGAAAATAAGTGGCGCGCCGCCCGCTACGGCCTCGATGGTACCATGATTGACTTTGGCAAGCAGCAAGAAGTACCTACCCGGGCCCTGATTCTGGAGCTGCTCGACTTTGTGGACGATGTCCTCGACGAGTTGGGCAGCCGCCACGAGGTAGAATACATCCTGAAAATGATGGAAATGGGCAGCGGTGCCGACCGCCAGCTGGCCGTGTTCCGCGAAACCGGCGACCTCACCAAGGTCGTGGACTACATCCTGGCCGAAACCATGCACGGGTTGTAATTTTGGGGCTTTACTAAACCAGAACGCCAGCCACTCAGTTGGCGTTTCTGTTTATCCCACTCCACGCGTTGTCGTTGATTACCAAATTCTTCGTTTTCATGCCTACCATTCGTTTAGCTATTCTGGATATGTATATGGGCGCAGCCAATGAGGGCATGCGCTGCATTCGCCAGCTCATCCGCCGCGCCGAGGCCGAACACGGTATTCATTTCGCCACCGAAACCTTCGATGTGCGGGGCCAGGACCAGTTGCCACGCCTCACCGACTTCGACGTATTTATTTCCTCCGGGGGCCCCGGCAGCCCCTTGGCTACCGATGACGCGTGGGAAAATAATTATTTCCAATTCGTTGACGAGTTGTTTGCCCACAACCAAACGCTGGGACCCCGCAAATATTTATTGTTGATTTGCCACTCGTTTCAGCTCGTGAGCCGTCACCTGGGCTTGGGCGAGCTGGGCAAGCGCAAATCCACCTCGTTTGGGGTAATGCCCGTGCACCTCACCGATGCTGGCCACGCCGACCCGGTGCTGCACGCGCTACCGGAGCCGTTTTTCGCCGTCGACTCGCGCGACTACCAACTCACCCACCCCAATCTGGAACGGCTGGGGGCCCTGGGCGCCGAAATATTGTGCCTCGAAAAAGAGCGCCCCCATGTGGCGCTGGCCCGCGCCGTGATGGCCATCCGCTTTTCGCCCGAGGTGCTCGGCACCCAGTTCCACCCCGAAGCCGACGGCGAAGGCATACTCCGCTATATGCTCACCGACGAGCGCAAGCAGCAGGTAATCACCGCTTACGGCGAGGATAAGTACGACGAAATGGTGCGCTTACTTGCCGACCCCGCCACCATCGAGCTTACCGAAGGAATTGTGGTGCCCACGTTTTTGCGCTTGGCCGTAGCCCAGTTCGCCCCCGCACTGGCCCTGGCCAACTGATTTGCTACCGGGCAATTAATTAGCAGTCGCTAATTAATTGCCCGGTTAATTTACTTCAGCCCGCTTCGCTTATGATTCGCGCATACCGCCAGGTTTTCAACGCCGCGTTTTCGCCGGGTACGTACCGGGATATGATGGCCGACATGGACCAGCAATTGCCCGGCCAACTGGATTTTCGGGTGGCCGAAACCCCGGTTTTTGTGCCCGCTGCCTTACGTGACAAATTAATTGCCGCCGGCGAGAATTTAATCGACGTCATCGCGCAGCCAAACTTCAAGGCGCGCACTGAGGCCGCCATCCCGCCCCACCAGCGCGTACCCAACGAAGACGAGCGGCCTGAATTCCTGACGTTTGATTTTGCCGTATGCCGCGACGCACAGGGCGAGCTGGAACCCCAGCTGATTGAGCTGCAAGGGTTCCCGTCGCTCTACGCCTTCCAGGCCTGGCTGCCTGGCATTTTCCGCCAGCACTACCCTATTGCCGATGGCGTGTCGGCATTTTTGGGCGTGCCCGATGTCGAGGCGTACCACGCGCAAATGCGCCAATTAATTCTGGGCAACGAAGCGGCCGAAAATGTGGTGCTGCTGGAATTATTTCCTACGCTGCAAAAGACCCGGATTGACTTCGCACTGTCAAAAAAAGCGTGGGGCATCGAAGCTGTACATTTAGGTGATGTGCGCAAAAGGGGCCGGCAATTATTTTACGAGAAAGATGGGCGCAAAATCCCGATTAAGCGCATTTACAACCGGATTATTTTCGATGAGCTGGCGCGCCACCCGGAACTAAAAACCGAGTTTAATTTGACCGACGACGTGGACGTGGAATGGGTGGGCCACCCGAATTGGTTTTTCCGCGTCAGCAAGTTCACCATGCCGCTGCTGCGGGGCCCTTTCGTGCCAACGAGCTACTACGTGAGCGATTTGGCAACGTACCCACCGGATTTGGAAAACTACGTATTGAAGCCGCTCTACTCGTTTGCCGGGGCCGGGGTGAAGCTGGATTTTACCGCCGCCGACCTCGACGCGCTACCCAACAAGGCGCATTATTTGTTGCAGCGCAAAGTGGCTTACGCGCCCGTGGTGCAGGCCCCCGACGAACTTGTGAAGTGCGAAATCCGGTTGCTGTACGTGTGGCAGCGCGGCGAAGCGCGCCCACGCCTGCTCACCGGCCTGGCTCGCCTAAGCCGCGGCGCCATGATCGGCGTCGACTTTAACAAAGATAAAGACTGGGTGGGCGGCACCACGCCGCTGTTTGAACGGGCGGCCCCCGCGGCGGCGCAGCCCTAGGAACATCCGGTTACGGTTGTGCGTATCCGGCTCATTAATCTATAGCCCGCATATCATGTCCAGTCTCGCCGAAAAAGGCTTTCGCATTTCTAAAAATGCTGTTTTCAACCTGTTTCTTCAACGAGCCACTAAGCTTCTCGGGCGTCCGTTCAAAGTAGTCGCCATCCTGAACGAGGTGGCCACCAAACTATCTACCGAAAAAAGTAAAGACAATAAATTTAAGCAATTAATAAACGTGGCCCTGACGCTGGTGCGGCTGGTACGCCGCTACATCAGCGGCGACTACCGCCAGGTTTCCAATAACACCATCGTATCGGGGCTGGCGGTGTTGCTTTACGTATTGTCGCCGGTTGATTTAATTCCTGACTTTATCCCCGTCGTCGGCTTCCTCGACGATTTAAGCCTGGTAAGTTGGTTTGTGGGCAAGTTCCAGGTTGAAATCGTCAAGTTTCAGGAATGGGAAAAATCTCAGGGTGGCGACCTAATCGACGCGCCCGACACGGCGGCGGAGCCCGCTCGAGGCGATGCTTCGCTGCCCGCGGTGGCTGAGTTAGGGCATTCGTAGGCCCGCGCAGCTGCTGTTAGCCCAGCATTTTTTTGGGTTTGCTTTTCTACTTGCTATGCCCACGTTCGTCATTACTATTTCATTGCCAGATACCTACGAAGACGATTTCCTGGCACTTATTCCCCGGCACTGCTCGGTGATCAATCGCCTTTTATCGGAAAAAGTTATCGAAACCTATGCCATCAGTGCCGACCGTTGCCGGGGCTGGATCACCGTCAACGGCGACGACGCAGGCGCAGTACGCTCCATTGTGGAGCAATTTCCACTGTACCGTTATTTTCACGGCATTGAAATTGATAAACTGTTTATTCTCGATTCGGTAGCTACCCGTTTCCCCGTCATCAGCCTGAACTAGGGCTGGGGCCCCTGGCCATCTTTTACCTTTTGCGTTAATGACTGTTTTACTTATTCGCCGTTTTATATTTTTAGCAGTTGTATCGGTAGCGTTGGGCAGCCTACTGACGGCGGCCCGGCCTGCCCCGGGCATCACCACGGGGCAATTGGTGGAGCGCATGACCAGCGCTATTGAGAACCTACGCTACCTGCGTTGCGCGGCCAGAGCCCAGGAGCGGCTCGGCCGGGAAATCAAGCCTTCCAGCAGCCTCATGAAACTGTCTTTCAACCCTTTCCGGGTGTACTTAAAGGATAATAAGAACGTGGAGGTGCTGTGGGTAGCGGGCCAAAACGACGGCGATGCCTGGGTATACCCGGCCAGTTTCCCGTACGTCACGCTCAGCCTCGACCCCACGGGGGCCCTGATGCGCAAGGGCCAGCACCACACCGTGTTGCAGGCCGGCTTCGGCACCATCGCCGACCTGCTGCGCCCAACTGCTCTGCGCCAGGACGCTGCGTACAGCTGCACGTTTCGCTATACCGGCGACACCACGGTGCTGGGCCGCCCGTGCCACGTGCTGCGTTCTGATTTCCCGCAATTTCGCTACGTACCCTACCGCACCGGTAAAAAAGAAACCGTGGCCGCCGTGGCTGAACGGTTCGGCTGCGGCGAGTACCGCATCCTGGAGCGCAACAACCTGAGCCCCGGCGCAGCGCTAACCGAAGGCCAGGTGCTGCAGGTACCCAACGGCTACGGCCGCCGCGTTACCTTGTGCGTCGACCCCCAGAATTACCTGCCCATCGTGGTGGACGTGCGCGACGACCGGGGCCTGTTCGAAAAATTCGAATTCTATAACCTCGTAGTAAACCAGCCCATTCCAACCGAGGAGTTCACCAAGAACTACCGCGGCTATAAGCTCTGACCACAGATTTAACGGATTTTTTGGGGTTCCGCTCCTAACGAGATGATGCTCGAAAATCAACAGATAAAAAAAGCGACCCAAGCGAGGCGCCTTTTTTATCTGTTGATTTTTTATTGATCCCGTATTATCAAGTGCGGAACCTCGAAAAAATCCGTTAAATCCGTCAGAAATCCGTTAAGTCTGCGGTCTTTAGCGGCGCATATTTTTCTCAATTTGGTCCCACATTTCGGGCGTAAGGGCCCCCAGCTTGTTGAACTCGCCGGCGCCGTTGAGCCACTCGCCGCCGTCGATGGTGACCACTTCGCCGTTGACGTAGGCCGAAAAATCCGAAACCAAATAGGCGGCCAAGTTGGCTAGCTCCTGGTGCTGGCCCACGCGCTTGAGGGGCACGCTGGCGGCGGGATCGAGCTGGCTGGCCAGCGGCTCGGGGAAGAGGCGGCTCCAGGCCCCCTCCGTCGGGAAGGGCCCCGGCGCAATGGCGTTGCTGCGGATGCCGTACTTGGCCCACTCCACGGCCAGCGAGCGGGTCATGGCCAGCACGCCGGCCTTGGCGGCGGCCGAGGGCACCACAAAAGCGGAGCCCACCGAGGCGTAGGTGGTGACGATGTTGAGGATGGTGCCGGGCTTTTTGTCGGCAATCCAGCGCTTGCCCACGGCCAGGGTGCAGTTGTAAGAGCCGCGCAGCACGATGTCCACAATCACGTCGAACGCCTTGTGGCTCAGGCGTTCGGTAGGCGAAATAAAGTTGCCGGCGGCGTTGTTGAGCAGCACGTCCACGCCGCCAAATTCGGCGATGGTGGCGGCCAGCATGGCTTCCACCTCGTCGTACTTGCGCACGTCGCAGGCTACGGCCAGTACCCGGCCGCCGGTTTGCGCGCGCAGCTCGGCGGCGGTAGCTTCGAGCACGTCCATCTTGCGGCTGGTGATGGTGACTTGGGCCCCTAATTGCAGGAAATACGTAGTCATGGCGCGGCCCAGGCCAGTGCCGCCGCCGGTCACGATGATGGTTTTACCAGCCAGGGCGTTGTCGCGCAGCATGGGTTGGGCAAAGGGCATGGTCATATAAGATGCACGAAAAAGAAGGTGAGAAATTGGCCGGCCGAAGGTACGGTGGGGCCCGGGCCGGGGCCCACTGGCAAAAGTTTTATTGGTAGAAGTATATATTACTGATGGTTTCCTTCGCAGTTTTGCTGTTTATTGTTGCGCTTCACTTTTACCCTGCGCTTATGAATCCGGCTCCCCTTGCTCCTTTGCCCAAGTTGCCCACCGTAGTTTTGCTGGGGTGCGGCTGGCTGGGCACGGCCCTGGCCCGGCACTTGCTGGCCGCCGGGCACCCCGTGGTGGGCACCACCACTACCCCGTCGCAGCTGCCAGTGCTGGCTGAAATGGGGGTGCAGCCGCACCTGTTGCAGCTCGGCGCCGAATTTGGCCCGGCCGCCTACGACCAGCTAACGAATTTACTGCGCGCCGCCGACGTGCTCGTGTTGAACGTGCCGCCCCGCACCGCCGCCGCGGGGGGCTACCCCGCCCTGCTGCGGCCCGTGCACCGGGCCGTAGCGGCGGCTGGCATCGGGCACGTGCTGTTCGTAAGCTCTACCAGCGTGTACCCCGACGAGCCGCGGCTCATGCGCGAAGCCGATGCTACCAGCAACCGCGACGCCGCCTCGGATGTGCTGCGGGCCGAGGGCCACTTCGTGCCGCGCTACGGGCAGTGGCGCAGCACAGTCGTGCGCCTGGGGGGCCTCATCGGGCCGGGCCGGGCCCCGGGGCGCTTCTTGGCCGGCCGCCAGGAGCTAGCCCAGGGCAACGCTCCCGTCAACCTGCTGCACCTTACCGATGCGGTGGGCGTGCTGGCCGCCATCATCGAGCACCAGGCCTGGGGCCACACCTTCAACGTGGCGGCCGCCGGGCACCCGCTGCGGCGCGATTTTTACCCCGCCGCGGCCAGCTACCTCGGCCTCGTGCCCCCCACATTCTACCCCGAAACCGGCCCCACCGGCAAAACCATCGACAGTAGCCTGGTGCGCGAAATGCTGCCTTACGTGTTTCAGCACGACGATGTGCTGGCGGCCCTGCCTTATTGCTAAGGAGCTGGGGGCCCGTGCCCGTGCGTAAATTTGCGTTGTGAATAATTTTCCTTCCAACGTCCCCGTGGTAGCCGTGCTGGGCGGCGGGGCAGCCGGCTTTTTCGGGGCCATTGCCTGCGCCGAAGCTAACCCCGGCCAGCCCGTGCTGCTACTCGAAAAGACCGGCAAGCTGCTGGGCAAAGTGCGCGCCTCGGGCGGCGGCCGCTGCAACGTGACGCACGCCTGCGACTCGGCCGCCCAGCTCGTGGCCCACTACCCGCGCGGCGGCAAGGCCCTGAAGGCGGCGTTCCAGCGATTCGGAGTGGCTGACACCGTGGCCTGGTTTGCCCAGCGCGGCGTGGCCCTCAAGGCCGAGGCCGACGGCCGCATGTTCCCCACCACCGACAGCAGCGAGACCATTGCCCGGGCCCTGGAAGACGCCGCCCGCCGCGCCGGTGTGCAGGTTTTCACCAACACGGCCGTGGAAGAAATCATGCCGCTGCCCGGCGGCGGCTTCCAATTGCAGCTAGCTGGCACCGGCCGGCCGGGCCCCACGCTAGCCGTGGCGCGCCTGCTGGTGGCCACCGGCGGCCAGCCCAAAAGTGCCCAGTACGATTGGCTGCGCCCCCTGGGCCACGCCGTGGCCGAGCCCGTGCCGTCGCTCTTCACCTTCAACGTGCCCGAATCGCCGCTGCGCGAGCTGCCCGGCGTGAGCGTGCCCCGCGCCCGCGTGACGCTGGCCGGCGAGAAGCTGCACTACGAGGGGCCCCTGCTCGTCACGCACTGGGGCGTGAGTGGGCCGGCCGTGCTCAAGCTTTCGGCCTGGGGGGCCCGGCGCCTGAGCGAGCTAAACTACACCGGCACGGCGCTCATCAACTGGCTGCCCGACCATACCGACGACACACTGCGGCCCTGGCTGCACCAGTTCCGGCAGGAAAACGGCCGCAAAGGCATCGCCGCCAACCCCCAGCTCGGCCTGCCCCAGCGCCTGTGGCGCACCCTGGCCGAGCAGGCCGGCATCGGCCCCGACGTGCGCTGGAGCGACCTCGCCGCCAAGGCCCAGAACCGCTTACTGGAGCTACTATTGCGCACCCCATTGGCCGTGCGCGGCAAGACTACCTATAAGGAGGAATTCGTGACTTGCGGCGGCATTTCCTTGGCCGACATCGACTTACAAACTATGCAGAGTCGCTGCGCACCCGGCCTCCACTTTGCCGGCGAAGTGCTCGATATTGACGGCATTACGGGAGGCTTTAATTTCCAGGCGGCCTGGACAACGGGCTTTTTGGCTGGGCAAGCCATGGCGCAACTGGGCAACACGACCGCGGTACCGGTGGCCGCAGTGGGCGCCTGAGGACCCTAGCGTGGGCCTGAGGCACTAATTAATTTGCCCTTCACCTGCCAACAGCTCCAATAAAAGGCCGGCTGTAACCTTCCCCGGGCTCCGGTAGTAAACAAGGGCATAGTTTCTCACCCTAGCATTTCCTTTTCCCCATGGAAGCCAAAGCCACCCAAGCCCTGCTCAACGAACTGGTTGAAACCCTGAAAGATGGCCAGAAAGGCTACGCCGACGCCATGACTGACGTGGAAGATTCATCGCTGAAAGACACCTTCAAGCACCTGGCCGTGCAGCGCGCCGGTTACATCACCGAGATTGAGGACCAGATGTTCAAGCTGGACCTGCACCCCAAAACCGACGAAGGTTCATCGGTAACCGGTACCGTACACCGCGCCTGGATCAACCTTAAGGCGGCCCTGACCAGCAAAGACAACCACGCCGTCCTGACCGAGTGCGAGCGCGGCGAAGACTACGCCAAGAAAGCTTACGAAACTGCCCTTAAGGCCCAGGACCTCCCCAGCGCTTTGAAAACGGTACTCGAAAAGCAGTCGCAAGGCATCCACGAAGCCTACGACAAGATCAAGTCGCTGCGCGATTCGTCGAAATAAATGACTCGCCGCATTCGATGACGGATTTATTAACCTAATCCAGTGCCGTCGAGGAAGCAACGCTAATTATAGGCCAATAAAAAAGCCGCTCAATTGAGCGGCTTTTTTATTGGCCTATAATTAATTTAACTCAATACTTCACGCTAATAAGAACCAGTAGGAGGCCTTAGCCAACCCGTCTAATTTACGAGTGGCTAAGGTCTTCCGGATTGCCTACTCGTCGAAACTTTCGGTACGGGGCGGGCGGGCGTCGTTGTCACGGGTGCCGCCTTTGTTGCCGTAGGGCTTGCTGCCGTACGCTGGGCGGTCGCCAGCAGCGCCACGGTTGCCATAGGGTTTGGGGCGGTCGCCGTAGGCCGGACGGTCGCCGTAAGCAGGCCGGTCGCTGGCGCCGCCGCGGTTGCCGTAGCTGCTGCCACCGTCGCGGTTGCCTTTGTAGCCGCCGCCCGAACCGCCTTCGCGGCGCTCGCCGTAGCTGCCACCGCCGCGGTTGCCGCCGAAGCTGCCGCCGCCACGGTTGCCACCGAAGCCGCCTTCGCGGCGCTCGCCGCCAAAGCCGCCGCGGCGCTCGCCGCCGCCGAAGCTGCCGGGGCCCCGGGTGTTGCCTTCTTCCTTAGCCGCCGCGTCCTGCACGGGCGTGGCGATGCTGAAGCTAACGGGCTGGCCCTGAATGCTACTGCGGCCCAGCTGGCCCACAACCTCGTCGGCAAACTCGCTGGGCACTTCCACAAAGCTGAACTTGTCGTAGAGGGCGATGTCGCCCACTTTACCGCCTTGCAAGTTGGTGCTCTCCGAAATCAGATCCACGATATCGCGGGGATGAATCCGATCTTTCTTGCCCATCGAGATGAACAAGCGGGTGAAACCGGTGCGTACCACCCCAGCCGTGCGGCTGGCGTCGAGGCTTTGCTCGGCCCGCTTGTCTTCCTTCATAGTCATCTTGAGCAGCGCGGCGGCGATGTCGAGCGAAGTAATTTCCTCGCTTTGGTCGAGCAGGCGCTGCACGCGGCCCACGTATTTCTCTAGGTTGCCCTTCTCCACCAGTTCCTTGATCTGGTTCAGAAACAGCGTAGTTTTCACTTCCGATACGTCGGCGAACGACGGCACCTGCTCCAGTTTGATCTGGGCCTTGGTGAAACGCATGATGTCGCGCAGCTTATAGATGTCGCGGCCGCTCACGAAGGTAAAGGCTTTGCCCGACTTGCCGGCGCGGCCCGTGCGGCCGATGCGGTGCACGTAATATTCTTCGTCGGCGGGCAGGTCGTAGTTGAACACGGCCTCCACGTTTTCCACGTCGATGCCGCGGGCGGCCACGTCGGTGGCCACCAGCACTTCGAGGGTGTTTTTGCGGAATTTATCGAGCGTGTTCTGGCGCTGCTGCTGGCCCATGTCGCCGTGCAGGCCCTCGGCGAAATAGCCTTTGGCTTGCAGGTCGGCAACAATCTCGTCCACCATGCGCTTCGTGTTGGCGAATACGATGGTCGACTTCAGGTTGTACATGTCGAGGATGCGCGTGAGCACGTCCTTTTTCTGGGGGCCCCGCACCTCGAAGTAGCTCTGCTCGATGTTGGTTACCGTCATCGTCTGGTGGTTGACCTTCACTACCTGCGGGTCGCGCTGGTACTTTTTGGTCAACTCCATGATGGGCTTGCTCATCGTGGCCGAAAAAAACACCGTCTGGCGATCAGCCGGCATTTTGCTGAGCACGAACTCGATGTCCTCGCGGAAACCCATGTCGAGCATCTCGTCGGCTTCGTCGAGGATGATTTTCGTGGTCTTGTCGAGCTTCAGCGTGCCGCGCTCAATGTGGTCCATCACGCGGCCGGGGGTACCGATGACGATTTGCACGCCGCGCTCCAAGGCCCGGAACTGGCGGTCGTAGCTGCTGCCACCGTAAATCGGCACCACAGCCAGGCCGCGCTTATACTTGCCCAGTTTCTGGATTTCGCCCGATACCTGCACTGCGAGTTCGCGGGTGGGGCAAAGCACGAGCACCTGCACGTCGCGCGAGTCGCCGTCGACGCCCTCAATGGCGGGAATAGAGAAAGCAGCGGTTTTGCCGGTGCCCGTTTGGGCTTGGCCGATAACGTCTTTGCCGGCGAGTAGCACGGGGATGGCGGCGGCCTGGATGGCCGAAGCTTCCTCGTAGCCCATCTCGGTGATGGCGCGCTGCACCTCAGCGGAGAGGTTCAACTCATCAAATCTTACTACGTTTTTCTCCGTAGTTTTTTCTTGGGTTTTTTCGGGTTCCATAAGTTGGAAATAGAATGGGGAAAGAGACTACGCTCTGAAAACAGCCGATACAGCGACGTTTCCCCTCCTTCTACCTTCGACAAACAGGCGGGAAAAAACTATCGGAAAAACTACGCGGCCAACGCGTTAACGCCAACTCCTGGCGGGTGCGGACATGAGGCCATTCTCAAATGCGGGTGCAAAGATACGCAAAATCTGCGGCAAACCCTACAATTGTCGCCCAACATATTTTGCAAACCGCATCTCGTCCGGTGCCGGATGCCGGTGGCCCCAACGCCGTGGTGCACGGGGCTATGCGCGACGCAAAGGGATTTGCGAGAACGGGGTTAGCGACGCGAAATGTCGCTAACCCCGTTTCAGTAGCCAAAAACTAAATTAAACAACTGCTTAGCCAAGGGGGGCCAGCAGTGTCCATAAGGTAAGCTGCTTGCCCTTACTATCGCGCCGGTTGTCTCTCGGGGGCCAGCACTTTTTAATATCCACCCACCCGATGAAGCATTTATTACGTTTCTGAACTGCCTGCTCGAGGGCCCCGGCCTACCACGCAATACCGCTAGGCGGCAAATTCCCAGCGCGGTAGTGCAGTTGTTGGCGATAGATAGGCTTTGCGGCAGCGGGTGGGCTGCCCGTATATATTCAATGCGGCAGGCAAACGTTAGGGCTCCGGGCTGGCGGCACGGCAGATGGCCCAGGGTCTTAACATTGAGAGCGACGAAGCTGGCACTGTCGCCCACGGCAGCCACGGCCTTCTTGCCCGGGATCTTAACAGAGCAATAAGCATAAAAAAAGCCCGCCGGTGGCGAGCTTTTTTATCACAAAGCAAAAGCTGGAAACTAAACCAGCGACACTTTAACAGCGTTCGGGCCTTTCTTGCCTTGGGCTACTTCGTATTGCACTTTGTCGTTTTCGCGGATCGAGCTAACTTGGAGGTCGCTGATGTGAACGAAGATGTCTTCGCCAGTTTCGTCGTTTTTGATGAAACCAAAGCCTTTGGTGTCATTAAAGAATTTTACCGTTCCGGTGGGCATGGTGGTGGGTTGTGGAGTTTCGCTAAGCGTTTGGGCCACCGTGGCTTGATGTCTTAGGTTGCGTCAAAGATAAGCATACTTTTCAATTGCGCAAGGCTGCCGAAATTTTCTAGGGCCCCGACCTTTGCACTCGTTCCCCTTCATCCCTGCATGACTACCCCGCCCCTTCCCGACGCTTCCGCATTTCACTTCGCCCACCAATTTGTGGTGCCCGCAACCGCCATCGATGCCCTTGGCCACGCCAACAACGTGGAGTACGTGCGCTGGGTGCAGGACGTAGCCGGGGCCCACTGGCTGGCCATTTGCCCACCGGTGCGGCAGGGCGCCTACGTTTGGGTGGTGCGTGAGCACCGCATTCGCTACCGGCAGCCCGCTTTTGCCGGCGACGTGCTGCGCGCTACCACGTGGGTGGGCGACACCAGTGGGGCCACTTCGGTGCGCCACACCCGCCTCACCCGTGCGGCCAGCAACGCACTGCTGTGCGAGGCGGAAACGACCTGGGTGCTGCTCGATCCCAAAAGCGGCCGCCCAGTACGCATCGACGCCGAAGTGCTAGGTTGGCTGAAAGGCTAAGGAGCCCTTTCCCCGCTGCTATGCACTAAGTTGACCAACCCTATGCAGGTCACTACACCGGGCACGTTGCTCAGATACGGCCGTTGCGCCACTTCAACGAAGCGACTACAGGGCTTATACTGCACGTTATCATTCAACAGCAGGAAGGGGGCGCCAAACTAAGACTTCCAAGGCCACCCATGCCGCCACAGGCTACATGCACGAGTCATCCTCTAAAGACGGTCCCAAGCGATTTACCCGCGCCTAGTTTGCCTGGGCCAACACCATTTACGGCAGGTTCCGCTGGAGGAAGTGTCAGGAAAAGCCACGGCTTCTAGCCTAGGGCCGTTTTGGAATTCAGGACACACAGGGGGCGGCTCCAACGGTACCGCCCGGCTGCGCTTTGCCTTGCCCCAGGGCAGCATTGGCAAGCGCAGCTTGGCGGTACAGTTGAGGCCCTGAGCAGCATTTGATCGTTGTGGAAGCAACGGGCCGATGCTATTTTTAGCCCCGGCCCGTTACATTTAGGGCCCTAGCTGGCACCGCATAGGCGTTATTTGCGGCATGAAGCAGCTGCTACAAATCGTCTTTTTCTGCGGGGCGGCGCTAGCGGCGGTGGCCCAGCGCACCACCAGGCAAGCTAACTATTACGGCCGTCCGGCCAAAGTCAGGTTCGGGGCGAAGGTTGGGCTGAACCTGTCAAACACCGATTTTAACCGCGGCTTTCCGACGCCGGCCGTGCCGGTCGAAACCAACTGGCGGCCCGGTTTTGCAGCTGGTTTCACGTTGCAGGTACCCGTGGGGCAGCGGAGCTTTTCAGTGCAGCAGGAGTATCTGTTCTCGCAGCTCGGCGGCCGAGTTTCGGCCACGGGCACCACGTACACGCTGCGCTACTTGTCGCTACCGCTGCTGCTCAAGTACGGCGTTTCGCGGCGGCTGGCGGTGCTGGCGGGGCCCCAGGCCGATTTATTAATTCAAGCCAATCAGCAAGTTGGCGGCGTATCTACCGACATTACGCACGACACTGAGGAGCGCAGTGTTGGGGCTACGGTGGGCCTTGAATACTTCCTGGGGCCCCGCCTGAGCCTGACGGCCCGCTACGTACACGGCCTCAACCACGTCGGCCTGGGCCAGCGCTCGGCCGTCACCGAATTTAAGTTTGAGGCCGTGCAGCTGAGCGCCGACGTGAAGTTTTAACGACGGTTTATTTAACAATTATTAACTGATGTTACGCGGTAATTTCGGGCTAATTCGGGCTAACTCTTGGCTCATTGCTTTGAGCCCCGTCAAATAGAGTTGGGCTTTTAAGCGAAAATGACCCATGCCCAACTGTAATTTCAGGATTTCCAACTTCGTGTAAGCCAGAATAGAAGCAAAGAAATGATTGGCTTGGGTATTGGGGGTTTTGGTAGGTGATTTACCCAGCGACGTATTTTGTTTCAATGGTTTGTGGTGTTCTTCAACTTTCCACCGTCTTTGGTAGATTGTCGTCAACTGGGCCTGGTCCAGGCTCGTATCACTGCTCACCAGCTATAGCACGCCCTGCGACCCATCTTTGTTGAGAAAGACTTGCCGAGCCACGAGCACCGCCGGTTGGACGGAGCGCAACCAGACGCGCAGGGGCTGCTCATCGGGAAAAAGCAGGGTATCGAGGGCCTGAAACTGGCCATTCTTGCGGCCCTTATCACGCAGGGCTACGGCGCGCGAGGATGCGAGAGCCAGCACGAAGTCGTGGCCGAGTTCGAGCACCGTGTTCAGGTTCTCGGCCGAGGCATACCAACTGTCGGCCAGCAGGTAGCGGTAGCGCACTTGCTGCTGGGCCACGCGCAACATGGCCCGCAGGTACTCGTTTTTGGTGAACTTACTTTTAGCGCTGGTTTTCTGGGTCTTGGGGTCCACCACGGCTTCGGTCTTTTCGATGAGCTCGACGGCGATGGGCAGGGACAGTTCGCCGGCCTGATAGCGTAGGCTCACGAAGTTGAGGCCTTTGACGAAGCGGCCCATGCGGTGGTCCCAGTGGGTGCAAATCAGCGCACTTAGGTCCGTGTGGGTCTTTTCCAGGATGGAATCGTCCACGATAAGGACCGCAAATTCCGCCGCCGGCCGCTGGCACTCGGCTTGGCGAATTACGGGCTTGGCGGCGGCCCAGACCTAGGCCGAGTCCAGGTACGAACTGCTCAGCCAGCGCGTCACCTGGTCGTGGCTCACGGCCCCACCCAGGAGCCGCGACAAGCCCGTGGCGGAAGTTTGCCCCGTCGAGCTAATCAAGTAATCCGTGTGCAAATCCAGCGTGCAAGTCCTGGCCAGTTCGAAAATTACTCCCCAAATATCCGCGTAACATCAGCTACTTACACCAGGTTTTTCTTAATGTAGGAAATACTTTTGGTAATGCTATCGAGGGGCGAACCGGGGGTGACGTCTTGCTCCACGAAGAAGTACTGCAAACCAGCTTCGTCGGCGTGAGCGAAAATCTTTTTGAAGTCGATGCTGCCGTTGCCCACTTCGGTGAAGGCCCTCTGCAACGTCCGGTCCATGTCCTTCACGTGCCAGAGCGGAAAGCGGCCGGGGTGCTGCTTGAATAAGGCAAGCGGGTCTTGGCCGGCCTTGGTGACCCAATACAGGTCTAACTCCATCTTTACCAAGTTCTTTTCGGTGATATTCAGCAGCGTGTCGTACGGGAGTTTGCCGTCTTGGGCCGCAAATTCAAAGTCGTGGTTGTGGTAGCAGAGCTGGATACCGGCTTTTTTGCAACGCTCGCCGGCCTTGTTGAGTTGCTCGGCCACGTACTTGTAGTGCTCCAGGGAGCCGCGCTCGGAATCCAGTAAGTAGGCGCACACCATGTATTTCACGCCGGCCGCGGCGGCATCGTCCACGGCGCGGTCCCACTCGTGCAGTATGGTACCCTTCGTGGGGGCCCCGTTCGTTTGCGCTTCGCCCAGCATGTAGTGCGCGCTGGGCATGATGAGGCCGTTTTGCTTGAGCACGGCGGTGAAGGCCTTGGGCGTCATGCCGTAGAACTTCTGGGTGCCCGTGTAGGTGGCGCCTTCCACCGAGTTGTAGCCGATTCTGGCTACCTGGGCCAGGGTACTGGCGGGGTCCTTGGCCATGGCGTCGCGCACGGTGTATAGCTGCAAGCCGATGTAGCGCTTGTTGTAGGCAAATACGGACGGCGATACCAGCAACCCGGCGGAGAGCAGGGCGGCTGATGAGAGAAAGTTTCTGCGGGAAATCATGGGCGGAAAGGGGATGGGTGGGGGAATACTTGCCGGCGGGTAAAAGAACAAAACGCACAACAAGATAGGGATCTGCGCAACTTTGGTACCTAAAAAGCGCAGCAATTGGCAACAAGTACTGGGAAATAAAATGAACGGCGGGGCCCCACCGTTCTGTTACTGATTTTCAGGCGTTCAATTGGCTAGATTTGATGCGCGCTTCTGCCTTAATTAATTACCGCGGCTTCCCATGAAAAAATAATTTTTGCGTCGCTCGGGGCTGCGTTGCTGCTGGGTAACTAAGGCAAACAGCCAAGTGGTGCTGGCCGTGCGCAATTCGTCGGCCGTCGTCAACAGCTAGTGCCAGCACCTCACGCACGGTAATATCCGGCTGCAAAGCAGAACTGCCGAGTTGTTTTACAAAGGCATCGTGGTAAAGCTGCTCGGCGCCATGCTGGCCAGCACGTTAAGTATTTTTCTATTTACTAAAGGCAATTGGGCTTGATTTTTTGAGGCGCTTCCGCCTTCGGTGTGGGGAGCGTGCCGGAAGTGCTTGAAAAAATTCATTTGCTAGTACTAAAACGACGCGCGCCGCCGGCCCGACCGCACAATATGATAGAAAATTTATAATTTGCCGAGCTTCCTACCGCCCACAACCTCCCTGCCATGAACCGGCGTACTGCCCTCAAAACTTTTGCCCTTGTGGCCGGCGCCGCGGCGCTACTGCCCGCCTGCTCGCACCCCCCGGCCGAACTGCCAGCCTCCGTGCCGCTGCGACACCTGGCTGTGAACGCCCGCCAGGAAAAAACGCTGGCCGAGGTCTGCGAAACCATCTTGCCCAAAACCGACACGCCCGGCGCTAAAGACCTCAGCGTGCACCTGTACGTGCTGAAAATGCTGGATGACTGCTCCAGCCCGGACGAGCAGCGCGCGTTTCAGGCCGGCCTGGGCCAGCTCGACGAGGCTGCCCAGCAGCGCCATGCGCAGCCATTTTTGGGGTGCAGCCCCGCACAGCGGCTAGCTCTGCTGCAAGGCGTCGAGCAGGGGAAAGGCTTCCCATCCGACTTGGTGAGCTTTTATAAAACGGCCAAGCGGCTGACGGTTTCGGGCTACACCGGCAGCAAGTATTTCCTGACCCAACAGATTGTCTACGAGCTCGTACCGAGCCGCTACAACGGTTATTTTCCCATCAAAGACGTCAACCTGTCCAAATCTCACCATGGCCAATCTTAACATCGACAGCGTGAAGGCGCGGACCTACGACGCCATCGTTATCGGCTCGGGTATGGCGGGCGGCTGGGCAGCCAAGGAACTGACCGGCAAGGGTTTGAAAACACTGGTGGTGGAGCGCGGCCGCGATGTGCAGCACATCAAAGATTACCCCACCACTAATATGATGCCTTGGGAATTTCCGCACGGCGGGGCCCTACCGCTCGACGTGAAGGAGGCCAACCCGGTCGTCAGCCGTTGCTACGCTTTCCGGGAGGACGCCATGCACTTTTTCGTGAAGGATGCCGAGCACCCCTACGTACAGGAAAAGCCGTTTGACTGGATTCGGGGCTACCAGGTGGGCGGCAAGTCGCTGATGTGGGCCCGGCAAACCCAGCGCTGGAGCAGCTTCGATTTTGAGGGCCCCGCGCGCGACGGCTTTGCTGTGGACTGGCCCATTCGCTACCAAGACGTGGCCCCGTGGTACAGCTACGTGGAGAAGTTTGCCGGCATCAGCGGGCACGCCGACGGCCTGGCCGAGCTGCCCGACGGCGAGTTTTTGCCCGCCTACCCGCTGAACGCGGTGGAGGACTATTTCCGGCAGCAGGTGAAGCAGAAGTATCCTGGCCGCCATGTCATCAGCGCCCGCTGCGCGCACCTCTCCAAGCCTAACCCCGTGCACTACGAGCAGGGCCGCGTGCAGTGTCAAAACCGGGTGTTGTGCCAGCGCGGCTGCCCATTTGGCGGTTACTTCAGCAGCAACTCTACCACGCTGCCCTGGGCCCAGAAGTCGGGGCTCCTCACGCTCAAGCCCAACCAGGTGGTGCAGTCCATTCTGTACGACGAGCAGCAGCAGCGCGCCACCGGCATCCGGGTGGTGGATACGCACACCAAGGCCACGACCGAGTACTACGCCCGCATCGTGTTCGTGAACGCCGGGGCCCTGAATACTAATTTGTTGCTGCTGAACTCGACCTCGCACCGTTTCCCGCAGGGCTTGGGCAACGACAACGGGCTAATGGGCAAGTTTGTGGGCTTCCATAATTACAGCGCCCGCATTTCGGCCGAGTACGACGGCGCCAAAGACCTGACCACCGACGGGCGCAACCCGGCCGGCGGCGGCTACATCCCGCGCTTCCGCAACGTGTTCAAGCAGGAAACCAACTTTCTGCGCGGCTACGCCGCTGGCCTGGAGGCCCACCGCGGCCTCGACCACACGGAGCACGCCATCGGCAACGGGTTCAAGGACAGTATCCTGCACCCGAAGTTTGGGCCCTGGACCGTGGGCTCGCATATGATGGGCGAAACCATCCCGAAGGAAACCAACTACGTGCGCCTCGACCCCACCCGCAAAGACGAGTGGGGCATGCCGCTGCTGAACATTTCGGTGGCCTACGACGACAACGACGCCAAAATGAAGCAGGACTACTTCGATCAGTTCAGTGAAATGTTCACCCAGGCTGGCTTCACCAATATCAAAACCCAGGATTCGGGCCAGGCCCCGGGCCTTGACATCCACGAGATGGGCGGCGTGCGCATGGGCCGCGACCCCAAAACGTCGCTCCTCAACGAGTGGAACCAGTTGCACGCCTGCCCCAACGTGTTCGTGACCGACGGGGCCTGTATGACCTCCACTTCCACTCAAAACCCTTCACTCACCTACATGGCCCTCACCGCGAGGGCTGTGGACTACGCGGTTAAAGCGGCCGCCCGCGGCGGCGTAGTGTAGGGCCCCGGGGGCTACACCAGTTTCTCCAGCACCACCAGCGTCAGCGGCTGGCGGGGGCGGCCGAAGCGCGTGCCGGCCGGGAACGGCTCGGTGGTACCAGTGCGTCCGTAGCCGCGGCGCTCGTACCAGGCCAGCAGCTCGGTACGAGCTGATACAACGGTGATTTTCAGGTGTGTGCAGCCTTGTTGGCGCGCCTGGGCTTCGGCGGCTTCGAGCAGGTGGCGGCCCAGGCCGTGCGCCTGCGCCGCGGGGGCCACGGCCAGCGTGCCGAGGTAGAGGCCGGGGCCCTGTGCCTGTAAGTACACGCCGCCCACGAGCTGCCCGCCGGGCCCCACGGCCAGTAAAAACCCGCCGCCTGGGGCCCCCAGCAGCTCGTGCAGCGCGGTTTCGTCGGTGCGCGGGCCGTCGAGCAGGTGCACTTCGGTGGTCCAGGCCTGGCGCGAGGCCTCGCCCCGGTAGGCATCGTTGATGAGGGCGGCCAGTGCGGGCACGTCGGCGGTGGTGGCGGGGCGAAGGGTGGGGGCGGGTATCACTGCGTAAAAGTAGCTGGCCGGCGCAACCCCCGGGGGCCCCACGGCCGTTTAGCCTGTAGCCACTGCCCCGACTTATGAGCCCCAACGACGCCCACGCCCTCCCGCCCGAAGCCTTCCGCCGCCAGGACGAAACCCCCGACGCGCAGTTTTACCAGGCCCCGCGCTTCGTCACGCACATTGACGACGCGGCCATTGCTGCCGTCACGCAGCTCTACCGCGAGTATTTTCCAGCCGGTGGGGCCCTGCTCGATTTGATGAGCAGCTGGGTGAGCCACCTGCCCGCCGACGTGCCCTACCGCCGCGTGGCGGGCCTGGGCATGAACGCCGCCGAACTGCGCGCCAACCCCCGCCTGACCGAGCGCGCGGTGCGGGACCTCAACCAGCAGCCCACGCTTGAATTTGCTGACAATGAGTTTGATGGGGCCGCCATCTGCGTGTCCATCGACTACCTCACCCAGCCCGTGGCGGTACTGCGCGAGCTGGCCCGCGTGTTGCGGCCCGGGGCCCCGCTGGTCGTCACCTTCTCCAACCGCTGCTTTCCGAGCAAGGCCATCGCCGCCTGGCACTCCCTTGACGACCGCGGCCATCTAGCCCTGGTGCGGCGCTTTTTGCTGGCCGCCGACGGCTGGGATGCTATTGAACTGCTCGACCGTAGCCCCCGCGTCGGCGACCCGCTATTTGCGGTGGTGGCGCGGGCGGCGGGGGCCCCGGTAGCGTAGCGCGGCGGGCCGTTTGGGGGCCCCACGCGGGGTTGGTGCCGGGAAATAATGCGTGAAATATCGTTGCAAACTATCCTCATCGAAACCGATAGGTAGGGCAAAAAACGGGCGTGTACCTTGCGCTAACAACGATTTATCCCGCCCCATGCTCCGCAATTTATTCACGCTCCGCCGCCCGGCCCTGCTGCTGGCGCTGCCCACGCTGCTTGCCGCTTGCCAAAGCCAACCCGCCCAGCAACAAGCTGCCACCGGTGCCGCTGCGCCCGGCGCGAAAGCCGATTCGACCGGCAAAAAGTACTTGGCCCAGCCGCTGGTGCGCGATATTTACACCGCCGACCCGTCGGCGCACGTCTTCAACGGCAAGATTTATATCTACCCCTCGCACGACTTCGAGGCGGGTGTTCCGGAGAACGACAACGGCGACCACTTCGCCATGCGCGATTACCACGTGTTGTCGCTCGATAGCATTGGGGGCAAGGTGACCGACCACGGCGTGGCCCTCGATACCAAGGATATTCCGTGGGCTGGCCGCCAGCTGTGGGCCCCCGACGTGGCCTTCAAGAACGGCACCTACTACCTGTACTTCCCGCTGAAAGACAAGCAGGACGTGTTCCGTATCGGCGTGGCCACCAGCCCGTCGCCCACCGGCCCGTTCAAAGCCGAGGCCGCGCCTATCGCCGGCAGCTTCAGCATCGACCCGGCCGTATTTGCCGATACCGACGGCAAGACCTACATGTACTTTGGGGGCCTGTGGGGTGGGCAGCTCCAGCGCTGGGTCACGGGCAAGTACAACGCCGCCGCGCCCGACAAAAAGCCCGACGGTAACGGGCCCGCCGTGGGGGCCCGGGTGGCCGTCCTTAGCCCCGACATGAAGCACTTCGCCGGCCCGGTGAAGGAAATTACTATCCTCGACTCGCTCGGCAAGCCCCTGCTGGCCAGCGACAGTAAGCACCGCTTCTTCGAGGGCGGCTGGCTGCACAAGTACCAGGGCAAGTACTACTTCTCGTACTCGACTGGCGACACGCACCTGCTGGTGTACGCCGTGGGCACCTCGCCCTACGGCCCCTTCACTTACAAAGGCGTGATTATGAAGCCCGTGGAAGGCTGGACGACGCACCACTCCATCATCGAGTTCAAGGGTAAGTGGTACATATTCTACCACGACACCCAGCTCAGCGGCAAAACCTGGCTGCGCAACGTGAAGGTGACCGAGCTCAAGCGCAACCCCGACGGCAGCATCGTCACCATCACCCCGTAAGAAGGTATCGTTAGCAGCTTAAAAACGGTCATGCTGAACGCAGTGAAGCATCTCTCCCGCAGCAGTAATTATTTACTGGCGCGGGAGAGATGCTTCACTGCGTTCAGCATGACCGTTCTATTCTATAGCAATATATTTAGTTTTATTACTCTGGGTAATTGACGTTTACGGCTCGCGCAGGCCGGCGTGGCTGGTTTGCACCAGGGCCCCCAGGTCCAGCAAATCCTGCCTGGCGGCCTGCCAGCCCGCGGCCGAAATGGCGCGGGTGGCGTCCTCCAGCACCACGGCTTCGAAGCCCTCGGCCAGCGCATCTTTGGCGGTGAAATATACGCAGTAGTCGGCGGCCAGGCCGGCCACGTACACCCGCGTGACGTCGCGGCCGCGCAGGTAGGCTCCTAAGCCGGTGGCTTTTAGGTGGCCATTGTCGAAGAAGGCGCTGTACGAGTCGATGTCCGGGTCGGTGCCCTTGCGGAAGATGGCCTCCACACGGTTTGTGTTCAGGCTGGCGTGCAGGTCCGCGCCCGGCGTGCCCTGCACGCAGTGGTCGGGCCACAGCATTTGGGGGCGGCCCTGCCACTCAATTTCGGTGAACGCCGCGTGGCCCGGATGGGCCGTGGCGAAGCTGCGGTGCCCGGCCGGGTGCCAGTCCTGCGACGCCACCACCAACCCAAACTTAGGCTGCAACGCATTGAGCTGCGCGATGATGGCGTTGCCCTCGGGTACGGCCAGCGTGCCGCCGGGCACGAAATCGTTTTGCACGTCAATCAGCAGCAGGGCATTCATGGGCGGGGGAGGGGCGAAAGGTTCGGGGCCCGAAAAGTAGGGCCCCGGCGCCAAAACCCGGCCGCGGGGCCCTTTGTTGGGGGCCCAACCGAGCGGAGAGTCCGCCCCTTTCTATCCTTATGAACCTTTCCCACAACACCGTTTTGATTACTGGCGGCGCCTCCGGCATCGGCCTGGCGCTGGCCGTGCGCTTTTTGCACGCCGGCAGCACCGTCATCGTGTGCGGCCGGCGGGCCGACAAGCTGGCCGAGGCCCAGCAGCAGCATCCTGGCCTGCACACCCGCGTGGCCGACGTGGCCGACGCCGCCGACCGCGCCGCCCTGGCCGCCTGGGCCACCGCCGAATTTCCGGCGCTGAACGTGCTCGTCAACAACGCCGGTATCCAGAACCGCCTACCCCTCACCGACGAAACTGTGGCCTGGGAAACCCGCCGCCAGGAAATCGCCATTAACTTCGACGCGCCCCTCCACCTGGCCACGCTGCTCGTGCCGCACCTACGCCAGCAGTCCGGCGCGGCGGTTATCAACGTCACCTCGGGCCTGGCCTTCGCGCCCATGGCGCTGATGCCGGTGTACTGCGCCACCAAGGCAGCGCTGCACTCGCTCACCCTCACGCTGCGGCACGAGCTGGCAGCCATGGGCGTGCAGGTGCTCAAAATCATCCCCCCGGCCGTGCACACCGACCTCGGGGGGCCCGGCCTGCACAATTTCGGCGAGCCCCTCGACGCCTTTGCCGACGCCGTGATGGCTCGCCTCGCCGCCGGCGAGCAGGAGGTCGGCTACGGATCCTCGGAACAGTCGCGCCTGGCTTCGCGGGCTGAGCTGGACGCCGCCTTTCAGCGCATGAACAACCGGTAACTCCCAGGGCCCTAAAAGGCAAAAGAGGCCGCCTGGAGCAATCCAAGCGGCCTCTTTTGTTGAAACGTTGGAAAGCCGATTACGCTTTCTTGGCCACTTTGGCGTTGGCGAACTTCGTTTTCAGGTAGGCCAGGGCGAGCTTGTGGGCATCGGCCGCATCGGCCTGCTTGTACTTGGGGTTCGAGGGGTTGGCGAAGGCGTGGTCGGCGTCGTAGCTCTTCACGGTCACCTTTTTGCCGGCGGCGGCCATGTCCTTCTGGAACTGGGCTACTACCTCGGGGTTGATCCACTTATCCTGGGTGGCGAAGATGCCCAACACGTCGGTGTTCAGCGACTTGAGGCGGGCGACATTCTTCTCCGGCATGCCGTAGTACATCACGCAGCCCACCGTTTGCTTGCCGCCCAGCAAGGCTTCCTGCAAGCTCCAGCCGCCGCCGAAGCACCAGCCGATGGAGGCAAACGCTGCCTTGGGGCCCGCGTAGGCCTCGGCGCCCTTGAGGATGGCGGTGGCGCGCTCGGTTTTCACGGCGGACATGTACTGGCCGGCTTCGGCCTGGGTGGTGGCCACCTTGCCGTCGTACAAATCCACGGCGATGACGTTGACGCCGGGCAGCTCCTGGGCGTACTGGGCGGCTTCCTTCTTAATGTAATCGTTTAGGCCCCAGTACTCATGAATCACGAACAAATACTTATTGCTGGGCGTGGCGCTCTTGATTTCGAAGCCGTGACCGTCCATGCCGTCCGAGGTTTTGAACGCAATGGTTTCGCCTGCGCCGGCGTACGTATAGGGCAGCGGCGTATCGTGGCTGTTCACGAATTCCTCGCTGGAAGCCAGCATGGCGAAGGTTTCGGTGGCGGCCACGGGCTTGGCGCAGCAGCTGGCCATCGGTGCCATCGGAGCGAGCTTCCGGGCTTTTTGGGCCAAGGCCGGGGTGGCCAGTAGGGCTAAGGCAGCCCCGGCGGCGAGGAAAAACTGTTTCATCGGTGTTGGATCAGAATGAGAATTACCTGAGGTGGCCCCAGAAGCCGAACGGAACGACAATTGTTTGTTAAGGACGCGGCATTTGGCCGGGCCGCCGGCTTTTCGCTGGCTGCCCGGTGCTACACGCTTGGTTTGGTAATTTAAAAACCGCGCTTACCTTTGCACCGTCGCCAGCAGTTGCCAGGCGCTGCACTTTGATCATGACCGCACAATTTACCGCAAAAGCTTGGTGGTGGCCGCTCCGTACTTCCGGACCGGACAGCCAGTGCGCGCGGTAAAATCAGTGCTTGATTTTACTACACTTCACGAAGAGCCCGGCCCCCCAGCCGGGCTTTTTGCATATCCGGCCGGGGCCCTACCTCACCCGCCTTTGCTCCCTTTCATGCTCGCCCAACCCCACCAGCTCCGCACCCGCCACCGCCGCCTGCTCGCCGATACTGTGACGCCCGTGGGCCTGTACCTGCGCCTGCGCGACCATTACGCCAACTGTCTGCTGCTGGAAAGCGCCGACTACCACGGCCAGCAAAACGCCTTCAGCTACCTCGTGTGCGAGCCGCTGGCCACCTTCGAGCTGCGCCGCGGCGGCGTGCTGCACCAGACGGGGCCCCACGGCCTAGCCACCACCGAAACCCTGGCCGAGCCCCGCGAAGCCCTGGCCCGCCTGCACGCTTTCGCCGCCGGCTTCGTGCCCGATGCCGGGGCCCCCGCGTTTCCGTTCATCAGCACCGGCCTGTTTGGCTACCTGGGCTACGAGGCCGTGCAGGCCTTTGAGGACGTGACGCTGAATCCGGATAAAGTGCCAGCTGGCGACATCCCGCCGATGCGCTACGGCGTGTACCGCTACGTCATCGCCTTCAATCACTTCCGCCAGGAGCTGCACATTTTTGAGCACAGCACCGACGGCGCCGAAGCGGCCCCCGACGGGCTCGACCGCCTCGAAAACCTGGTGCGCAACCCCGGCGTGCCGGCCTTCGATTTCTCCCTGAGCGGGGAAGAAAGCACCAACCAGACCGATGCCGAATTCCTGGTGCGGCTGGCCCAGGGCCAGGGCCATTGCCACCGCGGCGACGTGTTCCAGATTGTGCTTTCGCGGCGCTTCCAGCAAGGTTTCATCGGCGACGAGTTCAACGTGTACCGGGCCCTGCGCTCCATCAACCCCTCGCCGTACCTGTTCTATTTCGACTACGGCGACTATAAAATCTTCGGCTCCTCGCCTGAGGCGCAGCTGCGCGTACAGGGCCCCGAGGCCAGCCTGTACCCCATCGCCGGCACCTACCGCCGCACAGGTAATGACGCCGCCGATACCGCCGCCGCCCAGCGCCTGGCCGCCGACCCCAAGGAAAACGCCGAGCACGTGATGCTCGTGGACCTGGCCCGCAACGACTTAGCCCGCCACGGCACCGACGTGACGGTGCGCACGCTGCGCGAAATCCAGTTCTACTCGCACGTCATCCACCTCGTCAGCCACGTCACGGCCCAGCTGCTGCCCGGCACCGACACGCTGCAAGTGGTGGCCGACACCTTCCCGGCCGGCACGCTCTCCGGGGCCCCCAAGCACCGCGCCGTGCAGCTCATCGACGGCCTGGAACCCACCGCCCGCGGCTACTACGGCGGGGCCCTGGGCCATCTCGGCTTCGACGGCAGCTTCAACCACGCCATCATGATTCGCTCTTTCCTCAGCTACGCCAACCAGCTCTACTTCCAGGCCGGCGCGGGCGTAGTAGCCGCCTCGGATATTAATTCCGAATTGCAGGAAGTGCACCACAAGCTGGGGGCCCTGCGCCAAGCGCTGCAAGCGGCGGCGGCAGTTCGGTAATTGTTCGAACGTCATCCAAAAACGTTATGCTCATCTGGCGTCCGCGCAGCCGAAGCATCTCTCACGCGGCAGTAATCAGAATTAATTCAGCAGTAGAGATGCTTCGGCTGCGCGGACGCCAGATAAGCATGACGGCCTACCAATTTTAATTGATTGGGACAGAAAAGAAAAGTTAACTGAAATGAAAATCCTCGTTCTCGACAACTACGATTCCTTCACCTACAACCTCGTGCAGCTGCTGCGCGAGTTGGGGCACGGGGCCGACACCACCGTTATCCGCAACGACAAGCTGACCCTGGATGCCGTGGACGCCTACGACGCGCTGCTGCTATCGCCGGGCCCCGGGCTGCCGGCGGAGGCGGGGCTGATGCCGCGCATTATTGCGCAATATGCGCCTACCAAGCGCATTTTGGGCGTGTGCCTGGGCCACCAGGGGCTGGCCGAGAGCTTCGGCGCGGCGCTCTACAACCTGCCGGCCGTGGTGCACGGCGTGGCCACGGATGCCGACGTGACCGTGGCCGACGAAAAGCTATTTCGGGGCCTGCCGCCGCGCTTCCGGGTGGGCCGCTACCACTCGTGGGCCGTGCAGCCCGAAACGATGCCCGCCGAGCTGGAAGTCACGGCCCTCGACGCCAGCGGCGAAATAATGGCCCTGCGCCACCGCCGCTACGACGTGCGTGGCGTGCAGTTCCACCCCGAAAGCATCCTCACCGAGCACGGCCCCGCCATGCTGAAGAACTGGCTGGCGTAGGCACCATATTTTTAAGTGTAATTAACAGAAAAGGGCGTCATGCTGAGCATATTGCGCATCAAGCAAGGGACCGGAGCATCTCTACCGCTGACCAATTATTAATTACTTACGCAGTAGAGATGCTTCGGTTGCGCGGACGTTAGATGAGCATGACGCCCTTTTCTGTTCTTGTAACGTTCTGAAAATAACCCATAATTTTGAAAGAGATTCTCACCAAACTATTTGACCAGCAGCCCCTGACGCAGGCCGAGGCCCACGCCGCCATGCGCCAGCTGGGCGAGGGCGGGGCCAACCCAGCCGAAACGGCGGCCTTCTTGGCCGTGTACCGGATGCGGCCCATCACGGTGGCCGAGCTGGGCGGCTTCCGCCAGGCGCTGCTAGAGCTGTGCCGCGACCCCGAGTTGGGTACCCACGAACTGGTGGACATTGTGGGCACCGGCGGCGATGGCAAAAACACGTTCAACATCTCCACGCTGGCCTGCTTTGTGGTGGCCGGGGCGGGGGTGAAAGTGGCCAAGCACGGCAACTTCGGCGTGTCGTCGGTCAGCGGCTCGTCGAACGTGCTGGCGCACTTCGGGGTCGATTTTGAGGACCGGCCCGGTCGGCTGCGGCGGCAGCTCGACGAGGCCGGCATCTGCTTTCTGCACGCCCAAACCTACCACCCCGCCATGCGCCACGCCGGCCCGGTGCGCCGCGAGTTAGGCCTGCGCACGTTTTTCAACATCCTGGGGCCCCTGGTGAACCCGGCCCGGCCCAACGCGCAGGTACTGGGCGTGTTTAGCCTCGAATTGCAGCGCGTGTACCACTACCTGTTGCAGCCCACCGGCACCCGCTACGCCGTGGTGCACGCCCTGGACGGTTACGACGAGCTTTCGCTCACCGATGCGGCCAAGGTCGTGACCGGCTACGAGGGCGAGCAGCTGCTGACGCCCGCTGGTCTGGGCCTGCACGCCGCCACCCTGGCCGACCTGGCCGGGGGCCCCACTGTGGCCGCCGCCGCCGGTGTGTTCAAGAACATCATGGACGGCCAGGCCACGCCCGTGCAGCGCGACGTGGTGACGGCCAACGCTGCCCTGGCCCTGCGCTGCGCCCGCCCCGGCCTGGCCTGGCCCGAGGCGCTGGCCCAGGCCCGTGAATCGCTCGACTCGGGGGCCGCCCGCGGGGCTCTTGTCCGGATGCTGGCGGCGCAGTAGGCCCAAACATTGACGGCCCCTCAGGGCTTGTTTCTGATAATACCTTTAATTTAAACGAGTAGCTGTTTGGTACGGCCGCCTGGGGCCCCGGCAACCGACAATTGCTAACTGCTAACTGTTAACTGAAAATGAGCACCCCCACCATCCTGGAGCGTATTGTGGCCCACAAGCGCCGCGAAGTGGCCGTGAGCCGCGAGCTGCGTCCGCTGAAGTTCCTCGAAGCCAGCCTCTACAACCAGGCGCAGCCGCTTTCGCTGCGGCACTACTTGCAGCGCCCGGGCAGCAGCGGCCTCATCGCGGAGTTCAAGCGCAAATCGCCCTCGCAGGGCTGGATCAACCGCTACGCGCCAGTGGAGCGCACCACGCTGGGCTACATGCAGGCCGGCGCCGCGGGCCTGTCTATCCTGACGGACGGCGAGTTTTTCGGCGGCAGCAACGAGGACCTGACCACGGCCCGGCGCTTCAACTTCTGCCCCATTCTGCGCAAAGATTTTGTGGTGGACGAGTACCAGATTCACGAAGCCCGCAGCGTAGGGGCCGACGTAGTACTGCTCATCGCGGCCGTGCTTGAGCCCGCTGAAATTCTGACGCTGGGCCGCCTCGCCAAAAGCCTGGGCCTGGAGGTGCTGCTGGAAGTGCACGACGGCGACGAGCTGGCCCGCAGCCTGCACCCCGACGCCGTGGACCTAGTGGGCGTGAACAACCGCAACCTGCACGATTTCACCCTGAACCTGGACACGTCGCTGGGCTTGGCTGAGGCCATTCCGGCCGGGTTTGTGAAGGTGTCGGAGAGCGGCATTAGCCAGGCCAAGTCCATCGAGCAGTTGCGCGGCGCGGGCTACCAGGGCTTTTTGCTGGGCGAAACCTTCATGCGCCACAGCCGGCCCGAGCGTGCCTGTGCCGTCCTGGTGCAGGAGCTGGCCGCGTTGGCCGGGGCCCCCGCGCCGGTTTTGGCTTAACCTAATTCTGTCCCAGCTCATGCAAACCTCCGCACCTTCGCAGTCAGCCGCGCCGTCCGACCTGCCTTCGCGCCTCTTGGTGAAGGTGTGCGGCATGCGCGAGGCCGCCAGCCTGACCGCCGTAGCAGACCTGGAGCCCGACTTTCTGGGGTTCATCTTCGCACCGTCCTCGCCGCGCTACGTGGGTGAAGTGCTCACGCCCGACTCGGTGCACGGCCTGCCCGACCGCGTGCAGCGGGTGGGGGTGTTCGTGAACGAGGCTACCGCGCAGGTGCTGGCCACCGCGGGCCGCTTCGGCCTGAGCTTCGTGCAGCTGCACGGCCACGAGGCCCCGGCGCAGTGCGCCGAGCTGCAGGCGGCCGGCCTGCGGGTCATCAAGGCGTTTGGGGTGGGGGAGGATTTCGATTTCGACGCCCTGGGGCCCTACGTGCCGCACTGCGACTACTTCCTCTTCGACGCTCAGGGCCCGGCGCCGGGCGGCAACGGCCGGGTGTTTGACTGGCGCGTGCTGGAAAACTACCCTTGGCCCGTACCCTACCTACTGGCCGGCGGCCTGCGCCCCGAGCACGCAGCCGTCGTCCGCAACCTGCAACTACCCGGCCTAGTGGGCATCGACTTGAACAGTGGCCTCGAAATTGCCCCCGGCGTGAAAGACCCCGCCCGGGTAGCCGCGTTCCTGGACGGACTGGGCCGGGCCAGGAACGCCGCCGCGTAGCTTCATATTTATCTGCAACTAAATGAGCGGGTTACCGCTTCTTCTACCATGACTCCTGCTGCAATTACTTCTTACCGAACCCCCACGGCCCGCGGCTACTACGGCGAGTTCGGCGGCGCATTTGTGCCCGAAATGCTGTTCCCGAACGTGGAAGAGCTGCGCACGCAGTACGAGGAAATCCTGGCCTCCAAGAGCTTCCGTACCGAGTACGAGCAGCTGCTGCGCGACTACGTGGGCCGGCCCACGCCGCTGTTCGAGGCTAAGCGCCTATCCGAGAAATACAACACTCGCATTTTCCTCAAACGCGAAGACTTGTGCCACACCGGGGCCCACAAAATTAACAACACGGTGGGCCAGATTCTACTGGCCAAGCGCCTGGGCAAAACGCGCATCATCGCCGAAACCGGCGCTGGCCAGCACGGTGTGGCTACCGCCACGGTGTGCGCCCTGATGGGTATGCCCTGCGTGGTGTATATGGGCGCAGTTGATATTGAGCGCCAAGCCTCTAACGTAGCCCGCATGCGCCTGCTCGGGGCCGAGGTGCGTACCGCCGTCAGCGGCAGCCAAACCCTGAAGGACGCTACCAACGAGGCCATCCGCGACTGGCTCGCCAACCCCATTGACACGCACTACATCATCGGCTCGGTGGTAGGGCCCCACCCATATCCCGACCTGGTGGCGCGCCTGCAAAGCGTCATCAGCGAGGAAATGCGCAAGCAACTACTGGAAAAAACTGGCTCTGAACTACCTGACTACGTAGTAGCTTGCGTGGGTGGGGGCTCTAACGCCGCCGGCGCGTTTTATCACTTCCTCGACGAGCCTAGCGTGCAGCTGGTGGCGGTGGAGGCGGCCGGCCACGGCATCTACTCGGGGCACTCGGCGGCCACGTCAGTGCTGGGGACGCCGGGCATCATTCACGGCAGCCGCACGCTGCTGATGCAGGACGCCGACGGCCAGATTACCGAGCCTTATTCCATCAGCGCGGGCCTCGACTACCCCGGCATCGGGCCCCTACACGCCTGGTTGGGCACCACTGGCCGCGCCCGCTTCATTGCCATCACCGACGACGAGGCCCTGGCCGGCGTGAGAGAATGCGCCCGCCTTGAAGGCATTATTTCGGCCTTGGAAACGGCCCACGCCATAGCTGCCCTCGGCCAGCTCGGCGCGGGCCCCAACGACGTGGTGGTGGTCAATCTCTCCGGCCGAGGCGACAAGGACTTGGATACTTACATGAAAAACCTCGACAAGCTAATCTAAGCGCAAGGTTTAGCGAAGTTAAAACAGGTCTCGCTGAACGCCGCGACGTGGCTGATTGAGTTGATTTGAGTGAAATAATTTAAGGCTGCTTTCCTAAGCGAAACCTATTTTAACCTCGCAAAACCTTGCGCGAATGAACCGCATCCAAACCGCCTTCGAGCAGAAGCAAAACCTGCTCAATATCTACTTCACCGCCGGCTACCCCGCTCTCGCCGATACGCTGCCGGTGGCCCGGGCCTTGGTGGCCGCCGGCGCCGACATGCTGGAAATCGGCATGCCGTTTTCCGACCCCATAGCCGACGGGCCCGTGATTCAGCATAGCAGCACGCTGGCTCTGGCCAACGGCATGAATCTCAAGACACTGTTTGGGCAGTTGGGGGCCCTGCGCACCGCTCTGCCCGACACGCCGGTGTTGCTGATGGGCTACCTCAACCCGGTGCTGCAATTCGGGGTCGAAAATTTCTGCCGCGAGGCCGCCGCGGCGGGCGTGGATGGCGTGATTCTGCCCGATCTGCCAGTGGCCGAATACGAGGAAGAGTACGCCGATACTTTTCGCCGCCACGGCCTGCGGCCAGTGTTCCTCATCACACCCCAAACCAGCGAGGCCCGCATTCGCCACCTCGACAGCATCAGCGAGGCCTTTCTCTACCTGGTGTCGGGCCCCGGCACCACCGGCGGCGCCGGCCCGGCCGACACCACCGTGCAGGACGACTACTTCCGGCGCATCGAGGCGATGGACCTGAAAACGCCGCGCCTCATCGGCTTCGGCATTGCCGACAAAGCCTCGTACCAGCGTGCCTGCGTCCATGCCGACGGCGCCATTATCGGCTCGGCGCTCATCCAGGCCCTTGAAGGGGCTTCGGATGCGCCGGCCGCCGCCGCCGCTTTCGTCGCCAGCATCAAGAATTAAGTCCCCAACCCACCCGCATGATTCTCCAACTCGAACCCCAGGCCTCCGTGCCCGCCCTGGCGGCGCACCTGGCCGAGCAGGGCTACAAAACCACCGACGTTACGACCCAGCACGCGCACTATTTGGTAGCCATTGGGAAGAAAGATTTCGACATTCGCACCATTGGCCAGTTGCCGGGCGTGCGCGATGTGCACCAGGTATCGGATGACTATCAATTAGTTAGCCGCAAGTGGCGGGTTAAGCCCACGGTTATTGACCTGGGCGATGGCGTGACCATTGGCGAGGGCAGCCTGGCGCTGTGCGCCGGCCCGTGCAGCATCGAGAGCGAGGCCCAAATGGAAAAGGTGATGGACCACCTGCTCGAAAACGGCGTGCGCCTGATGCGCGGCGGCGTGTTCAAGCCGCGGTCGTCACCCTACGCGTTTCGTGGTTTGGGCATGGACGGTCTTCGATTATTCCATCAATTGGCCCGGGCTCGGGGCATCAAAATTGTGACCGAGGTAATGCAGGTGTCGCAGGTCGAGGAGATGCACGACTACGTGGACGTGTTCCAGGTGGGGGCCCGCAACACCCAGAACTACAACCTGCTCGATGCCCTGGGCGGCGTCGACAAGCCGGTGCTCATCAAGCGCGGTATTTCGGGCTCGATTGAGGAGCTGCTTTCGTCGGCCGAGTACGTGTTTTCGGGCGGTAACGAGAAGCTGATTTTGTGCGAACGGGGCATCCGCACGTTCGAAACAGCCAGCCGCAACACACTGGATTTGAACGCGGTGCCCATTCTCAAGGAGAAAACCCACCTGCCCGTGGTGGTGGACCCCAGCCACGGCATTGGCCTGCGCGACTACGTGCCCGCCATGGCCCTAGCCGCCGTGCTGGCCGGCGCCGATGGCATCCTCTACGAAACCCACGAAACGCCGGAAACGGCTGCTTCCGATGGCCAGCAGACGCTGAACTTTGCCGAGTCGAGCCGTTTGATTCGTAACCTGCGCCGGGTGTACGCCCTGCGCGGCGAGCTGGAATAGGGCCCCGGGGAGCCTAAAAAAGTTTGATGGAATAAATTGAATATTCCCGGATTGTTTCTATCTTCGTCCTAGTTATGAATCTCCAAACCGCGAAACACGTCCGCCTAATGATTAATTGCCCTAAGCAGGGCAATGTCGGGCCACGCGCGGTACAATGGAAACACGAAGCATGAAACCTGCTTCTTCCTGAAAACCCTACGAAAGCCCGATTCCGCCAGGAACTCGGGCTTTTTTTCGCCCCACCCACCAAGTATTCAGCTATGTTAACGCAATTCCGCGCCCCCTGCTATTCTCCCCAGGACCAGTTGGTTTGGAAGGTATTGTTTGACCGCCAGACGGCCCTGCTGCACCGGCGCGCCGTGCCCGCCTTCGGGGCCGCCGTGGTCCAGCTCGGGTTGCGCCGCGAGGCCATCCCCGATCTGCTCACGCTGAGCGCCGAGGTATCCCGGCTCAGCGGCTGGCAGCTGGTGCCGGTGGGGCAGGCGCTGGGGACCGAAGCGTTCTTTAAGTTGCTGGCCAAGCGGCAGTTCCCGGTGATGACGCGCATCCGGCCGATGCGCGACTTCGACTTCAGCCCCGAGCCCGATCTGTTCCACGACCTTTTCGGGCACGTGCCCATGCTGCTCGACGCGCATTTCGCCGATTTCCTGCACACGCTGGGCCTCGCCGCCCGGGCCCTGTGCCCCGACGACGCGGTGGCCCGCCGCGAACTGTGGGCCCTATACTTCTTTACGGCCGAGTTTGGGCTGGTGCTGCACGAGGGCAAGCCGCATCTGTATGGCGCCGGACTACTATCGTCGGCCGGCGAAATCCACCATTGCGTGAACGAAGCCACGCCGCGCCCCGCCTTTGATGTGGAGACGGTGCGGCGCACGTCGGTACTGGGCACCCGCTTCCAAGACCAATACTTTGTGCTGCCCGCCTGGGAAGAACTGGCCGACTGCGCCGCCGAACTGGCTGGCGTGCTGGTGCCCGTACCGCACCGCGTTGCTGCCTGATAGCGAACGGCTTATATGCAAAAGCACCGGGCCCCCACACAGCAGGGGGCCCGGCGCTTTGGTTTCCTGGTCGGCCGTTACGCCGTGCGTACTTCCGCCTTCAGCTCCGTGAGTAGGGAAAACAGGCCTACGTAGGTGCGGTTGAGGTAGATAAAGTGGGCCGAACCGCGGAGCTCGCGCTGCTGGCGCAACTCGGGGTCGGCCATCAGGTCGTCGCCCAAAGTGTAAAGCGCGGCCATATAAGCCGGGTCGCCGAAGTCGAACACGGGCTGGCGGAAGGGCCGGCCCACGAGCTCCAGCGAGGCGCGCAGCGTGCGTAGGTACAGGGCCTGCAGGGGGACGGGGTCGCTGGCCCGCAGTACGTTAGCTTCGGTGAGCAAGGCCCGCAGGCGGGTTTCGTCGGCGAAGGTTTCGGGGGCTAGCAGCGTGGTGAACTGGTGGTACACGTCGGCGGGCACGTCCTTCACGCAGCCAAAATCGAGTACGCCTAGTGTGCCACCGTCTTCGTCGCGCATTAGGAAGTTGCCGGGGTGCGGGTCGGCGTGCACCTGGCGCAGCTCGTTGAGCTGGAACTGGTAAAAATCCCACAGGGCTTGGCCAAGCTGGTTGCGTACGGCTTGGCTGGGGCCCGTGGCCAGGAATTCCTTGAGGTGCTGGCCGGGCAGCCAGTCCATGGTGAGGATGCGGGGGCTCGATAGCGCGGGGTAGTAGCGCGGGAATTGCAGGTGCGCCAGGTGGGCGCAGCGGGCCGCAATTTCCTGGCCGCGGCGCAGCTCCAGGGCGTAGTCGGTTTCCTCAATCAGGCGCGCCTCTACCTCTTCGAGGTACGGGCGCACCTGGGTTTCGCTCAGGCCCATCACGCGCAAGGCAATGGGTTTCACCAGGTTGATGTCGGATTTGATGCTGGCGGCTACGCCGGGGTACTGCACCTTCACGGCCAGGTCGCGGCCGCCCTGGCGGGCAAAGTGGACCTGGCCGATGCTGGCCGCCTGCCGTGCCGCCGGCTCAAATTCGTCGAACACCTGGAACGGCGATTTCCCGAACGCATCCCGAAACGCTTTGACAATCAATGGCCCCGAGAGCGGTGGCGTCTGGTACTGGGCCTGGGCAAACTGGTCAGAGTAGGCCGTGGGCATCATATTCTTTTCCATCGCCAGCATCTGGGCCACCTTCAGTACGGAGCCCTTCATCTCGCTCAGGGCCCCGTACAGCTCGGCGGCGTTGGCTGTGTGCAGATCTTCCATCGATGATTCGGCGCCGACGGCTTTCTTGGCGTAGTGCTTTACGTAGTTGGCCCCTACGTTCAGGCCAGTGCGGGCGAAACGGGCAGCGCGGGCTACTTTGGTGGTGGGCAGGGAAGTAAGCGGTTGGTCGGCGGACATTTATTCTATTAATTAATAATTAAAACTTTAATCGAAAAGCTGTAAAAAAGAACGTCATGCTAAGCCTGCCGAAGCATCTCTCCTGTGGCAGTAATTAATTACTTGCGTGGTAGAGATGCTTCGGCAGGCTCAGCATGACGTTCTTTTCTAGTAATTAATTATTGGGAATTAATTAGCGCCGCACCAAAAACCGCACGAAATCGAAAGCTGAATCCAGCGTGTTGCGGCCCACGAGGTCGAAGCTGAGCGTCACGGCTTTTTCCACCGCGGCGTCGGTGCGCTCGAAGTTTACGGTGTCGTCTTTGGCGAAGAAGCCGAGCACGAACAGCACCTGCTGCCAGAAGAAGCGCGGGTAGCCGTCCTGTACGATGGGGCGGTTGGCGATTTCGCCGCTCACGCGGCCATCGGTCAGCAAATCCATTACGAAGTGCTCAAAATCCTGGCGGAAATTGTCGAGCACGCGGGGCGAGATGCCCGGCATGCGGTGCAGCGAGCGGCGTAGGCTCATGAGGGTGTAGGAGCGGTTTTGCTTGAGGATTTCGAGCAGCGTATAGTAGAAGGCCAGCAGTTTTTCGCGGCTGCCGTAGCCTTCCCACACCGGCTCGGCGGCGGCGGTGGTGCGGGCCTGCTTGCCAAAGTCGGCCCAGATTTCGCGATCAATGGCCTCGAAGTTGGGGTAGTGCTGGTAGAATTCCGCCTCGGCTCCGCCCAGCATTTGGGTGAGCTTGAACACCGACGCGGGTGGGTGGCCTTCGTTGAGCACGAAGTCCAGGTAGGCTTGTTTGATGCGGTCTTTTTCCATAGCCTGATAACCCGTGGGGGCCCCGAACGGTTCGGGTTTTGACAATTAACGCTAGGGCTAGCCGGCTTCCTGGCGGGCTTTGCGCAGGGCTTCTACGGCCCGGTCGCGGCCAAATTTGTGCTCCACGATGGGGGCAGGGTACTGCTTGGTGTCCAGTTCGGGTATCCAGTGGCGCACGTACTCGCGGTGGGGGTCCACTTGCTCGATTTGGCTGTCGGGGCTGTACACCCGGAACCACGGGGCGGCGATGGCCCCGGTGCCGGCCATCCACTGCCAGTTGCCCACGTTGTTGGCCATTTCGTAATCGAAGAGCTTGTCGGCGAAGTACTTCTCGCCCCAGCGCCAGTCGATGAACAGGTGTTTGGTGAGGAAGCCGGCCGCGGTCATGCGCACGCGGTTGGGCAGGTAGCCGGTGGCGTTCAGCTCGCGCATGCCCGCGTCCACGAGCGGGTAGCCGGTGCGGCCCTCGCACCAGGCCCGGAACTCCTCCTCGTTGTTGCGGTAGGGCACGCGGCGTAGCTTGGGGTCGTAGCTCTCGGTGGCGGTATGGGGGAAGTGCCAGAGCAGCATCATGAAGAAATCGCGCCAGATGATTTCCGACAGTAGCTTGGGGTTCAGCTCCTTCGCCTGGCTCATTACCTCGCGTACACTGAGGGTGCCGAAGCGCAAGTGCACCGATTCGCGGGTAGTGCCGTGCTCGTTGGCGGGCGTATTACGGGTTTTGTGGTAGTCGCGCACTACCGCTTCGCGGGGCAGCTGGGCGGGCGTGGTGCGCTCGCCGCTGCGCGCGAACCCCATGCTTTCGAGCGTGGGCCGGGGCCCCGCCTGGGCCGCGGGGAGGTGGTGCAGGTGCGCCTTTTTGAAGGCCGGCTTTGACTGAGCCGGGGCTAGTAACTCGTCCGTCAGCTGGGCCAGGTAGGTCTTCAAATAGGCCCCGAACACCTTGGGCACGGTGCCCGATTTAGTCATTATCTCATCTTTAGCAAAAACTACCTGGTCCTTATAAGTACGAAACTCGGTGCCGTGCTTTTGCAGCATTTGGGCCACGGCTTCGTCACGCTCGCGGGCGTAGGGCTCGTAGTCCTCGTTGGTGTACACGGCGCCGATGTCAAGGTCTTGCACCAGCTGCTCCAGCACCGCCAGCGGCTGGCCGTAGCGGGCCAAAAAGGTGCCGCCGGCCTGTTCCGTTTCTGCGGCCAGGTCTTCCACCTGGTCGAAAATGAAGGTGAGCCGGGCATCGGCCTTGTTGGGCAAGTGGTCGAGAATGTCGCGGTCGTAGATGAACAGTGGCACCACCGGCAGGCCGCTGGCCAGGGCCCCGGCCAGGCCCACGTTATCGTGGATGCGCAAGTCGCGCCGGTGCCAGAACAAGCAGATTTTCATTTCTTGGTTATTTATTGGTCGTTGTCAGTTGTTTGTTGGTCATTGTCAATTTGCTGACAACTAACAATGACCAACAAATAACTAAAATTCAACCAAAGACTTACTTCAGTTTGCCCATGCCGCCGTCTACGGCCAGCACCTGGCCGGTGACGAAACTGCTGTGGTTGGACAGCAGAAACGAGGCAGTGTAGGCCAAATCCTCGGGCTGGCCGATGCGCTGCAGAGGGTGGCGCTTGGCCCCGGCTTCGGCCTTTTCGGGCGTGCTGAGGAGGGCGGCGGCCAGCGGCGTGTTGGTGAGCGAGGGCGCGATGCAGTTCACGCGCACGTTGCTGGCGGCGTACTCGGCGGCCAGGGCCCTCGTTAAGCCCTCCACGGCGGCCTTGGCAGTGGCGATGCTAGCATGGAAACTCATGCCCGTATCGGCCGCCACAGTGCTGAATAGCACCACCGACGCCCCGCCTTCGGCTTTTTTCAAGCGCCTCATGGTGGCTTGCAGTACGCGCACGGCCCCGAGCACGTTCAGGTCAAAATCGGCCTGGAAGTCTTCGGCCGGAATACGCTCGAAGGGGCGTAGTTTGATGCTGCCGGGGCAGTACACCACGCCGTGCAGGGTCTCGGGTAGGTGGTCAAAGGCCGTGCCCACGGGCTGGGTGGCGTCGTAGGCGAAGTGGTTGGTGTTCAAGGCTGCCAACTCGGGCGACAGGTGGCGGGAAGCCGTGTGCAGGTGGGCCCCCAGGCCGCTGAGCAGCGTGGCCGTAGCCAAGCCGATGCCGGAGGAAGCGCCGACGATGAGGAGGTGTTTGTCGTTAAAATTCATGAAAACTGATGGGACGTTGAAGACGGAGTGACAACGGCTTCGGGGACCGAAGGTTTGGGCCCTGGGGCGGCTTCGGCGCCCGGCGCGCGGGGCTGGTAGTCGTGCAGCGCAATTGCATTCCAGAGGATAAATTGGGCACGAACCGACAATTCGTTTCTGCTGACCCCGTAATTAGCAGGTGAAATGCTGGCCAGGATTCACGGCGGAGTAGCGATTGGGTAATTACAAATCGGCCCCGGGGCCCCTGTTTTTTATGGGGCGGCCAGTTGCATAAGGCGGGCCCGGAGCGGGCAAATGGATTGTTTGGCGCCGATTACGGGCGGCGCGGGCCCCGGTGAATTGGATAAATCCGCGCGATTTGTGCGGCGGGAGCGGCACGGGTGGGGCCCCGGCCGTAGCTTTATCCGCCGGCTAGTCAACCGCTCCTCCGTATGAAAATCACCAAGCTGCTCGTCGCCAACCGGGGCGAAATCGCCATTCGTGTGCTGCGCGCCGCCACCGAGCTCAACATCCCCACGGTGGCCGTGTACACCCACGAGGACCGCTACTCGCAGCACCGCTACAAGGCCGACGAGGCCTACCAGATCGGCGGCGACGACGAGCCGCTGAAGCCGTACCTCGACATTGAAGGGCTGCTGCGCGTGGCCAAGGCCAACGGCGCCAACGCCATCCACCCCGGCTACGGCTTCCTGAGCGAAAACGCCACCCTGGCCCGCCGCTGCCGCGAGGAGGGCATCATCTTCGTGGGGCCCCGGCCCGAGGTGATGGAGGCCCTCGGCGACAAGGTGCGCGCCAAGGCCGTGGCCCTGGAGTGCCAAGTGCCCCAAATTGAGAGCAGCCAGGCCGATCTGGTAGATTTTGAGACGGCCAAAAGCGAGGCCCAGCGCATCGGCTACCCCTTGATGCTGAAGGCGGCCAGCGGCGGCGGCGGCCGCGGCATGCGCGTCATCCGCGACGATGAGCAGCTGGAAAAAGGCTTTTTTGAGGCCCGCAACGAGGCCCTGAATGCCTTTGGCGACGATACGGTGTTCCTGGAAAAATTTGTGGAGCGGCCCAAGCACATCGAGGTGCAGCTCGTGGGCGACCAGCACGGCCACCTCGTGCACCTGTACGAGCGCGACTGCTCGGTGCAGCGCCGTTTCCAGAAAGTGGTAGAGGTGGCCCCGGCCCTGAACCTGCCCGAGCACCAGCGCCATCTCTTGTACGAGTACGCCTTGCGCATTGGGCGGGCCGTGGGCTACGATAACGTGGGCACGGTGGAATTCTTGGTGAACCCCGAGGAGGACCGCATCTACTTCATCGAAGTGAATCCCCGCATTCAGGTGGAACATACGGTGACCGAGATGATTACGGGCATCGACCTGATCAAAACCCAGCTCTTCATCGCGGCCGGCTACCCGCTCGAATCGCCCGAAATCGGGCTGGGCGAGGGCGTGGAGGTGCTGCGCATCGGCTGCGCCATCCAGTGCCGCGTGACGACTGAAGACCCGGCCAACGACTTCAAGCCCGACTACGGGACGATTGTGGCCTACCGCTCGGCGGGCGGCTTCGGGGTGCGGCTCGACGAGGGCTCGGTGTACCCGGGGGCCGTGGTGTCGCCGTTTTTCGACTCGCTGCTGGTGAAGGTGTCCACGCACTCGGTTACGCTGGCGGGCGCGGCCCTCAAGATGCTGCGCACGCTGGAAGAATTCCGGGTGCGCGGGGTGCGCACCAACATCCAGTTCCTGAAAAATATTGTGGCCGACGACGATTTCCAGGCCGGCCGCGCCACCGTCGATTTCATCAAGGACCACCCCAGCCTGTTCAAGTTCGAGACCCGGCTCGACCGGGCCACACGCCTGCTGCACTTCATCGGCGACGTGGTGGTAAACGGCAACGCCGACGTGCCGGCTGCTGTGCGCGAGGCCCCCCGCCCCTCGCTGCGCCTCCCCCGCCTGCCGCACTTCGACGCCGACGCCGTGCCCGCGCCTGGCACTAAGCAGAAGCTCGACGAGCTGGGGCCCCAGAAATTTGCCGAGTGGCTGCGCGCCGAGCCGCTGGTGCACTATACCGACACCACCCTACGCGACGCCCACCAGAGCCTGCTGGCCACCCGCATGCGTACCTACGATATGCTGAAGGTGGCCCGCGCCTACGCCCAGCGCCACCCCCAAACTTTCTCGCTGGAGGTGTGGGGCGGCGCCACCTACGACGTGGCCCTGCGCTTCCTACACGAAGACCCCTGGGCCCGCCTAGCCCGCCTGCGCGAAGCCGTGCCCAACATCCTGCTCCAAATGCTGATTCGCGGGGCCAACGGCGTGGGCTACAAGGCGTATCCCGACAACCTGACGGAGAAATTTGTGCAGGTGGCGGCTGAAACGGGCGTGGACGTGTTCCGCATTTTCGACTCGCTGAACTGGATGAAAGGGATGGAATCGTGCATTAATTTCGTACGTAAAACCGACCGCCTGGCCGAGGCCGCCATCTGCTACACCGGCGATATTATGGACCCCAAGCGGACCAAGTACTCGCTCGATTACTACCTCAAGCTGGCCAAGCAGCTGGAGGACGCCGGGGCCCACATCCTCTGTATCAAGGATATGGCCGGGCTGCTGAAGCCCTACGCCGCCACCGAGCTGATTGCCGGCTTACGCGATACGGTGAAGCTACCCATCCACCTGCATACCCACGACACCAGCAGCCTGCAAGCCGCCACCTACCTCAAGGCCGTGGAGGCGGGCGTGAACGTGATTGACGTGGCGCTGGGGGCCCTCTCGGGCCTTACCTCGCAGCCCAACTTCAACTCAGCGGTGGAAATGCTGCGCCACACGCCCCGCCACCGCGAGTTCGACCAGGCCTCGCTCAACGAGTTCAGCAACTACTGGGAGACCGTGCGCGAGCATTATTACCCGTTCGAGTCGGGCCTGAAAGCGGGTACGTCGGAAGTGTACCAGCACGAGATTCCGGGCGGCCAGTACTCCAACCTGCGGCCCCAGGCGGCGGCCCTGGGCCTAGCCGACAAATTCGAGGAAGTAAAGCAGCGCTTTGCTGACGTGAACCTGATGTTCGGCGACATCGTGAAGGTGACGCCCAGCAGCAAAATTGTGGGCGACATGGCCTTATTTATGGTGAGCAACAACCTGAGCCCGGCCGATGTGATGGAAAAAGGCGAAACGCTGAGCTTTCCCGAATCGGTGCGCGAGCTGTTCCGCGGCGACATTGGGCAGCCCGAGGGCGGCTGGCCCGCCGAGCTGCAAAAGCTGGTGCTGCGCAACGAAACGCCCTTCACCGACCGCCCCAACGACCACCTCACCCCCATTGATTTCGATAAGGAGTGGGCCGCGTTTCAGGAGAGCCACCCCGGCGGGCGCTTCACCCATTTGCTGTCCAGCCTGCTCTACCCCAAGGTATTCGCTGATTACTGGGCTCACCGCGAGAAGTACGGCGACGTGAGCCGGGTGCCCACGCCGGTGTTCTTCTACGGCTTGGAGCTGGGCGAGGAAACCATCGTGGAAATTGCCCGCGGTAAGTCGGTGCTGGTGAGCGTACAGTCTATCGGGCCCGTGAACGAGGAAGGATGCCGCACGCTGTTTTTCATCCTCAACGGCCAAACCCGTAACCTGGAAGTACGCGACCGGGCCGTGGCCGTCACCAAAGTCAGCAACCCGAAGGCCGACAAAGGCAGTCCCCGCCAGATTGCCGCGCCGCTGCAAGGTCTGCTCAGTAAGGTGCTGGTGAAGGCCGGGGCCACCGTGCCACGCAACACGCCGCTGTTCGTCATCGAGGCCATGAAGATGGAAACCACCATCACTGCCTCGCAGGATCTCACCGTGGCCAGCATCGACCTGCCCGTGGGCACCCGCGTGCAAGCCGACGACCTGGTGCTGACGACAGAGTAAGCTTTGGGTTAAAAGGGGCGTTTGGGGGGGGTTGAAAAAGAATCCCGTAACCTGTCATGCTGAGCCTGTCGAAGCATCTCGACTGCGGCAGTAATTAATGATTAGTCAGCGGGAGAGATGCTTCGACAGGCTCAGCATGACGGTCTTTTTAAATTCGCCGACGACCCCAAACAGCCCCAAGCCAGGGCCCCAGACCCTGCACTAAAAACCACATTATTATTGCCCATGCGCTACCGTTTGCTACTTCCGCTGCTGGCCGGGCCCGCGCTCGGCTTTGGGCAGTCCACGGGCACGGTGGGCAACAACTACACCGACGTGCTCGACAAGGGCAACAGCATCGTGGCGTTCAGCCCGCCCGACGACGGCGTGCAGGGCAGCCCGCTTCTGCTGCGCGCCTGGACGCCGGCCGCCGTGCTGCTGCACGGCAACACCGTGCCCAAACTGGTGCCGGTGAAGTACGATGTGGTGCGCCAGCAGCTGCGAGTACGCCGGGCCCAGGGCGATTCGGTGGTGGTGCCGCTCAGCCAGTTGCAGGAATTTGCGCTAACTCCCGGCCCGGCGGCCCGGCGCTTCGTACCCCTGGGCGCGCCCGGGATGCCGGATGCCTTCGCCGAAGTGCTGAGCCCCGGCCCGCACCTGCAACTGCTAAAGCTATGGGATAAGGCCGTGGAACAAGCCCCGACCTCTACTTCGAGCTACGCCGCCCCTACCAGCGTCAGCACCTACGCAGACCGACCCAAATATTATCTCCGGGGCCCCCAGGGCCCCGCGGTGGAGGTGCGCCCCAAGCGCGCCAGCCTGCAAGCGGCCCTGGCTACCTATCCCGCCGCCCAGCAGGCCCTGAAAGCCCGCCAGGGCAGCCTCAGCACCGAAGCCGAGTTGCGCGATGCCGTGGCCGCCCTCGATTCGCTGGTGCAGTAGGGCCCCGGCGCGGCCTACGGAGCTTTAACTTCAAACCAAACGTACTGATGCATAAAATACTCATTGCTTGCGCGTTGCTTGCCCTCGCGCTGCCCGCCGGGGCCCAAACAAAAGCCCAGCCCAAGGCGGGTGTATCGGAAGCCACCGTGACGCGGGTGCTGAACACGTTGGCCGCCGACGACATGCAGGGGCGCGGCACCGGCCAGCCCGGCGGCGACGCCAAGGCCGCGCAGTTTCTGGCCGGCGAGTTCGCCCGCATTGGATTGCAGCCGCTGCCGGGCCTGGCGGGCTACGAGCAGGCCTTCACCGCCTACCAGACCACGCCTGGCCTGGTAAACGCCATCCTGAACGGCCGGCCGCTGGCCCCGGGGCAGGTGGTGGTGGTGTCGGGGCAGCCCGGCCTGACCTGGCTGAGCGAGGATGCGCAGCCCACCAAAGTGGTGGTGGTAGGACCGGAAATAGCCGAGCGGCGCAAAATGTACGAATTGCTCAGCCCCAAGGCCAATACGCTCGTGTTCGTCGATACGGCCCATGCCAAGGCCTTCAACCAGCTGGCCGGCCACGTGGGGGGCGGCATTATGAGCGCCGAGCGGCCGGGGCCCTATTCGACGGTGTATGTGCTGACCACGGCTCCGGCCACGTCCACCTACCGCATCAGCGCCAGCACCGCAGTGCAACCCGTTACGCTGCGCAACCTTGTGGGGATGCTGCCCGGCCGCAATCCGAAGCTGGCCAAGGAGTTCGTGGTCTTCTCGGGCCACTACGACCACCTCGGTATTCTCAAGGCCGTGGCTGGCGACTCCATCGCCAATGGGGCCGACGACGACGCCAGCGGCACCACCGCCGTGGTAGCCCTGGCCGAATATTTTAAGCAGAAAAAAGACAACGCCCGGCCGCTCCTCTTCGTGGCGTTCGCGGCCGAGGAAAAGGGCGGCTTCGGTTCCCAATATTTCTCGAAGCAGCTCGACCCGCAGCAGGTAGTGGCCATGTTCAACATCGAGATGATTGGCAAGGAAGCCAAGTTTGGGCCCAAAACGGCGTTCATCACCGGCTACGACAAGTCGGATTTTGGCCCGCTTTTGCAGGAAAACCTGAAGGGTACCGAATTTAAGTTTGAGCCCGACCCGTACCCCGCGCAAAACCTGTTTTACCGCTCCGATAACGCTACGCTGGCCCGCCTGGGCGTACCGGCCCACACCATCAGCACCGATCAGATTCCGACCGATAAGCTTTACCACAGCGTGGACGACGAAGTAAGCAGCCTGGACGTGAAAAACATGACAGCCGTGATTTCGGCTATTGCGCGCAGCGCCCGCGGCATCGTGGCGGGCACGCAAACGCCTACCCGCGTGGCCCTCGAAAAGTAGCCGCGGGGCCCCAACCGGCGCGGCGGGAACGGGCCAGGAGCCGGTTCGCGTTGCCGTGGTAGCTTTAGGCCCTTTCCATCAATTTATTATCCCTGCGTGATGAAACAGTTGACGTTACTGCTGCCCTTGCTGGGCTTGCCGCTGCTGGGCGCCGCCCAAACCGACGACCAGACCCGCTACATGACCAACGTGTTCAACAGCGGCTTCAGCCCCGTGGCCCGCTCGGGCTTCGAAGTGCAGGGCAGCCCGCTGCTGCTGGCCACCTGGACGCCGGCCGAGTTACTGCTGCCCGGCAACGCCAAGCCGGTGTCGGCCCCGGTGAAGTACGACGTAGTGCGGCAGGAGCTGCGGGTGCTGCGCCCCGCCGGCGATTCGGTGGCGGTGTCGGCTGCGCAAGTGAAGTCGTTCACGCTGGCGGGCGGCGGCGCGCTCCGGCACTTTGTGCCCTTCAGTGGCCCCGGGGCCCCCAACGGTTTTGCCGAAGTGCTGAGCCCGGGCACTAACCTGCAGCTACTAAAGTATTGGGACAAAGTGATAGAAAAATCGTCCGGTGGCGGTGGTTACGCCAGCACCACCGTGGTGAGCACTTACGCCGACCACACCCGCTACTACTTGCTGGCCCCCAACGGCCGCTTGGCCGAGGTGCGCCCCAAACGGGCCAGCCTGCAAGAGGCCCTGGCCGCCTACCCCGCCGCCCAGCAGGCCCTGAAAGCCCGCAAGGGCAATATTAATTCTGAAGCCGAACTGCGCGACGCCGTCACCGCCCTCGACCCCACGGTGGCGAAGGCGCCGTAGGGCCCCGGGCCTGAAAAAGTGCTCCCCGGCTTCCCAAGTCGTTGGGGCGTAGGGGCTGTGGTGGGCCCGGTTTGGTGTGACCATCGGGCTCTAGGCAAGGCTATGCATCCTTGACTGCTGATTCGTGTTTTTGAGGGGCGCTGCCGATGGCGGGCGTTCATCATTACCACGGCTTATGTTGATTCTTTTCCTTCCAAAGCCCCTGCGCTTGCTGGCGCTGCTCCTGCTATTGCTACCGTTGGCGCGTCCGGCGCGGGCCGACGCCGATGCCGACCTCGCGGCGAAGCTGGGGTTTAAATTGCTTCGCCTTACCCAACGGGGCGAAACCACGTCGTTTCTGGTAGCCGGCACGCCCGCGCAGCTGTGCCAGCGCAAACCCGTGGTGGTGCTATGCCAGGGTTCCGAAGTGCGGCCGTTGTTCGCCGTGGACGACAAAGGGCCTTTTTTTATTGGCTGGCCGCAGGACCTGAAACCTTACCAAGACCGCTACCATTTCGTTATCATCAATAAACCGGGATTGCCTTTGGTGGCTCCCGTGGCTGCCCTCACAGCGTCAATGGATTACATGGATCCCGTAACTGGCCACGTGCCGCTCATTCTACGGGAGCACGATACCCCCCAGCAATACGCCGCCACTGCCGAGGCCGTGCTGCGTTACCTGCGCCGGCAGCCGTGGGTGGACCCCCAAAACACGGCCGTGGTAGGCGTTTCGCAGGGCTACCACACGGCGGTGTGGCTGGCAAAAATTGACCGTCACATTACCCATGCGGCCTTGCTCTCCTCAAATCCTTATAGCCGCCTACACCAATACGTGAGCGACGCTCGGGCCGAACAGTATCGTGGCACCCTCGCCCCGGCCCGGGCCCAAAGCCAGATTGACTCGCTCTATTTAGAGTACCATGCCCTTATGTTGGGCACCGAAACTGCCGCGCAGCCGTGGGTTGGCGAACACTGGCGCAACTGGATATCGGTGACTAAGTACGCTGCCATCGACAACATGCTTCAGTTGCGCATTCCGCTATTCGTCGGCTACGGTACCGCTGATGTAGGTTCGGCCTTGAATGATATGCTGCCGTTTGAGTTTGACCGGCGTGGTAAAACTAATTTAACACTGCACGCATACCCCGGCCTTGATCATCATTTTGCTATTCCAACGCCCGATAAGAATGGTAAACCGTCAGAACCTGAATGGCACGACGACGACGTTTTCAAAGATGTGATGGCATGGATGGAAGCACCAGTTCGCTCGGCACGCTAATTTCTTCGCCAGGGGTGAAATAAACGCTACCGGCCCAAGCGTAGGGCCAGCCCCGCCCCGGCGGTGGCGGTGCCCGCGGCGGGGCCTCCCAGCACGCGGCCAGTGTGCACGTCGAGGCGCAGCAGGGGCTGGGGGCGCCAGTAGAGGCCGGCCGTAGCGCCGGTGTTCCAGGCGGCGCGGCCGGCGGTGTAGGCTTCCACAAAAAAGCCGGCGCGGTTGCCCAGCGGGCCGTTTAGGGCTAGCGTGCCCAGGAACTGGCCGGCCTCCACGTCGGCCAGGGTGAGGCCCTGCTGTCCAAAGCCCAGGTTGGCTTCCAGGCCGAAACGCTGGCCGAGCTGCTCGCTTACCAGCAGGCGGGCGGCTGGGGCCCAGTGGGCTTGCTTCAGCGCCGGGGCCCCGGTGCCGGGCACGGCAGTTTCGGCCAGCAGGGCCACCTGGGTGCGGGTGTCGTAGTTGGGCGAGAGCATTAGCTTGGTGCCCACCACCAGCGGGGCCCAGCCGCCACGGGCCGGAGCCAGGGGCGCGTCGGTGATGGCCGGGTCCCCGGGCGCCAGGCTCTGGTAGGGCTGGCTCACGCGCAACTCCATGCCGTTGAAAAAGCCGATACGCAGTGTGGGCGCCACCAGCCAGCCAGCGGCCCCGGCGCGGGGTAGCTGGCGCAAGGCCCCGGCTTCAAGCTGGAACTGGCCGGCGCGCAGCACCTGGGCCGTAATGGTTTGGCCGGGCCGGTCGGCGCGCAGGTTGCGCACAAAGGGCGCGTCCTGATTGGGGTTGTTTTCTTCCGGCGTGTTTTGGGCCAGGGCGGGGGCGGCGCTGCCCAGCAGGGCAGCCGCGGCCCACAGAGTGGTCGTGCGCATGGGCTGGTTAAGCCCGCCGGGGCCCCAAATGGTTCCGGGGCGGCAACCCGGCCCGGGCCCGCTACGTAGCCGCCCCAACCTTTCGCCTGTTCTGTTAACATGAAACTCAAATCCTGGCTGCCTGCCCTTTTCCTCATGAGCTTACCCCTGGCCTCGCTGCTAGCCCAGCCGGTGCTGCCGCTCTATACCGGCAACATTCCCAACTCTATTCCGAGCAGCGCGCAGGAACAATCGACCACCGACGCCAATGGTAGCGTGCACGTTTCCAACGTGGTGCAGCCTTCGCTGACGGTGTACGTGCCGCCGGCGGGCACGGCCAACGGCACATCTATCATCGTGTGCCCCGGCGGCGGCTACGGCTTTCTGTCGATGACCAACGAGGGCACCGAAATTGCCCAGCGCTTTACCGGAATGGGCATCACGGTGTTCATCCTGAAGTACCGCTTGCCCAACGATGCGCTTCAGCCCGACAAAAGCATCGCCCCGCTAATGGACGCCCAGCAGGCCTTGCGCCTGGTGCGCGAAGTGGCTCCTAAGTACAACCTCAACCCCGAGCGCATTGGCCTGATGGGCTTCTCGGCCGGCGGCCACTTGGCGGCCACGGCCGGCACTCAGTTTGCCCGGCCAGTGGGCCCCAAGCCCGGCCCAGCCTCGGTGCGGCCGGCGTTTTTGATGCTGATTTACCCGGTTATTAGCTTCAGCGACAGCCTGGCCAATGGCGGCTCGCGTACCAACCTGCTAGGCCAGAACCCGGCGGCGGCGCAGCTGGTGCAATACTCGGCCGACCGCCAGGTGACGGCCCAGACGCCCCCCACGTTCCTCGTGCACGCCCAGGACGACAACGGGGTGAAAGTGCAAAATAGCCTGGCGTTTTACGAGGCCTGCGTGCACCACGGCGTGCCCGCCGAAATGCACCTGTTTGCCAAGGGCGGCCACGGCTTTGGTCTGCACAACGCTACCACTACCGACGACTGGTCGGAGCGCCTGCGCGAGTGGCTGGCCGCCAACGGCTGGCTGACCCGCTAAGCGCGGCCGCCCCCGCGGCAAAATTTTGGCCTGAAACGGCGGTTCATCTGTTTTCTTTGCAGAGCTTTCTGCCGCCCGTGCTCATGCGTCTACATTTTTACGCGATTATCAGCGGCCTGGGGCTGGCCGGCTGCGAGCAGCACCTGTACCATAAAGAGGAAAGCCGCCCGCTGGCGGTGCCCACCGTTGTGGTGGCAGCCCCTACGGCCCCGGTACCGCCGGCGCCCGCCCCGCCGGCAGTACCCGGCAGCGCCTTCAGCGTTAACGGTAAAGTACACTACCTGGTGGCGCAGGCCCGGACCGATTCGGCGCACTCGCTGACGGCGCTGGCGTATTTTTCCGACGACGACCGGGCCCGGCAGCGCCTGACGAAGGTGCGGGGCTACGACGGGCGCTTCACCTTCACGCTGCGCGACGCGGCCGGGGCCCCCGTGTTTCGGCGCGAGCTGCGCAAGGCCGATTTTGCCAAGATGGGCGCGCCCGACGTGGTGGTGGAAAGCGCCGTGAATAAGCCTGTATTTCTGGGTTATTCGGCGGCGCTGCGGGCCCTGGTGTTCACCGTCGATTTTGGGGCCCCCAACAGCGACGTGGGCTTCCAGGTGGTGCTGCTGCTCGACCTGGGCGGCCAGGTGCTGCGTCTGAGCGAAGGCCGCGCCCTGAGCGGGGGGGCCGACTGCGACCCCGCCCTGGCTAGCAACGGCCGTGCCGTGCTCACGGCCACCGAAGTCATTCGCCCAGGCCTGCCGCCCTTGCGCCTGGCCCGCCCCGGGGCCGACCTGGCCGGCGCCTTTTTCCTGACTGATACTACTGTGCTGGCCGTGTACGACCCGGGCAAAAACCGCCCTGTGCGCCTGCCCGATGGCCTCGTGAACTACGAGCGCCGCGCCACGCCCCGGCAGCTGCAAATGCCCAACGCCTTCGTGCTGCGCGTGCGCAACGGACAGGCCATCAGTAGCTTCCACTACCATGGCTACTACGAAGGCATGGGCTACAGCGTGCCCCATTTCAACCTGTCCGCCGCCCACACCAGCTACCTGCTCGACGAGAAGCGCGGCCTGTACCTGGTGCCGATGGCCCCTGGGGCCCCCACCGTTCTGAAGTTCGCCGAAATGCCCCGGTTCGTGCCCCCGCAAATAGCCCAGGAAGTGCGGTTTGAAATGCAGGGCGAAGATGCCCAATTCGCCTTCTACGCCGACACGCTCAATCCGCACCGCGTGCGCTACCAGCGCCTGCAAGACTAAAGAAGGTTGTTTAGGGTTTGATTTCTACGCCAGACGAGCATGGCATTATTAATTTATAAAGCCGTTTAGAAAGTTATCGAAAATAAATAGGGTGGTGGTCTACAACAGGGTGGTCCGGTGAATTGCCCGAAGGGCTTCGTCGGGCCACTCTTGCTAAAAAACAGTGCATCTGGGTATCGTAAGAGTGGCCCGCCGACGGAAGAAGTCGTCGGGCCGCCCCGCTTTAGACCACTGCCCGCAGCCGAAGCATAACGTTCAACAGGCTTCCCGAACAGCCCCTACAACCACCCGAAAACAACGTTAATCCGGGACCCTAAACCGTCACGATTTCCTCGGTTCGGAAGTAATAAATGAGGCCGCGCACCTGCTTGTAGCCCAGCTGCTCGAACAGCGTGGCGTAGTTGCGCAGGGCCTGGCGGTGGGCGTGCTGCGGCGGCGGCAGCCGGAAATCGAGCAGCGTTACGCGGCGGCCTGCACGGTCCAGCACCACACGGTCGGGCCGGTAGGGGCGCACCTGCACGCCGCCAAGCAGGATTTCGCGCTCCGTTTCCACGCTCAGGTGCTCGGCGAAGTAGGGGGCCAGGCGTGGGTCGGCCACGATGCGGCCCAAGCGGGCGGCCAGCTCGTCGCGCTCCTTGGCGCTGATGATGCCCTCGGCCACGAGCTGCCCTGCTACGCGGGGCACGTCGGCCGCGGCGATGAGACGGCGCAGGCCGTAGTGCAGCTTGCGGTTCCATTCACTCAGGCGCTGCTGCTCGTCAAAATCGAACACCGTGGTGGCGTGGTGGCGCAGTTGCAGGCGCTCCTCCCAGGGTGCGGCCCCCAGGTTGGTGAGGGCGTAGGTACGGGCGGCCGGCGCGCCCCCCCCGGGTAGAAGCGCCGCCGCGCTGCCTTGGGATAACACAAACGCCACCTGCTCGTCCTGCCACTCGCCCCGGCCCTGCAAGTAGCCGTGCAGCAGGTCGGCCACGGTGCGGGCCGCGGCCAGCGGGGCCCCCAACTCCTCCGTTTCCGGCGCGGCTTTGGTGGCTTTCTTGGCCTCGGGGCGCTTGCTGAGCACGTACAGCCGGTGGCGGGGTCGGGTGAAGGCAACGTACAGCGTGTTCAGCCCTTCGAGGAAGGTTTTTTCGCGCTCCTCGGCGTACTGGGGGCCCAGGGCGGTTTGCTGTAAGGTAGCGTTCAGGCCCACCACGGCCACTTCGGGCAGGCCGGGCAGCGGCTTTTCGTCGGCAGCCAGATGGCCCCAGAGCAGCGTGTTGCGGTGTGGCTCCAGGCTCCAGTCGGCAAAGGGCACGATGACTACGCTGTAGGCCAAGCCCTTGGCCTTGTGCACGGTGGTGATGGTGATGGCCGCCCGCCCGCCCGGCGCGTTGATGCTCACGCGGCCCTTACGCCCTTCCCAGTCGGCTAGGAAGTTGCCCAGGTTGTTGCCATGGCGCAGGCTGAATTCCAGCGTCAGGTCGAGGAAGCGGAACAGGTAGTCGCTCTCGCCGTTGCGCCCCAGCAGACCAAAGAGGTCGATGAGCCGCTCGGCCAGCTCATACAAGCCCAGGTTGCCAGTTTCTTCCTCCTGCACATCGTAGCCCAGGGCCCTAAGCTCGTCGAAAAACGGCTGCACGTGCTTCGCGTTGGCCACGTCGGCCAAGTGGCGCACGCGGGCCGGCGTGGGCGGCTCCTGCCGCACCACCTTGTCGATGAGCAGCAGGGCTTCGGCCCGGGCCAGGGTATCGGCCGGCTGGTGCAGTACCCGGAAAATACTAATCAGCAAGTTCACCACTTCCGCAAATTCCAGCGCCAGCGAGTCGGCCGAAATGATGGCGTAACCCCGCTCTTTCAGGAACTTGGCCATGATTTTGCTGGCCTGCCGCGTGCGGCAAAGCACCGCCACGTCGGCCAGCGCGTAGCCGTCGGCCAGGGTCTGCTCTACAAGGGCCAGGGCCAGGTAGCAGGTGCTTTCCTCGTAGGTGAGCGTGGCGGCGGTGGCGTAGCCGGGTAGCGCCGCGCCGGTGTGGGCCCCCGCCGCGGCGTCGTACAGCTGGGCGGGCGCGTCCTTTTGGGTAAATAATAATTCGACGTGCCCCGGCTGGCCGCTAGGGGCCCCGGCGGGCACCTGCTGCCCAAAGTGCGCGTCGTAAATGCTCTGCACCAGCGGTAAGTCGGCGTGGCGCGCGCTTACCGCGGCGAAAAAGGAATTATTAAACTCGATGATTTCGCGGGCCGAGCGGTAATTAATTTGCAGGGCCTCAGCTTTTAGCGCGGGCTCCACGGTTTCGTAGCGCAGGCGCAGCAGCTCGCGCATTTCGGGTTCGCGGGCGCGGTCGGCCAGGGGCCCCGTGTTGCCCTGGTGCAGGCGCAAAATCTGCTCCATCTCGCCGCCGCGCCAGCGGTAAATGGATTGCTTAGCATCGCCCACCGCCAGGCTGTCGAAGCCGTTGGCCAGCGTATTTTCTACCAGCGGCAGCAGGTTGTTCCACTGCAAAACCGACGTGTCCTGAAACTCGTCAATTAATAAATGCTCGTATTTTTCGCCCAGTCGCTCGTACAAAAACGGTACCGGCTCAGTAAGCACAATGGCGGCAATTCGGCGGTTGAATTCCGAGATTAATACCACGTTCCGCTCGCGGCTAATTTGCTCCACCAATTTATTTAATTCACTCAGTAGCGAGGCGTGAAATAAATACGGCTGCATGGCCGTGAGCAAAATATAATTCGGTAAATAATTGGCCCGCAGCGTATCAAGCACCGCAACTAATTGGCGCAATGGCTCCTTCACGGCGTCGACACGGGCGCGGTCGGCGGCGGTTTTTATTTTGCCGCTGTACCACTTGTCCTCCGCCAGAGTGGCCTGCACGTAGCTGTTGGGCCCTGCGCCGGCGGCCAGGAGTTCGGTGCCCTTCTGCACATAGCCAAAAATGCCGCGCTTGCCCTGGTAAAAGTCGCCCTCCAGGGCCCCGGCTTCGTCCAGCACTGCCACGGCGGCCTCCTGGGCCTGGACAAACGCGGCTTCGATTTCGAGCCGCCGGGCCCGCAATTCCTTGTCAATGCGCCGAAAATCAGCCAAATCTAGCTTGCCCAGCTCCGTCACGGCCTCCTGCACGGTTTCGTTAAACAGGGCGCGGCCGAAGGTGGCCAGCTCCTCGGGCAGGCGGCTCCAACTCTTGCCCTCGTCGGCGCGGCCCAGCGCATAGTCGGCCAGCGTGGCCGAGAGCAGCCGGGTGTCGGCGTTGCGGTTCACCTTGTCGAGCAGGGCGGCTACGGCACTTTGCAGCACGCTGTCGGTGTCCAATTCCACCTCGAAACTGGCCGGCAAGTCCAGCTCGCGGGTGAAAGCCGTGACGATGCGTTGCACGAAGGCGTCGATGGTGCTCACCGCAAAATCGGCGTAGTGATAGAGCACGAGTCGGAAAGTGGCCGCCGCCCGGTGCCGCACCGCGTCGGGGCCCAGGCCGAGGGCGGCGGCCACGTCTGTGAGCAGCGCGTCGGGCTTGCCGCCGGCTTCGGGGTAGGCAAAGCGGCGCAGGGCCCCTACGATGCGCTCCTTCATTTCGCCGGCCGCGTCGCGAGTGAAGGTGATGGCCAGCACACGCTTGAAGTACGCGGGGTCTTCGGAGCTGAGGGCGAGGGTGAGGTATTCCTTGGTGAGCTGATAGGTTTTGCCCGAGCCGGCCGAGGAAGAATAAATGCGGAAGGAGGGCGACATATTGATGTAACTCGTTCAAAAAATAAGCATAATGAAAATAGGGCAGTCGTCTAATTTATGGTGATTTGCAAAATCATTAATCAGACTTAGCATTTATTTTTATTTCATGCATAAACCATTGATTAACAATATATTTATCCAATAATTTTTCCTCAAAATCATTATATTAAATAACGAGTTTAGCACCTTGGTTTAGACCATTGCCCAAAACTGCGCCTCGCCCACGGGCAGTAACTTAGCACACTCTTCCGAATTAGCTTTAATATCTTCGGAATTAATTATGCAAAAAAGCGGTCATGCTGAGCTTGTCGAAGCATCTCTACCGCTTCGTTAAACGATTGGTTTATTGAGCGTTATAGGTACTTCGACAAGCTCAGCATGACGTACCAAAAAGTTAAATTAATTCCATCAAACTACTTAGTCACACGCGAAACCGTATTTTGAATTAATTAATACCAACAGGGGCCCCGGCAGAATTACCGCCGGGGCCCCTGTTGGTATTAATTAATTCGAATTAAATCTATTTATTACTGCCCAACAGCCGACAGTTCCCGAATCCAAATGTTGCGAAAGCTAAGTGGCTCGCTCTTATCGCCGTGCGCCTGGAGCTTGATGGGCGCTGGCCCGTGGGGAGCGCCGTAAGCAGCCTTTCCAATGTAGCGCGTGGGGCCCAGCAGGGTCACGTTGTTCTCCACGAGCACGCCGTTGAAAAGCACCGTGACGCGGGCTGGCGTGGCTACTGTGCCGCCAGGCGCAAACGTGGGGGCCGTCCAGATGACGTCGTAGGTCTGCCACTCGCCGGGCTTGCGGGTGGGGTTGGCCAGCGGTACAATTTGCTTGTACACGCTGCCGGCCATACCGTTGGTGTAGGTTTTGTTATTGTACGAGTCCAATATTTGCAGCTCGTAGCCGTCGTCGCCCTTGCCCAGCGATGCCAGAAACAGGCCACTATTGCCCCGCGCCTGGCCCGTGCCCGTGATATTAGCCGGTACGCGCCACTCCAGGTGCAGTTGGTAGTTGCCAAAGCTGCGCTTGGTCTGGATGTTACCCGTGCCCTTGTTCACAGTCAGCACGCCGTCCTTCACCGTCCACGGCGCCAGGGCCCCAGGGTTATCGGTCGCGGTCCACTGGTCCAGGGTTTTGCCATCGAACAGCACCAGCGCGTCCGAAGGCGCGTCGCTGCTGGTTTTGCCCGGCATCACCACGGGGGGCACGGGGGTATAAACTTCCGTGTCCTCGGGCTTGCCGGCAGGCGGCGCGGTTTGGGCCACAGCGGCCCCCACGCTACCCACCAATAATGCGGTGGCGACCAGGCAAGTTCTCATACGGCTATTTATTTAATAAATTACAAAAGATTTCGGCAGGGCGTTGCCCGGCTATGAAAGTAGATTTTTCCTGATGTACGCCGCGCTTTGAGCAATGCTTTGGTAGGCGTCGATAGCAAAGTATTCCTGCTCCATGAAAAGGTGTTGCAAGCCCGCCGTTTTCGCGTATTTAAAAATCTTTTTGAAATCAATGGTACCCGCCCCAATTTCCGTGTTGTGCTCGGGCTGGGCTTTTTCCATGTCCTTCACATGCCACATTGGGAAACGCCTAGGGTTGGCTTCAATTAATTTAATGGGGTCGCGGCCGGCGCGCACTACCCAATAAATATCCATCTCAAAATCTACCAGGCGCGCGTCAGTTTCCTTCAGCATCACGTCGTACAGCACCACGCCGTTCACGGGCTGAAACTCGAAGTCGTGGTTGTGGTAGCCCAGGCGCAGGCCGGCCGATTTGCACAGCTCCCCGGCCCTATTCAATTTCTCGGAAATCACCTTGAAATCGTCCGTCGTTTTGCGCAGCGCAGCATCTAGGTACGGCACCACAATGTACTGCTGCCCACATCCGTTGGCCGCTTCCATGTAGGCTTTAAATGCCTCCTGGTTACCATCGCGCATGTAAGCCCCCATGTCGTAATGGCCGCTCGACGTAGTGAGACCATTGGCCGCCAGCACGGCTTTGAAGTCTTTCGGCACGAGGCCCCAGTAGTGCGTTTCCGGACTATAGCCGTAGGTTTCCACTTCCTGGTAACCAGCCTTCGCCACTTTGGCCAGCACTCCTTTGGGGTCTTTGCCGATGTAGTCGCGCAACGTGTACAACTGCAACCCCACTTTCAGCGCCGATGGGGCCGCGAACAGGGCCCCGGGGTTCACCAAGGAAAGGGCCGATAATAAACCGACCTGTTTCAGAAAATCTCTGCGTTGCGTCATGACGTTTTGGAAAGGAATAAAAAATAATTAATTTAATTGCGCTAGACGTCGCACAACTGCACCGCCTTACGCAGTGACGCTATTTTGTCAGTTTGTTTCGGGATGAACTCCTGGGCTACGTAGCCTTTAAAACCAGTCGCCTTGATGGCGCGCATGATGGCCGGGTAGTACAGCTCCTGGGTTTCATCAATTTCGTTGCGGCCCGGTACGCCGCCGGTGTGGTAGTGCGCAATGTAAGCGTGGTTATCGGTGAGGGTGCGAATAACGTCGCCCTCGTCAATCTGCATGTGGTAGATGTCGTAAAGCAGCTTGAAGTGCTCCGAACCCAGCTTTTTGGCCAACGCCACGCCCCAGGCCGTGTGGTCGCACTGGTAGTCGTGGTGGTCCACTTTGCTGTTCAGCAACTCCATCACCAGCACCACGTTGTGCTTTTCGGCCAAGGCCACCAGCGGTTGCAGGCCTAGCACGCAGTTGGCGATGCCGGTGGCGTCGTCCAAGCCGCGTCGGCTGCCGCTGAAGCAAATCAGGTTCCGGTACCCGGCTTTCGCCACCAGCGGAATCATGGCCGAGTAGTTCTTCAACAGCGTGGCATGAAACTTCGGGTCGTTGAAGCCGTCGGTCAGATTAATTTCCGCGCCGTTGCACATGGGCGAATCCAGGCCGTATTTTTTTAGTGTGGGCCATTCCTGGGGGCCCACCAAATCGATGCCCTTGATACCAATGCTCTTGGCGGCGGCGCACAGTTGATCGAGCGACAAATCGTTGTAGCACCAGCGGCAAACCGAGTGGTTAATATTATTTTTCAAAGCAGCTTCGTTCACGGGTTTTTCGGCCGGCGCGAAGGCCCCCAGCGCGCCCATCACGCCCAAGGAAGCCGTGCCCGCAACAATATTTTTAATTACCGCACGGCGGTTTGGTTGAGCAGCCATAGCGAGCACGGTTTAATTAATTTCTATGCCGGCTTCGCGGCGCGAGAATTTTCGCTGACTATTCAGCAATTGTGCCAAATAATTATTTTATGCTCAAAATATACTTGGTCATTTCCTGCGCATCGGCTACCGACAGGCCTGGGTGCGCTGTCATGGGTATTTCGCCCCAATTGCCTTTGCCACCTGTGATTATTTTGTTCGCCAGCATAGCAATGTTGGCCTCAGTAGGCTTGTATTTTTCGGCAATGGCGGCGTAGGCGGGTCCCACCACTTTGTCGTGCTCTTTGTGGCACCCGGCGCAGTCGGAGGCCGCAATTAATTTAGCGCCCGGCGCGGCGCTGGCCAGATCGGCACCGGGGGCCCCAAGCGCGTCGCCGGTGGCTGGCACGGCGGTGGGGGCCCCGCTGCCGGCGGCGGGCTCGGTAGCGGCAGTTTCGTTGGTTTTTGGCGCTGATTCGCAAGCGGCTAGCAGGGCGCAGCTGCTGAGCAGTAAGGCAATTTTTTTCATTGGACGCAAGAAATTACAAGCCTAACAGAGTTTTATTGAATTCCGGGTCGGTGGCGGTATTAGCGAAGTCATCAAACGCCTTATCGGTGACCCGAATGATGTGGTCGCGGATGAATTGGGCCCCTTCGCGGGCCCCGTCCTCCGAGTTTTTGAGGGCACATTCCCACTCCAGCACGGCCCAACCGGCGAAGTCATACTGAGCCATTTTACTGAAAATGGCTTTGAAATCCACCTGCCCGTCGCCCAGCGAGCGAAAGCGACCGGCCCGGTCGAGCCAGCTCTGGTAGCCGCCGTATACGCCCTGGCGGCCGGTGGGATTGAACTCGGCGTCCTTGACGTGAAACATCTTGATCCGCTCGTGGTAGATGTCGATGTACTCCAGGTAATCAAGGCATTGCAGCACGAAGTGCGAGGGGTCGTAGAGTAGGCAGGCGCGTGGGTGATGGTGCACCTTGTCCAGGAACATCTCGTAAGTGATGCCGTCGTGCAGGTCCTCACCGGCGTGCACCTCATAGCACAAGTCCACGCCGCAGCGGTCAAACTCGTCCAGAATGGGCGTCCAGCGACGGGCTAATTCAGTAAAGCCTTCGTCGACTAAGCCGGCCGGGCGCTGGGGCCAGGGATAGACCATCGGCCAGAGCAGAGCCCCGCTGAAGGTGGCGTGCGCCTTGAGGCCCAGGTTTTGCGAGGCCTGCGCGGCGTATTTCACCTGCTGCACAGCCCACTGCTGCCGCGCGGCGGGGTTGTTGCGGTACGCCTCCGGCGCAAAGCCGTCGAACAGTTTATCGTAAGCCGGGTTCACGGCCACCAGCTGGCCCTGCAAGTGCGTAGACAACTCGGTGATTTCCAGGCCCGCCGCGTTCACGATGCCCTTGATTTCGTCGGCGTAGGTTTTGCTTTCGGCCGCCTTTTGCAGGTCAATGAAGCGCGCGTCGAGCGTAGGCATTTGAATGCCTTTGTAGCCAAGGCCGGCGGCCCAGCCGCAGATGGATTCCAGGCTGTTGAACGGGGCTTCGTCGCCGATAAATTGGGCCAGGAAAATGGCGGGGCCCTGGAGGGTAGTCATAAGCAGGTCAAACGGTGAATTCGGTCCATTTTTTGTCCGACTTACCCGAGGCGATGACGTTCTCAATAAACGCCATGCCGCGCACGCCGTCGGCAATACTCGGGTAGTCAAGGGCTTCGGGCGAAGCGGTTGTGCCGGCGTCGCGCGCTTGCAGGCTCAGGGCGAAGTTGCGGTAGAGGTTGGCGAAGGCTTCCAGGTAGCCTTCGGGGTGGCCGGCGGGCACGCGGGTGTTGTGCTGGGCAAAGGAGCCGACGTAGCCGGTGCCAGTACGCCGAATTTCGGTGGGCCGGTCCAGCCACTTCACTTGCAGCGTGTTGGCGTCTACTTGCTGCCACTCCAGGCCCCCCTGATCACCGTAGACACGGATGCGGACGTTGTTTTCCTCGCCGGCCGCAATCTGGGAGGCCATGAGCACGGCGCTGGCACCGTTAGACAACTTCAACAGCACGGCGCCGTCGTCGTCGAGCTGCCGGCCGGGCACCACCGTGTTAATGTCGGCGCACAGGCGCGTCACGTGCAGGCCCGTCACGTACTCCAACAGGTTAAAGGCGTGGGTACCAATGTCGCCCATTGCCCCGGCCACGCCACTGCGGGCGGGGTCGGTGCGCCAGGCTGCCTGCTTGTTGGCACCGCCCTCCTCGAAGCTGCTGAGCCAGCCCTGCGGATATTCTACGTAGGCTTTGCGGATGGGCCCCAGGGTGCCGGCAGCTAGTATCTGCCGGGCCTCCTTCACCATCGGGTAGCCGGTATAGGTATGGGTGAGGCACAGCAGCCGGCCGCTGGCTTCGGCCACGGCTTGCAGTTGCTTGGCCTCGGCCAGCGAGAACGTCATCGGCTTGTCAAGAATGACATCGAAGCCGTTTTCCAAGGCCATTTTGGCCGGCGCAAAGTGCAGGTAGTTAGGCGTGACGATTGAAATGACCTGCACCCGCTCGGCCGCTGTTAGCTGTTTTTCCCGGGTAATCAGTTCTTCGTAGGAGCCGTATACCCGGCCGGGGACCAGGCCCAGCAGCACGCCGGTAGCCTGTGATTTAGCCGCGTCGCTGCTGAAAGCGCCAGCCGTGAGCTCATATAAGCCATCGAGGGAAGCAGCAATGCGGTGAACGGCCCCAATGAAGGCCCCTTGCCCGCCGCCAATCATGCCCAATCGTAATTTCATGCGTTAGTATGTGGGTTAAATACTTGCTAAGGTTGTTTAGAAAGACTTTAGAACGTCATGCTGAGCTTGTTGAAGCATGACGTTCTAAAGTCTTTCTAAACAACTCCTTTACACCTCCAGGCGTGCGTTGGCCTCGGCGTAGCTGATTACCTCGGCGGTCACGGGGGCGTTGCGGTCCTTAAACAGCAGGAGGAACACCACTAGCACGCCCGCCGCAATGGCGGCTGGGATCAGCCAGACGGTACGCCAGTCGTGCAGGCTGGCGGTGAGCTGATTAGCGTCCACAATCTGACCCGACAGCAGCGAGCCAATCAGCATGCCCACCCCGTAGGTGGCCAGCGTGATGAAGCCCTGGGCGGCGCTCTTCGACTGCTCGCCGGCCAAGTTATCGGTGTAAATCTGGCCCGTCACAAAGAAGAAATCGTAGCAGATGCCATGCAGCACAATGCCCGCAATCAGCATCCAGTAGGTGCTATCGACGTTGCCGTAGGCAAAGAAAATGTAGCGCACCACCCAGGCAGCCATGCCGATGGCCAGCATTTTCTTCACACCCAGCCGGGCAAAAAACACCGGTATCAGCAGCATAAACAGCACCTCCGATACCTGGCCCAAGCTCTGCACGCCGGCGGCCGACTTCATGCCCACCTCGTTCAGGAACGGGTTGGTGAAGCCGTAGTAAAAGGAGAGCGGCACGCAGATGGCCACCGAAGCCAGAAAAAACACCAGGTACGAGCGGTTTTTCAGGAGCCGGATGGCGTCCAGGCCCAGCAGGTCGCCCACGGTGGTGGGGCCCTCCTTTTTAATTGGAGGTGTGGCGGGCAGCAAGAAGCTAAACGCCCCGAGCAAGGCCGACGCGCCGGCCGCCATCTTCAGGGTGAGGCCCAGCGTGCCGCTGGCTTCCCAGCCGAACTGGGCGATGGTGAGGCCCGCTACAATCCAACCCACGGTGCCCAGCACCCGGATGTTGGCAAACTCCTGCTGCGGGTTTTGCATTTGCCGAAAGGAGATGGAGTTAACCAACGCCAGCGTGGGCATATACAAAATCATGTAAATGAGGATGTAGGGATAAAAGGCCCCGAAATCAGCAGCGCCGGCCGCCTGCCACAGCAGCACGGCCCCTGCCAAATGCAGCACCCCCAGGATTTTCTGCGCCGAAAAAAACCGGTCCGCAATCAGCCCAATGACGAAGGGCGCGACGATGGCCCCGATGGACTGGGTGAGGAACGCCACACCCACCTGCACGCCAGACGTGTGCAGGTTGCGCAGCAAATACGTCCCCAGCGTCACGAACCAGGCCCCCCAGATGAAAAACTCCAGGAACATCATCAGCGACAGCTTAAAGCGGATGGTAGCGGTCATAGGCCAGAAAAGGGGGTAAAGGAAAAAGTAATAGGGCCCCGGCGGGGCGGGACGAAATCAGGACGTGGCCCAGGCCTTGTCGCCTTTTTTGTAGGGCACGTTGCCGTCGTAGCGCCCGGGGATGGGCAGGTAGCGCAGGGCCTTGGTGGCGCCTACTTCGGAGGTGAAGTAGCCGAGCAAAGTCAGCTGCTTCATCATGCGGAAATAGTGGCTGGGGGCTCCCTTTTCGGGTTGGGCGGCGGCGTACTCCTTTTGCTCTTTGTCCAGGGCGGTCAGCAGGGCGGTGCGCTCGGCGGCGTCGCAGGCCAGGAAGCTCTTGCTGTACTGTTTATTGCACGCCTCGCTGAGCTTCACGATGCCATCCGTGAAAATCTTCTGGTCGGCGGGGGTGTAGCAGTCGCGCACCATCACGTTCATGAAGCGCCCAATGCGGGCCGCTTTGGCCCCCGGCGAGGCGGCAGTAGTAGGCAAAATGGTGTCGCCTACCTCGTCGAGCAGGCGAATCTGGTCCACGTCCAGGTCGGGCATTCTGGCCAGGGGGGCCCCGGCGCCGGCGCCGGCCTCCGCGGCCGGCTTGCCGGGCGAGGAGCAGCTGCTCAGAAACATATCGGCGCCGATAACGGTGCCGCCCATCAACAGGGCTACGCGGGCAATGGCATTTCTGCGGTCCATAAAACGGAGCTGAAGTGGTCGGTTCCTAGATGTTTTGTTTTTTGAGTTCGCTCACGGCGTGGTCCACGGCCCGGGCTGTGAGGGCCATGTAGGTCAGCGAGGGGTTTTGGCAGGCCGCCGAGGTCATGGCCGAGCCGTCGGTCACGTACACGTTGGGCGCGTCCCATACTTGGTTGTACTGGTTAAGCACCGACGTTTTGGGGTCGCGGCCCATGCGGGCGGTGCCCATCTCGTGGATGCCGCCGCCTAGCACATAGCCGTTATCATAGGTTTTCACATTTTTCAGGCCCGCTTTTTCCAGCATTTCCTGGGCGTCGGCCATCATGTCGACGCGCATCTTCTTCTCGTTTTCGCGGGTGTAGGCGTCGATGGCCAGCACCGGCAGGCCCCACTTGTCCTTCTTGGTTTTGTCAAGGTAGGCGCGGTTGTCGTGGTAGGGCAGGGTTTCGCCGAATCCCGTCATGCCCATCGTCCACTTGCCGGGCTCGGTGAGGGCGTCCTTGAACTCGCCGCCGATGCTCATCTCCGGAATTTCGCGGCTCCAGCCCTCACGGCCGGCGCTGCCCTGGTAGCCAAACCCGCGGATGTAATCGCGCTTGTCGCCGAACAGGTTGCGGTAGCGGGGCACGTAAATGCCGTTGGCGCGCCGCCCGTACACGTACTTGTCCTCGTAGCCATCGGCGTCGCCATGGGCCCCCGCCCGGAAGTGGTGGTCCATCAGGTTGTGGCCCAGCTCGCCGCTGCTGCTGCCCAGGCCCTCAGGCCACACGTCGGTGGCCGAGTTCATCAGCACCCAGGCCGAATTCAGGGTCGAGGCGTTCAGGAACACGACTTTAGCAAAGTACTCGTAGGTCTGGTTGGTTTCGGCATCGAGCACCTCCACACCCTTGGCGCGCTTGGTATCCTTGTCGTAGAGGATTTTGGTGACGATGGAAAACGGGCGCAACGTAAGGTTGCCGGTGGCCACGGCCGCGGGCAGCGTGGCCGACTGCGTGCTGAAGTAAGCCCCAAACGGGCAGCCCAGCCAGCACTTGTTGCGGTACTGGCAGTTGGTGCGGTTGTGGTGCGGGCGCGTGATGTTGGCCGTGCGGCCGATGATCATGCGCCGGTGCTCGTAATTCTTTTTGATGCGGGCCGCCACGTCCTTCTCCACGATGTTCATCTCCATGGGCGGCATGAAGTCGCCGTCGGGCAGCTGCGGCAGCCCGTCGCGGTTGCCGCTGATGCCGGCAAACTTCTCCACATAGGAGTACCAGGGTGCCAGGTCTTTGTAGCGAATGGGCCAGTCCACAGCAACGCCATCGTTTGCATTGGCCGCAAAGTCAAAATCGCTTAGGCGGTACGATTGCCGGCCCCACATCAGCGAGCGGCCGCCCACGTGGTAGCCCCGGAACCAATCGAAGGGCTTCACCTCCACGTAGGGGCTGTCCTGCTCGTTGACCCAGTAGTTTAGGTTGGCTTCGTTCAGGGTGTAGTCGCGGCCCAGCACCGGGTACTCGGCAATCATCTTCTGGGTTTTGCCGCCGCGGTGCGGAAATTCCCAGGGGGCCTTGTTGGCATTGACGTAGTCCTTAATGTGCTCGATGTTTTCACCACGCTCGAGCATAATGGTTTTCAACCCTTTTTCGGTCAATTCCTTAGCTGCCCAGCCGCCCGAAATTCCCGATCCGATGACGATGGCATCATACGTATTTTTTTCCATGAAGCTGCTGCTGAATAATGGGTGGGTTGATGTTGCAGAGACTGCTAAAATCAATGGATATTCAGAATAATGAGATTCTTCTGCTGCCTAATCAAGCAGTTAACACTGCTCAGCTATCCATCGCAAACCATTGCACGAGTTTAGAACTGGTAATGTAACGAGTATTTCTAACTTCTACCGGCAGCAACGGTACCAAAGCAGTTTTTTATGGTACGTTATGCCGTCTACGCGAGCCGATCTTGGATTGGTAGGAGCCCACTAAACTGATGGGATTATGACCTAGTGCTCCAGCAGCATAATTTCAAGTAATAAACTGTACAAGCAAGTGCTTGATTAACCTAGGTTTTAGAGAAATATAACACCTCGAAATTAAGCTGTCGAGTACTAGTTGGTTTGAGCCTTACGCCGCCGCCACGTCTGGGTTTGCCCCAGGCCATGGGGCGCTCCTTGCCCAGGAGCCCAGCCGTCCCACAGCCCGCGCAACGAACCTTGTCGGCTAAACCTGCCGTGTGACTGGGCATTTCCTTCCCCCTCCCGATTCTACCTTCTTCATGGATACTGTAGCCGCCGGCGTCACCCAGTTGCGCATCCAGCGCTTTGTAAACGTGTACTTTGTGGACGCCGGCACGCCCGGCGACTGGGTACTGGTGGATACTGGCCTGCCCGGCAGTGAAAGAGCTATTCGCGCCGCCGCCGCCGCCGAACTGTATGGGCCCGGAGTGGGGCCCCAGGCCATCGTGCTTACCCACGGCCACCTCGACCACCTGGGCGCGGCCCTGGAACTTACTACCGGCTGGCACGTGCCAGTGCTGGTGCACTCCCTGGAGCGGCCCTACGTGACAGCCCAGGCACTGCATCCGCCGCGCGACCCCACCGTGGGCGGCTCGTTGGCGTTTATGAGCCGGTTTTTCCCGACGCAGCTGCCCGACCTGCGCGACGTGGTGCAGGAGCTACCGCTGGATACCGACGCCGTGCCCTTTTTGATGGGTTGGCGTTGGCTACACGTGCCGGGCCACGCCCCGGACCAAATTTCGCTCTTCCGTGATGCCGAACGCACGCTTTTGGGGGGCGACGCCTTCGCCACTACCGACCACGATTCGGTGCCAGCGGTGCTGCTAGAATAGCCCAAAATCAGCCGCGCCGGCACACCTTTTAATTACGACTGGGCAGCGGCTGAGCGCTCAGTGCAGGCGCTGGCAGCGCTGAGCCCGGCCGCTATTGGCTGTGGCCACGGGCCGGTTATCCAGGGGCCCCAGGCAGCGGCCGGGCTGGCCCAGCTGGCGGCCCACTACCCGGTGCCGGCCCACGGCCGCTACATCCACGAGGCCGCCCGCACCAACGCCAGCGGCGTGGAGCACCTGCCCCCCGCCTGTACCCGACCAGCTGCCCCGCCAGGCCGCCGCGCTGGCCGCAGGCGTACTGCCGGGCGCGGCAGCCTGGCTGCTGCTACGCCGCCGCCAGGGTAACTTACGGGCCGGTGCGCCCGGTGCTGTAGAACGGAGTGGCACTCCGTTTCCGGGCGGACGTAAAACGGAGTGCCACCCCGTTCTGCCATCCTTTCGTACTAACTGCATACTGCTTTGGAAGCTGCGCTGGGCGCCGCCGTAGCACAGCCCCCGGGCGGCCCGCCCCGTACTTTGCCGGCGTAAATAGCTACCCGCCACCGCGCATTTTTTGCATGACACCGAAAGAAACTAACCCGCGCATTCGCGCCAGCTGGGCCAATCCCTGCCAAGCAAACCGGGCCTGGTTAGAGTACCTAGTTTGCAAAAGCAAGCCGTGGGGGCCCCGCGGGTGGGGCGTGGCCCTGCTGCTGGGGGCCCTGCTATGGCCCGGTATCGGGCAAGCCCAACCCACGCGCCCGGCCAAAACAGGGCCCCGGGCGGCCCTCTACGCCACCTATCGCTACGTGGCCTATACCGTGTACGACCACACTGACGGCGACCCGCCCACCCGCGTGGCCGGCGTGGCCGGCACGCTCACCCTGTTTCCAACCGGGGCCTACGACAAGCGCCTGCGCATCACGGGGCCCAACGGAGCCCGCGAGTTCGTGCAACACGGCCAATGCACGGTGCGCGGCGACAGCATCCGCTTCGCCTTCACCGACGCCCAGGGCTTCGACGTGCAGCGCGGCACCTACCGCCTCGACGCCCGCACGCGCCGCCTCACCATCACCATTGCCGGCTACCCGCCCGGCAACCGGGGCGTGTACGAGCTGGTGGCTGACGCTGCCCCAGGGCCCCGGCCCGCCCCGAAGCGACACTAGCGGCCGGGGGCCCCGGGCGGTTCTGAAGCGGCGGTAGTAGCCCGGGCCTCCGGTTGCCGGCCCGCTCCCGGGCGGCGTAACTTGCGCCCCCGTTCGGGGCCCCACTCCCACCCCGGGCCCGGACGATTAAATGATACTTGTTAACTGTTAATTGAAAAAATGGGACGCGCATTTGAATTTCGGAAAGGCCGCAAAATGAAGCGCTGGGACCGGATGTCGAAAGACTTCACCCGCATCGGCAAGGAAATCGTGATGGCCGTGAAAGAGGGCGGCCCCAACCCTGACGGCAATGCCCGCCTGCGCACCGCCATCCAGAACGGCAAGGGCGTGAACATGCCCAAGGACCGCGTGGAAGCCGCCATCAAGCGCGCCAGCAGCCGCGAAGAAAAAGACTACCAAGAAGTTGTGTACGAAGGCTACGGCCCCCACGGCATCGCCATTGTGGTGGAAACCGCCACCGACAACCCCACCCGCACCGTGAGCAACGTGCGCCTCTACTTTAACCGCAACAGCGGGGCCCTAGGCACGGCGGGCAGCTCCGACTACACCTTCACCCGCAAGGGCGTGTTCAAGCTGGCCGCCGCCGGGCTTGACCGCGACGAACTGGAACTGGACCTGATTGACGTGGGCGCCGAGGACGTATACGAAACCCAAGAAGAGGACGAGCACGGCGCCGAGCACGCCTACATGGTGGTCGAAACCGCCTTCACCGACTTCGGCCAGATGCAGAAAGCCCTCGAAGCCAGGGGCCTGAACGTGGTGAGTGCTACCCTCCAGCGCGTGCCCAACACCACCGTGGCCCTGAACGACGAGCAAGCCGAGGAAGTCGAAAAGCTCATCGAAAAGTTTGAGGAAGACGAGGACGTGCAGGCCGTATACCACACAATGGGCTAAACCGGCCCGCGCACGGCGACCGGCAATTGGTACCGGCCTGAGCTACCCGATGACCCATGTGTTTCCACCGTTTCTTTCGTCGCCATGGCACTTACCAAGCTCATTCCGAACATCTCCTACGCCGATTTGGCGGTTGACCAAGCGTTGTTTGAGCAGGGCCTTGGCTTTGCATTACGCTATGAAGAACTGGGCGGCGCGCAGCCTTTCTGCATCTTAGGCAAAGACGCGGTGGAGCTTCACTTGGTGCAAAACGCCGCCCTCGACCGATCCCAGCTTCGCCTCGAAACCGATGACATCCACGCGCTTTTCACCGAAGTGCAGCGCGCCGCGCCGGACCTGTTGCACCCCAACGGCAACCACGTAACGCAGAAGCCGTGGGGCCTGCTGGAATTTGCGCTGCTTGATGCCTCGCAAGTGTACGTTATTGTTCAGCAACCGACGTAACCGTTAGTGCCTCGGCGGCTTCTTGCTTGCGCACCACGCGCCGAAATACCGGCCGGAGCCCGAAGTACAGCAGCGCTACTACCGGCACTGCCGCCACCGCCCAAATGAGCAGGCCCCCTAGCTCGGCCCGCCACAGCAGGCGCAGCAGGGCCAGCGGCTCGTGGCGCACCTGGTACTGCAACTGACTGAGGGTGAATCGGGACAGCGCGTTGCCCTGCCCCAGCAGCTCGCCGCCATAGCGCAACAGGGGCAGCAGCAACAGCAGCTGCACCGGCGTGAGCAGGTGGCACACGAGCTGCAAGGCGGCCACGTTCAGGCGCAGGCGCAGGGCCACGCCGGTGGCAATGAGGGTGGTGAGGCCAAACGTGGGGGCCACGCCCAGGGCCGCGCCCAGACCCACCGTGAGGGCCAGTTGGCCCGGCGAGAGGCCCGCTTTCAGCAGGTTCAGCAGCGGGTCAAGCAGCACCCGGCGCAGCCAGCCGGGCCGGGCCGCGGGGCCCTCCGGTGGGGGCGGGGCAGGCGAGGAAAAAACAACGGTCATATCCAAAGCTAAACTTTAGCGAAACCAAGGCGGGCCGGCGGCGCTTATCTTCGCCGACGCCCCGCGTACCCTTACGGGCGGGGCCGTTTTTTCGCCGCCCGGGCCCCATGCCACAAACTTTTTTGCCCGTCCACCAGCCGGGCCCCTGGTACCGCGAGCTACCGCTGCTGCTGCGCCACGCCGCCCGCGAGCTGGCCGCCAACGACCCCCTGCGCCTGGGAGCCGCCACGGCGTTCTTTACCTCGTTTGCCCTGCCGCCCATCCTCATCATCCTCATCCAGCTGCTGCGGGCCCTCTACCCCACGTCGCTGGTGCGCGCCATGCTGCTGGGCAAGCTCAGCAACGTGCTGGGGCAGGCCGCCACCGGCCTCATCGAGCAGATTCTCAGCAACGTAGTCGATCCGCGCCGCACCCGACTCGTGACGTGGGCGGGCTTTGCCTTCCTGGTATTCGTCGCCACTACGCTCTTCACCATCATCCAACACTCGCTGAACCAGCTGTGGCAAATCCGGCCGCGGCGCCGTAGCGGGCCGCTGGCCGTGGCCCTGCGCGAGCGGCTGCGCTCGGGCGGCGTGCTGCTGGCCACGGGGGCCCTAGCGGTGCTGGCCTTCAGCACCGACGCGGCGCTGGGCCTGTTCGCCGACAGCATCCGCGACTTCGATACTACGCTGGCCTACTACGTGGTGCGGGCCCTGAACTCGCTGGCCGCCTTCGGCATTCTGGCCGTGTGGTTCGGCCTCACCTTCCGCACCCTCAGCCTGGCCAAAGTGCCCTGGCGAGCCGTACGCAATGGGGCCTTGCTCACGGCCGTGCTCATCACCTTGGGCGAAATTGTGCTCGGTAAGCTGCTCGTTAGCCGGGACCTGGGGCCCGTGTACGGCCCGGCGGCAGGGCTGGTGCTGGTGCTGCTGTTCGTGTTTTATTGCGCGATGATTTTTTACTTCGGCGCGGCCTTCACCAAGGTCTACGCCGTGCGCCTGGGCCTGCCCATCCAGCCCAAAAAATCGGCCGTGCGCTACCGGCTAGTCAACATCGACGAGGACGACCGGTAGGTTTTTGCCACTGGAGCTGTTCAGAAGGTTGTCAGCATGGGGTAGAGACGCAAGGATGCGTCTCTACCCCGTTTCAAAAGCCAAAAATTCGCTACGACCCCGCCACCGCCGGCCTGTACTGGACCAGCGAGGGCGACCCGGCTCGGCGCCTCGACCCGTTTGTGCGCGAGATGAACACCACCGGGGCCTTCCACCGCACGCTGCCCGCGCTGCCGCAGTTCCACTTCACTGGCGCGCCCGACCGGGGGCCCCTGGGCAACGCTACTTACGAGAGCCTGGCCCGCACCCCCGGCGGCCCGGCCGGCGCGCCCTACTCCCCCCGCCTTAGCCAGCTCGACGCCCGCTCCGGGGCTCTGCTCTACCAGTATGCCTGTGTGCTGGACCCCGTTATTCAGCCGGGCCGCATCAACCGGATGTCAGAAACTCGTGGCCGTGAACGACCACGAGTTCTAACTATCGAGTGCTTTTACGCGTCCGTGGGGGGCGTGCAAACCCGGATTTACGCCGTGGACACCCGCGCGGCCACCGACATGCGCGCCCGCCTTGCCCTGGCCGGGGGCCCCTACCGGCCGGTGCGCAAGCGCCTCGTGGCCGACCTAGGGGCCCTGGCCTCGCGCCTCGATAACCTCGAAGGGCTGGCCTTTGGCCCCCCGCTGCCCAACGGCCACCGCACGCTAGTCGTCGTGGCCGACAACAACTTCAGCGCCAACGAAGCTAATCAGTTCCTGGCCTTTGAGGTGTTGCCGTAGCCCCGGCCGTACCTTTGCGCGGTGCAAACTTCTGATACGCCTGCCCAACCCGCCGCGCCCCGCGCCGCCGCTTTCGCCGATTTCGACTTGACCCCCGCCCTGCAAGCCGCCCTGGTGGAGCTGGGCTGGGCCGCGCCCACGCCCGTGCAGGCCGCCGTGCTGCCCTTCGTGCTGGGCGGGCACGACGTGGCCGGCCAGGCCCCCACCGGCTCGGGCAAAACCGCCGCCTATGGCCTGGGCCTGCTCCAACGCCTCGACCCCGCCGAGAACGCCGTGCAGGTGATTGTGCTGGTGCCCGCCCGCGAGCTGGCCCTGCAAGTACGCGACGCCCTGCGCCAGCTCGGCAAAACCACCCCCAACCTGCGCATCGCCTCCTACTACGGCGGCCACCCCATGCGCGACGAGCGCAAGGCGATGGAAAACCAAATGCCCCACGTCATCGTGGCCACGCCCGGCCGCCTGCTCGACCACCTGGAGCAGCGCACCTTCGTGCCCAACCAGTTGAAGGTGTTGGTGTTGGATGAGGCCGATAAGCTGCTCGACCTGGGCTTCCAGGAGGAAATGGCGACCATTGTGAGCCGCCTGCCCCAGCGCCGCCAGACGCTGCTGTTTTCGGCCACCATGCCCGACAAGGTGCTGGCGCTCGTGCGCTCACACCTGGCCCGGCCCAAGGTGGTGAACGTGGACGGCGGCGGGGCCCCCGGCACGACCGGGGCCGCCACCCTACCCGAAAACCTGCTGCTGCGCGGCCACGTGGTAAGCGCCGCCGACCAGAAACCGGCCGCTCTGTACCACGTCATCAGCCAGCCCGACGCGGGCCGTTCGCTCATCTTCGCCAACACCCGCGACCGGGTGGAGGAGCTAACCCGCTTCCTGCGCGGCCGGGGCGTGGCCGCCGAGGCCCTACACGGCAAAATGATGCAGCCCGAGCGCGACAAGGCCCTCATGAAGCTGCGCAACGGCTCGGCCACGGCCCTGGTGGCCACCGATGTAGCGGCCCGCGGCCTCGACGTGGACGAGCTGGACACGGTGGTGCAGTACGACGCCCCCGAGCAGGCCGACACCTTCCAGCACCGGGCCGGGCGCACGGCCCGCGCCGGGGCCGTGGGCACCGCCCACCTCCTCGTGACGCCCCCCGAGCAGGCCAAGCTGCAGAACTGGCCCGCCACCGCCACCGTGCAGTGGGCCCGCCTGGTTCCGCCCGCCCTGCCCACCGCCGCGCCCAAGGCCCCGCGCCCCAGCACGGTATCGCTCCACATTTCGGCCGGCAAGCGCGAGAAAATCAGCGCCGGCGACCTAGTGGGGGCCTTCGTGAGCGTGGGCGGCCTGGAGCGCGACGCCGTGGGCCGCATTGAGGTGCACGAGCACTACAGCTTCGTAGCCGTGCCCGAGGCCCAGGCCGAAGCCGTGCTGGCCAAAATGCAGAACGCCAAGGTAAAAGGCAAAAAGGTGAAGGTGGCCATCGTGCGCTAAGCGGCTGCTTAGATTAGCAAGACGCTTCCTTTATCGGTCATGCTGAACGTAGTGAAGCATCTCTCCCGCAGCAGTAATCAATGGTTAGTCAGCGGGAGAGATGCTTCACTACGTTCAGCATGACCGTTCTTTTACTCCCATACTTGCGCCAGGGCCCTGACAACAATCAACCCTTATTAGAAGACGCCGCATGAGCAGCAAACCCTGGGACGCGGTAATTATTGGCTCGGGGCCCAACGGGCTGAGCGCGGGCACCGTGCTGGCCGCCCGCGGCCTGCGCGTGCTCATCGTGGAAGGGGCCGATACGCTGAGCGCTGGCACCCGCACCCAGGAGGTCACCCTGCCCGGCTTCCGGCACGACCTGGGCTCGGCGGTACACCCGCTGGGCTACTTGTCGCCTTACTTGCAAACGTTGCCTTTGGCGAAATTTGGCCTGGAATGGGTGGTGCCGCCCGCCTCGGTGGCGCACCCACTGGACGGGCAGGAAGCAGTTCTCCTGTCCAGATCCGTTGCGGAGACGGCCCAGAACCTGGGCATCGACGCGGACGCTTACCGGGCCCTGGTCAGCCCCTTCGTGGGGCGCACCGACGAACTACTGCGCGACGTACTGAAGCCACTGGGCGTGCCGCACAGCCCGCTGCTGCTGGCCCGTTTCGGCCTGAAAGCCCTACTGCCAGCCAACTTCTTTGCCGAGCATTTCTTCCGGGGCGCCCGGGCGCGGGCCCTGTTTGCGGGGTGCGCGGCCCACAGCGTACTACCGTTCGATAAGCTGTTTACCGCCGCCATCGGCCTGCTGTTTTTGGTAACGGGGCACGCCGAGAACTGGGCGTTTCCCCGGGGCGGCGCGCAGAGCCTCAGCGATGCCCTGGCGGCTTATTTCCAAAGCCTGGGCGGCGAAATTCAGCTCTCCAAACCCATCCTGCAGTTTGAGGACTTACCCCCGGCCCGCACGTATTTGTTCGACACCGACCCGCACCAGCTGGCCCGCATTGCCCGGCACCACCTGCCGGCGGCCTACCGGCGGCGGCTGGAAAGCTTCCGGTACGGACCAGGTATTTTTAAAGTAGACTACGCTCTGAGCGGGCCCATTCCGTGGCAGGATCCGCGCTGCTTACGCGCCTCCACAGTGCATCTAGGGGGACCCATCGGCGAAATTGCCCGCAGCGAAAAAGATGCCTGGCAGGGCCACCACGCCGAAAGCCCCTACGTGCTACTCTGCCAGCAGAGCCTGTTCGACGCCACCCGGGCCCCGGCGGGCCAGCACACCGGCTGGGCCTACTGCCACGTGCCCGCGGGCTCGACGCAGGACATGAGCGCGCGCATCGACCAGCAAATTGAGCGCTTCGCCCCGGGCTTCCGCGACCTTGTGCTGGCCCGGCGCACCATGAACACGCACGCCATCCAGGCCTACAACCCCAACTACGTGGGCGGGGCCATCACGGGCGGCGCCGTGAACCTGCCGCAGCTGTTCACCCGGCCCGTGGCGCGGTTCGACCCGTACAGCACACCCAACCCAGCCCTTTTCATCTGCTCCGCGTCCACGCCGCCGGGCGGGGGCGTGCACGGCATGTGCGGCTACCACGCCGCCCAAAGCGTACTGAAACGGCTGCGGGCTTGATGACTGGCGCAATTTTAACGGCCCGGGGCCCTACTCTTTGTCCGCATTAGCGTCCTTCTCATCGATAAGCTCCTGTTCATTTGCAGCCAGAACCGCTGGCGCGGCCTCACCGCCGAGCAGCTCTTCGACGCCCACCCGGGGGCCCCGGGTACGCGTTACAGCCGGCCAACTGGGCTGGGCCGATATGGTATTCGTGATGGAAAAGTGCTACGCCGACTGCCTGCGCGAGAAGTTCCCTGGGGCCCTGGCCGGCAAGCGCCTCATCAACCTGCGCATTCCCGACAGCTACCAGTTTCAGGACGCTGCCCTGGTGGCGCTGCTGCGCGGCAAACTAGCGGAATACTGGCCGGGCCCCCAAGCATAGCGCTAGCTGGTAACCAGCAAAAAAGGCGGCCCGCTACTCGGATGAGTAGCGGGCCGCCTTTTTTGCTTCGTCAAAAATAAAGCTAACAGCTTATCGGTTAATACCCTGGATTCTGGGTCAGGCCCCAGGTTTGAACATCGTTAAGCTCGATGGGTAGCAGCGGGAAGGGATTCACGCTGGTTTCGGTGGTAACGTGGGTGAGGCAGCGGGCCCGCACGTTGTTGGTCGGGTCGGTGGGCAGTGTGGCCAAGTAGCGGCCGGTGCGCACCAAGTCCCAGTAGCGCAGGGTTTCTTCCGCCAGCTCCACACGGCGCTCGTGCCAGATGGCGGTGAGCAGGGCCTGGCCCGAGAGGCCGGCGCTGAGGGGGGGTAGGGTGCCGGCTGGCGTGTTGGCCGGGTCATAGCTCGCGGAGCCCAGGACGGTGCCCGGCGGCTTTGTAGAAGCACGGGCCCGGTCGCGCACTTGGTTCACGAGGACAATGGCTTCGCCGCTTTTGTTAAGCTGGGCGGCAGCCTCGGCCTTCATTAGCAGCACGTCGGCGTAGCGCATCTTCCGGATATTCTGGCCGCTGGCCTTGTTTTGGGGCGGGGCAATAATGGCGACTTTGCGGCTTAGATACCCCGTGTCGTTTTCGGACAGGTCAACTTTATTCAGGATACCCAGCGCAACGTCCTGGTCCTTGATGAAGGTTACGAGCCGGCGCGGGTCGTTGGGCTCAAACTCGTCGAAGAGGTTCTGGGTCGGGTTGTTGAAACCATAGCCGAAAGTCTTGCGGTTGTTCTGGAACACGTTGTTGGTCGTGCCCGTCTTTATCGGCCCATAGCCCTCGTTCGAAACGGCAAACTGAATCTCAAAAACGGACTCTGGGCCGTTCTCGGCTACTTCTTGATGAATGGCCGCGTAGTTCGGTTCCAGGCTGTATTGGCTCGACGAGATAACGGTGCTCGTTAGGTCGTACACGTCCTGCCAAGTATGGTTAGCAGCATTCACAGTACCCAGTTCATACATGATGACGCGGGCGAGGTAAGCGTTGGCGGCGCCTTTGGTCACGCGGCCCACATCGGCGGTAGCGTAAGCATTCTTTTCGGGCAGCAGGGCGGCGGCGGCCTTCAAGTCCTTCTCGATAAAGGCATAGGTGTCGGCAATGCTGGAGCGCTTAACGTTAGCAGCATCGGTCGGCAGCACGGCCCGCTCAAATAGCGGCACACCCCCGAACACCCGCACCAGGTAGAAGTAGTTATAGGCCCGGAAGAAAAGCGCCTCACCCTTGAGCCGGCCCTTGAGCACCGCATCAATGGAGCCGCCATCCACGTTATTAATCACTGTGTTGGCGCGGCCAATACCCGTATAGCTGTGCGACCAGAGCGTGGGAACAATAGTGTTGGAGGCAGTAGTATTCCAGTTTTTCATGTCCGAAAGGAGCTTAAAGTCACTGGGCGTACTACCCTTTTGAGCATCGTCGCTCAGGATATCGCCAAACATCCACTCGTACACGTGGCCGACGTAGTCGCCGTAGCCCCACTTGGGGCCCTCGTCCCACGAGGCCGCGTCGTAAATGGCGTTCACGGCCTGCACCGCGTTCACGGGGTCCGAGAAAAGGCTGGCCTGAGTAGTGGCGCCCAGGGGCTGCTTGTCCAGAAAATTCTTGCAACCCTGGGATAGCACGACCAGAGCGGTCAGGGCTAGCAGGCGTGCGGGGTAGGTAAGTTTCATGGGTTGATAGCTGATTGTTGATTGTTCTTAGTTCCTGATTTCTAATTCTTGACTCTCAGTTGCTTACTAAAGCGAATAATTTAGAGCCAGGAATCAGAAACCAGAAACAGAGAATTAAAAATTCACATTGACACCTAGGCGGTAAGTGCGTGGCTGCGGATAGTTGCCGAAGTCCACACCGTAAGCCAGCGGGTTGTTGTAGTAGCCGGAAGATGAAATTTCCGGGTCGAGGCCCGTGTACTTGGTGATGGTGAATAGATTATCTACCGATACGTATACCCGCAGGCCACCTACCTGGTACTTGGAAAGGAGGGCAGCGGGCAGGGTGTAGCCCAGCTGCATGTTGCGGGCGCGCAGGTAGCTGGCGTTCTCTACATAGCGGCTGCTGAACTGGTCGTTGCCGTTCTTGTCGTCGGCCGTCATGCGGGGCTGGTCCGAGCCGGTGTTAGTGGGCGTCCAGCGGTCAAGGCGCGAGGCGTAGAAGTTCGACCAGGTACCGGCGAAGTTGGAAGATTTCGAGAGGTCGAAGGCCGGGGCGTTGATGGCCTTTGCCCCTTGCACGCCATAGAGTAAAATCTGGAAATCGAAACCGCTGTACGTCAGGTTCAGCGATGCGCCGTAACTGAAGCTAGGGGTAGCACTACCCAGGTACGTACGGTCGGTGGGGTCAATCTTACCATCGTTGTTGACATCCTGATACTTCACGTCGCCCGGCTTAGCATTGGGCTGGATGAGCGTACCGGCGGCGTTCTTATAAGAGTCGATTTCGCCTTGGTTATGGAATACGCCTTGGGCCTGCAAGCCGTAGAAGTAGGCCACCTCGCGGCCCACGTCGGTGAGCGTGGTGTTGCCAAATTGCGCGAGCACGTTGCCGCTGGCGATGGGGCTGGCCCCACCCAGGCTGGTGATGCGGTTATTAATGGCCGTGAAATTGACGTTGGCCGTGTAGCCAAGCTTGCCTATCGCGTCGCGATAAGTCAGGGCCAGCTCTAAGCCGCGGTTGCGCAGCGAGGCCACGTTGGCCGAGGCTGGGCCCTGGCCCACATAATCGGGCACTGGCAGCAAGGCAATCATGTCTTTGGTGCGCCGCTCGAAGTAGTCAGCCGTAAACGAGAGCTTGCTATCGAGCAGGTCTAGGTCTAGGCCAATGTCGCTGGTAATAGCCGTTTCCCACTTCAGACCGGGGTTATTAAGCTGCGCCACGGCGATGCCGGGGGCCAGCGTGTTATTAAACACGTAGTTCTGCTGGTTTATCGCTACCGACGCGAAGCCGTAGCTAGGAGCGGCGTTCTGGTTGCCTACCCCCCCGTAGCTGGCCCGGAGCTTGAGCAGCGAGATGGCACTCACGCTCTTTAAGAACTTCTCGTTCGAGACGCGCCACGCGGCCCCTACCGATGGGAACACGCCCCGGCGCACGGCCGGCAAAAACTTGGAGGTTTGGTCCAGGCGCACGGTCCCGGTCAGCAGGTAGCGGTCCTTATACGCATAGTTGGCCCTGGCAAAATACGACAGCAATGAGTTATCGGTAGGCAGTAGCTGCCCGATGGTAGGCACCGGGCTACGGGCCGACGTGATGTACTGAAGGTTGGGATCGATCGGCACGTCGAAGGCCGTAATCTGCGTGCCGTTAAAGGTAGTCTGCTGCGCCTCCTGGCCCAGCGTGGCCGAGAATGAGCTGTTATCGCCCAAGTCCTTGTTGTAATTCAGGAAGTTCGACCACACGTAGCCCACCGTCTCGGTCCGCGTGTCTTGGAGCGAGCTGAGGGAGCGCTGGTCATTGGCGCCCAGGTAGTATTTGGGCAGGTAAACCCGCGGATTACCGTTGGTGTAGCGGACACCGAAGTTGGAGCGGAACGACAGCCCTTTGATGATTTTCACGTCAACATACGCATTGGTAAACAAGTCGTTGGTGTTCGTCTTATTGTACTGCTGCTCTTGGATAACGCGCGCCAGGTTGGGCGTAAAGCTCGTAATCTGGTCGTAGGCAAAGGTCCCGTCGGCGTTGTAGGGGTTAGAGAGGGGGCTGGCCGTGATGGAGGATTTGAAGAGCGAGTTACCGCCGCCGCTGTTGGCCAGCAACTGCGAGTGGGTGAAGGTGGCCGACAGCCCAGCCTTTATGTGGTCGGTCAGAACCAGGTCGTCGTTGAGGCGAACGATGTACTTTTTGAGTCCCGAACTCTTCACGATACCGTCCTGCTGGAAGTAAGCCCCACTCACCAAGTAGCGGTTCTGTTCGTTGCCACCAGCTACCGACAGGTTGTAGCTCTCAATGAGGCCGCGCTGGCTCACTAGGTCCTGCCAGTTGGTACCCTGTGCGTTTGTGGCAATGGCGTTGGGCACCTGGGCGGCCAGGTCAGCGGGAAGCGCCTTGCCCGCGTTGACGTAGGCTTCGTTTACCAGGGTCGAATACTGAGCGGCATTAGTCAGGTCCAGCTTTTTGCGAATTTGCTGAAAGCCCACGTAGCTGCTCACGTTAAACTGTGGCTTGCCCACTTTGCCGTGCTTGGTGGTGATAACCACTACCCCGTTGGCCCCGCGCGAGCCGTAGATGGCCGTGGCCGAGGCATCCTTCAGAATCTCGGTGGACTCGATGTTCTCGGGTAGTAGAAAGCTGATATCGGTGGTCAGGAAGCCGTCCACCACATACAGCGGGTCGCTGTTGTTGATGGTGCCTACCCCCCGCACCCGGATGCGGGTGCCCGAGCCCGGCTGGCCGCTGTTGGAAGTTACGTCAACACCGGCTACCCGCCCTTGCAGGGCCTGCACCGGGTCGGAAGTGGCTACCTGCGTCAGCTGCTTGCCCGTTACTGAGGCTACCGAGCCGGTAAGGTCGCTCTTGCGGGCCGTACCGTAGCCGATAACTACGACGTCGTTCAGGGACTGCGCGTTGTCGGCCAGCGTCACGTTTACGTTGCCATTGGTACCCGCCACGGGCACTTCCTGGCGCGTGAACCCAACCGAGCTGATGACCAGCACGCTGTTGGCAGGCGCCTGCAGCGTGAAGCGGCCGTCTGCGCCAGTGCTGGCACCGGTGGTGGTGCCTTTCACAATGACCGTTACGCCAGGCAGGGCCTCGCCCTTGCTGTCTTTAATTGTTCCTTGGATCGGGATCGTTTGCGCCGCTGCGCCAAAAGGCCGCAGCAACAGCGCAAACACCACGAACGCCGCAAGTAAAACGGATTTCATAAGCTGAACTTGAATTAATGAAATGATAACAACAAAAGTAGGCCTCCTTCTTGTATATATTTATAATACAAAAAGTGCAAATAAATACAAAACTTTGGCTATAGATGATAAATATAAATTACTCCGGGCTAATCCGCACGTTTGCAAACGGCTTTTTGGGGTCGAATTGATTCAGTTGGAACAAGTGCTAGAAAAAGTACTGAGCCACATCACCCACTATTTGCAAGAAAACCCGCTCTCGAAACGGGGAATTAATGCAGAATTCAGCGTTGCCAACCAGTTGTTACTGATCTTCTAGTACTTACGATAGCATCTGACGTTTCTAAGCCTGGGGTTCTCTTACGGAATTTCGGAAAGCTAAGTACCCGTTGCTAATTAGTTTGATGTAAAAAACGTCAGGCTGAGCGCAGTCGAAGTAGCTCTTGTTCGAAGTTAACTACAACATTTATAAATAGTTACGCATCATATATGCTTCGACAAGCTTGGCATGGCCGTCTGTTTTAACATAAGCTATTTACCAACGGGTACTTATCGATTTGGTTTTTAATGCTTCAGCATGCAAAACCACTTGTCTTTTTGTCCATGTGCGCGGCAATTTAACTCGTGTGTGGCAAGCATTAGATCCCAATTTAAGTAATGAAATTCCCAATTTAAGTAATGAAATTTATACACTAATTTTGAGAATTACGCCATTGGAAATAGAGTGCAACTGAATGCAGCTAAGTGCCAAACGATTGTGAAGCTGGGGGCCCTGGGTAACCCAACCCGCCCGGCTGCGTTGAGTACTACATGTCGTACTTTTTGAGCTTGGCCGTGCTGGCCGCTGTGGTCTTTGGGTTCTACCGCTACGCCACGGCCGACGGCCGCCGCCGTGCCGCCGCGTTGGCCGTGGGCTTTCCGGCCGCGTGGGGGGTCCTGCTGGCCGAAAACGTGGCCTTTTACCAGGCCCTGGGCGACGCCGAAAAGTCCCGGTTTGAGCAACGCGTGCAGCTGTTTTTGGCTGATACGCACATTACCGGGGTGCAAACCGAGGTGGACGAGCTAACGCGCCTGCTGGTGGCAGCGGCGGCCGTTATCCCCACATTTGGGTTTCCGGAGTGGACGTACGCCCACTTAGGAGAAGTGCTAGTGGTGCCCGACGCCTGGGTGCTAGGCCCCGACTCCACCCAAGAGGTGCAGCCGCTGCAAGGCACGCTGCTGGGCTCGGTGCAGCGCTTCCAAAACCAGCACTATATGCGCTTATCAAAAGCCTCTTTGCTTCAGGGCTTTGCTAACCCGCAGGACCGCCAGAACGTGGGCATCCATGAGTTTGCGCACCTGCTCGACGAGGCCGACGGCGTGATTGACGGCGTGCCCCAGGTGGCGCTGCCCGCCCGCCTGCTGGGGCCCTGGGCCGCCGTGGTACACCGCGAAATGGAAGCCTTACGGGCCGGTAAATCGGAAATCAACCCGTACGCAGGCACTAACGAAGCCGAGTTCTTCGCCGTCGTCACGGAGTACTTTTTCGAGAAGCCCGACCAATTGCAGGCCCATCACCCCGAGCTGTACGCTCTACTCACCGAGCTTTTTCACCAACGCCCCGGCGCCCACCAGGGCCCCAGCGCCGGCCCACGCCGGTGGCTGCACCAGCTGCGGGGCCCCGGCAAGTTTAGCCGCAACTCACCGTGCCCCTGCGGCAGCGGGAAGCCGTACAAGAATTGTCACGGCCCCGCCGCGGCGTAGCGCCCCGGGCCCCTTCCTACGCCGCCGTAGGCGCGGTGTAAGCCAAGCGGCGCGCCAGCACCTGGGCCACGCCTTCGAGCCGGCGCAACACGGGCTGCACCACGGCCTCGTCATCGAAATCGATTCGCTGGTTGCGCGCGGTAAGGTAGCGGGCCAAGGCGGCGTTGTCGTCGAGGGCGTGGGCGAGGTCGCGCTGGGCGTCGTCCCACTCGCCCAGTTCGCCAGCGGCGAGGTAGCGGTAGCGCAGCGCAATAGTCAGGCTCACCAGGCCGGCCAGGCGAGCCAGCACGGCTTGCTCGGCGGCCGAAAAGTGGCGGGCTTTCTTGTCGATGATGGCCAGCATGCCCAAGCGGTTGCCGTCGGCGGCTTCGAGGGCGGCGCCAGCGTAGAAGCTCAGGCCCAAGGCCTGGGCCACATCGGGCCGGATGAGGCCGCAGCTCTCGGACTTATAATCGGACATCACCACGGCGGCATCCTGCAAAATGGCGGCCGAGCACATGCTCTCGTTGCGCACCAGGCCCGGAATACCCGTAGCCCCAGAAAGGGCCTTAAACCACACAAAGTCAGCGTCAACCAGCGAAATCAGGGCGATGGGCGCGCTGAATAGCTGCGCAGCCCAAGCCGCGTAGTGGTCAAATACAGGCTCAGGGGTCGTGTTCACAATTTGGAACTGGTGCAGCGTGCGCAGGCGCGCGGCGTCGTGGCCAGGAATCAGCGAATCGGGGTAAGCGTTAGTCATTAGTTTGTCAGCAGCTAGTAATTGGCCTCGCTGGCGGGCAGGTCAATCAGGATAAATTGGGCATCTTTTTCGGCTATCATGCGCACCGTGTTTTCATCGCCGATGCGGGCTTGGTCGTTGGGGCCCAGGGCTACGCCGTTCACCACCACGCTGCCTTCTTTCACGTAAATGAAAACCAGGCGGATGGGGAAGGTTCTGAACTCAATTTCCTTGCCCGCGCCCAGGTTGGCCCAGTACACGGTGCTGTTGGAGTTCATGTACACCACGTCTTCGAGCACTTTTTGGCCGGTCACGAGCGGCACCAATTCGTTGTTATGGCGGCTGAGAAAGTCCAATTCTTTTTGCTCATAGCTGGGGGCCAGGCCGCGCTGCGTCGGCAAAAACCACAGCTGGTACAAGTGCAGGGGCTTTTCCTGGCGGTTCATTTCGGAGTGGGCCACGCCGGTGCCGGCGGTCATGCGCTGCACCTCGCCGGCTGTGATGGTGGTGCGGTTGCCCAGCGTGTCTTCGTGCGTCACCTCGCCATCGAGCACCAGCGTCACGATTTCCATTTCCGCGTGCGGGTGCTGCGGGAAGCCGTTTTGCGGGGCCAGGTAGTCGTCGTTGAACACCCGCAGGGGCCCAAAGTGCACGTTGTGGCGGTCGTGGTAGTCGGCAAACGAAAACAGAAAGTAGCTGCTCAGCCACGGGGCCGGGGCGGCGTGGTGGCGGTCGGCGGCGGGCAGGTGTTGGAGCATGGCGGGCAAAGTAGAATGAGCGGGTGAGCCACATACGCGGCGGCTGGGCGCGAAGTTAGTAAGCCCGCCGTTCGGCTCAGAATAAGCCTACTGCGCGTTAAAACAACAAAACACATTGACCGCCGCGCCGTCACTTCCGTATAGGTGGCCCGGGCGCTATTCCCGGTCTATTCCCTTATTTCCTTCCCAACCCTCTTTTATGAAAAAGTTAGCATTCGCGCTGGCAGCAGTCGCTGGCCTCGGCCTTGCTTCGTCGGCCCAAGCCCAAGGCATTCGTTTCGGTGTGAAAGCCGGCGCCAACCTGTCTAACCTAACGGGCAACCTGAACAACCAGGACATCTACAAAAATAAGTTCGGCTTCGTGGGCGGCGTAATGCTGAACGTGGGCCTGATTGACAAGGTGCTATCGTTGCAGCCCGAAGTATTGTTCTCGCAGAAAGGGTTTAAGTACGCCGATAATACGTTTACCGTGCTGGGCAATACCAACCGGTTCAGCGGCAACAGCACTTATAATTACATCGACGTGCCGGTGCTGCTGAAAGTCCGCGCCGCGGGCCTGTTTTTCGAGGCCGGCCCGCAGTACAGCTACTTGCTGAACGTGCGCGACAACGCCAGCTACACCGTCAACGGCAGCAACGTGTCTAGTTCGGCCGCCAACCAAAACCTCGACAATGTGCGCCGCAACGAAATCGGCTACGCGGCGGGCTTGGGCTACGAGGCGTCCAACGGCTTCCTGATCGACGTGCGCTACAACGGCTCGTTCACTGATTTCGCCAAGGATGGCTACAACGGCTCGAACCAGGACCTGCGCAACGCCCGCAACTCGGTGTTCCAGGCCTCGATTGGTTACCTGCTGAGCAGCAAATAATTCCGCCAGCCCACCGCCGCAACGCCCCGGGGCCCTCGTGCAGGGGCCCGGGGCGTTGCTTTTTTTATCTCCTTTTCCCCTCCCCCACGCCATGCACCACCGTTTGCAGCTACTCGCCTTGGCGGCCCTGCTCAGCACCGCCGCCGGGGCCCCCGCCCTAGCCCAAGACAAGCCGGTTAAGGAAGCCAACAAGCTCAACAAAAAGCGCATTAAGGCGGGCGCCGTCAACCCGTCCCTCACCAAAGCGCAGCTCAAGTACGACGCAGAATTTGCCACGGCCGCCACCAGCGACAACCTGCTGGCTTCGGCCCTGAGCGCCCTAGCCGCGCAAAAGGCCACCGCCCTGGAAATAAAAGATTTTGGCAAGAAAACTGACGCCGACTACACCGAGCTGCAGAGCCAGCTGCAAGCCGTGGCCGACCGCACGGGCCTGATGCTGCCCAGGATGATGAGCCACGACAACCGAAAAACCTACGATGACGTGGACGACCGCAAGTACCTGGGGTTCGATAAAAAATACCTCCGCGACCTGGGCGAGCTGCACGAGCGCGCCATCAAGCGATGCGTGGAGGCAGCCGAGAAGGTAGCTACGCCGGAGCTGCGCACCTACGCCGCCGAAACTTTGCCCAAGCTGCGCGAGCACGCCGCCCACATTGCCGAACTGTTCAAGCGCGCCAACGACCGGAAGTAGGCAAAGTTGCTTCCCTCAAAACCGCACAGAAACCTAAAAAGCCCCGGCAGTATCGGGGCTTTTTTTGGTAGCGGGCCAGCGGCCGGGGCGGGACCCTACGCGTTGCGCAGCTCGGTTACTTGCTGTTGTAGGTCGGCTACCACGCTGGCCAGGCGTTCGAGCGAGAGTTCGGCGGCCGGGAAGTGGCTGCTGATGTAGCACTTGGCTTCCCAGATTTCGAGGGCTTCGGCCCCGGGCAGGTCGTAGGGTTGGTAGCGGGGGTTGTCGGAGTGCAGGGCCAGGGCCCCGGCGGGCCGCGCCTTGCGGAACACGCGCTTAAACACGATGCCGTCGCGCGGGCTCACTATCACGCAAGGCGTGCCGTCCTTCAGGTTGGCCATTTCCTCCACGTAGCGGCCCACCACTACGGTACCGCTCACCAGAGGCAGCATCGAATCGCCCGAAATCTCGAAGGCGCGGTAGCTGCCCGTGGCCGGCAGCATAGGCAACCGAAACCGCGGCAGCTCGCCCAAGTACTCGGGGTCGGCGTAGCCGTTGAGGTAGCCGGCGGCGGCTTTGTGGGGCACCAGCTCGATGTTTTCGTTCTGGTCCTTGTCCACGGTCAGGGCCAGGATGCGGAGCTGGCCGCCGGCCGGCGGCTCGGGGTCGTCGTCGTCGCTGCCGGCCGGGGTGGGCTCCAGCTGGCGCATGGTGGCGGCGGCTTTGGCATTTTTGCGCTTGCTAAAGTCGGTGGTTACCAACTGGTCAAGCGAAATACCGAACAGGCGGGCCATGTTCACGAGCGTGGCCATGCGCGGCTCAGCGCGGCCTTCCTCGTAGGCACCCACCAAGGAGCGTTTGATGCCCAGCTTCTCCGCAATTTGGGCCTGGGTGAGGGCCAGCTCGCGCCGCCAGAATTTTAAGTTCGTGTTTATCATCGGGAAAGGGTGCAGCCGGGAGGAGACGCGGAACGGGGCGTTCGGGCTGGTGAAGTTAGCAACGCGCCCGCAAAGTTACTAATTCCGTTAGCGAACATTTTTATAGGGGGCCAAGTATTTTTTTGCCCGGCTACTCCACCACCAAGCTGGGCCGCAGTAAATCAGCCTGGTTCGGGCTTTCAGTTACTTGCGCTCCGGGGCCCTGACAGTAGAATGGCATCCAAATCAATTGGTTTTAGCTAGTGAGGGCGAACCTCTGCGCAGCGCGAAAATCGCACCGACTCCGCCGAAACTTCAGAGCCGACGGATACGGGCCTTCCGTACTCCAACCGTGGTAAATGCTCCAGACAAGTCCGGCAGCCGGGTGCGTAGCAGTTCAAGCAGCTCGGCAGTTTCCTTAAAATGATACCACAGAGAGATTACGCTGGTATCGCGGACGCCGTGGGCAAACACCCATTCGCCAAAATCCTTGTCTTCCGTCAGAATGAGGCGCGGCGGATTACGAGAAAGCGCAATGATTGCTTCGTCGCTGAGACTGCAGTGTGATTCATAGACGGAATTACACCGCGTAACCAGCCGTACACAACGCAGCAATCGAGCTATGATTAACGTTCTCATTGGCCATAATCATGCGGCCAGCCCGATAATCTCTTCTTGCGAAAGCAAGGCCGCCGCATACGCCAGCGCCGCGTGAACATCAGCTTCTTCCAGCTGCGGATACATCTGAAGCAAATCGGCGACGGTGGCCCCTTCCGACATTTTACGCAGCAGCAATTCCACCATTAGCCGTGTACTGCGCACGACGGGTTTGCCCAGCATGACTTCATGGCTGGCAGTAATGCGGGTGGAGAGCACAGGTTGCGTATTATAAATGAGCAGAAAATTCCTGGTGTATCCCTCGAAGCCCATGCATTTGGGCGTTGCGCCTATCCTCGTAATATATGATATGCAACATTAATGCAACCAACGCTTTAGCAAGCCCAATTACCCCCCCTACTTCCGCAGCCGGATGCCCGCCAGGCGCAGCTGGAAGTAGTCATACTTCTCGCGCAGGTGGTCGAACAAGTCGCGTAGCGCGGGGGCCCCGCCGAGCTGGGTGCGGGCGGCGGCAATTTCGGCCAGTTGGGTATCGGTCACGAACTCCTCCAGGCGCAGGGCCAGGCCCTTGGTGTAGGCGCGCTCCAGGTGGACCTTAACGGTGCTTTCGGCCAGGCCGCGCTGCTCGGCAATTTGCAAAGGACTGAGGCCCTGGCGGTGCAGCTGGAAGGTAGCATCCTCCGAGTCGTTGACGGCGGCAGGATCAGCGGGCGCTTTGGTGGGCTTGTCCGCTTTAGGACGCGCCGTGGGGCCCCCAAAAGCTAGCTCGTCGTCGCCAGCGGGCACGTTGCGCGGGGGCCCGTGCTGCACAATGGCTTGGATAAACACCTCGCCGTAGGTCTCAAATTTCTTCATGCCCACGCCCGACACGGCCAGCATGGCCATGCGGCTGGTGGGCTGCTCCTGGGCCATTTCCTGCAAAGTGGCGTCGCTGAACACCACGTAGGGCGGCACGCCCTGCTCATCGGCCAGCTGCTTGCGGAGCTGGCGTAGGTGCTCGAACAGCCGCGCCTCGGGCGAGCCGGTAGCGGCGGCTTCGGTGGCGGCTTTGCGGCTGGCGCGGGTGGGCTTCTCGGCCTTCTCGGCGGGCTGGAACTTCTTGAGCGGCAGTGGCAGCTCGCCCTTGAGTACTTCGTAGCCGCGGGGCGTAATTTTCAGCGCGTAGCCTTCCTCGTAGGCGATGTAGAACAGGCCGTCGTTCAGCATCTGGTGCACGTAGCTGTACCAATCGAGGTAGGGCAAATCGGCGCCCGCGCCGTAGGTTTTGATCTGGTCGTAGCCCCCGGCGATGACCGCTTGGTTGCGCATACCACGTAGCACATCGATGAGCAGCGTGACGCTGAGCCGCTCGCGGGCCCGCGCCACCGCCGACAGCGCCTTCTGGGCCAGCAGCGTACCGTCGAAAGTGGTGGGCGGGTTGCGGCAGATGTCGCAGTTACCGCAGTCGTGCGCCAGCGTTTCGGAGAAGTAGTGGAGCAGGATTTTGCGGCGGCAGCTGGCGGCTTCGGCAAACTGCTGCATGCGCTCGAGCTTGGCCGTGTTGAGCTGGGCCTGGCGCGCGGGCACGTCCCGGGTCACCATCTCGCGCATCTGCATCACGTCGGCAAAGCTGTAGAACAAGATGGCCGTGCTGGGGGCCCCATCGCGCCCGGCGCGCCCGATTTCCTGGTAGTAGCCCTCGATATTTTTGGGCAAATTGTAGTGCATCACCCAGCGCACGTTGCTCTTGTCGATGCCCATGCCGAAGGCGATGGTGGCCACAATCACCTGCACGTCGTCCTGCAAAAAGGCCTCCTGGGCCGCGCTGCGCTGGTTAGGCGTGAGGCCGGCGTGGTAGTGCGCCGCCTTGATGCCCTTCTGCTGGAGCTTCTGGGAAATGGTTTCGCAGGTTTTGCGCGAGAGGCAGTAGATGATACCGGGGTCCTGCGGGTGGCGGGTGATGTAGTCCACCACCGAGCCCACGCGGTCCTGCCCAGGCCGCACAATGAGGTTGATGTTGGGCCGGTCGAAGCTCGACAAAAACACCTTAGGCTCGTGCAGGTTGAGCTGGGTGATGATGTCGCGCTTGGTAAGGCGGTCGGCGGTGGCCGTCAGGGCCACGATGGGCGTGCTGGGAAACTGCGTGCGCAGGGCCCCCAGCTTAGTATACTCGGGCCGAAAATCGTGGCCCCAGCTCGAAATACAGTGCGCCTCGTCGATGGCAAACAGGCTAATGTTCACCCGCGTCAAAAACTGCATGAAGCCCTCCGACAGCAGCTTCTCGGGGCTGACGTACAGTAGCTTAAGGTGCCCGCTGACAGCCGCCCGGGCAATGTCGTTGGCCTCGTTTTGGCCTACGCTGGAGTTGATGAAGGCCGCGGCGATGCCGTTGCCTTTCAGTGCCTCCACCTGGTCCTTCATTAGTGCAATGAGCGGCGACACCACCACGCACAGGCCCTCACTGACCACGGCCGGCACCTGGAAGCACACCGACTTGCCCCCGCCGGTGGGCATGAGCACCACCGTATCCTGGCCCGCCAGCACGCTCTGGATGATGTCGGCCTGCATGGGCCGGAAATTGTCGTAGCCGTAGTAGCGTTTCAGGGCCCGGCGGGCGGCGGGCAGGAGTTCGGCGGCGGCAGTCAGGGTATCGGGCATAACGTTTGGGGGAACCTCACGAGCCCCCCAGGGAGCCGGCCCCCGGTTCGCTTCCAGCCGCGAAGCCAAAAAAGAGGGGGGGAGCCTAACGACTCGTTGGCGGGTGGTTGGGAGCAGGTATTTTTGAATGGTAGCCAGCACCTGGGGAGGCTGGTGTAGGACTTGTTGGTTGGTAAAACGCAGTTCGCAGTATCCTAATTCCGTTAGCGTGAAGATACGGTCCGCGTCGTATTCAGCTTGCTCAGCGATGTGGTGCATTTCCCCATCAACTTCGGCAAGTTAGGCAAGTGGCAGCGCAGGCGTAATTTTGGGGGATGGATTTACCAGTAACTGAAAAAAAGCGGCGGCGTACGTAGCGAGCTACAGCCCGTTTTTCCAGCCACGTCTGCATGGCCAACTCACTCATTGTCAGCAATATTTTAAGAGTTTATTTCACGCTTGCCGAAGCAATGTGGAGCGCATGGACGAACGCCTGCCCGATTCGAACTATAATGCCCTGCACCACTTTATCAGCGTCTCTAGCTGGAATGGAGCGGCCGTAATGGACGAAGTAGCCCGGCGGGTGCAAGCCAGTCTGGCCCTGCTCGGCGGCGAACAGGGCTTGCTGCTCGATGAGTGCAGCTGGGAGAAGGTGGGGCATAAGAGTGTGGGCGTCGCCCGTCAGTATATCGGGCAGGTGGGCGTGTTCGCCGTGCTCTGCCGGGGTATCCACGCGGGGCTGGTGGGCGGGTACCTGTACCCGCCCACGGCCTGGAGTACGGATGCGGCCCGTTGTGCACAGGCCCGCATTCCGGCCGCTGTCCAGAGCTACCGCAGCAAGCCCGCGTTAGCGGCGGAACTGGTCAAGCACTTGTTTGGCAGCGGGTTAGCAGGGACCGACTGGGTGGGAGGCGACGCGGCCTGCGGCAACTCGCCCGCCCTGCGTCAGACGCTGGAAGACCGCCAGCAGGCGTGTGTGCTCGACGTTGGGCCGGGCCTGGGCCGGCCAGTGCCTGGCGGTGCTGCACGTATCGGACGGGACGCAAAGGCCCCTTGCAACGCGAAGCGGTGCGCTTACCGGTCTGGCGCTGGGAGCCGGAGCGGCAACAGGCCCAGGCCCTGCAGCTGCTGATTTCCCGCGAGTTAGATGGGTCGCAGGTCAAATATAGCTTATGCTATACCCCGCCTGGCAGACCAGCGTCGGCCGGGGCTCAGGCCCTGTACCAGCAGATGCAGCGCTACTGGATTGAGCGCGTGTTTCAGGAAGCTAAGCAGCAACTCGGCCTGCACCAGAACCAGACCCGCCACTGGCCTGCCTGGCAGCACCACGTGGCCCTAACGATGCTGGCGCTGCATTTTATGCTGGCGGCCCAACTCGAAGGCCATGAAACGATTCCCTATTTATCCTTTACCAGCCTCAAACTGATGCTGGCCCAAAAGCTGCAAAATTTGCTGCACGAGGATGAGGCGCTGTTAGCTGCTGTGCGCAAACGCGCGGCTTACGCCGCCCCTAAACCCACCGTAAAACCGCCTACCTAACTTGCCAAAGTAGAGTTAGGTAACCTGGGCCAACCCGGGGCCCTGGTCTACACGGTGGCCGGCGCTGAAGTACTGAGTAGCGTGACCCTGCTGGTACCGCGCTTCACGTGGCTGGCGGCGGCCGGGCTGGTCATCGCCGTAGCGGGCGCAGCGGAGATGCACGCCACCAAAATCCCCGGCGGGCGGGCAACCATAGTGCTGTTAGTACTTATTGTTCTACGCCGGCCTGCCCTGGCCCAGCCGGCAAGCAGCCGGCAAAAAACGTTGGGGCGGCGGGGGCCCCACGCGGAGCCCCCGCCGCCCCAAAGGGCTACGCTTCCTAAAACCAGTTACTTGCTGAACCGGTAAGCGCTGGTGGTGCCGCCGCCACTCACCGTGAGGAGGTAGAGGCCGGCGGCGGGCAGCTGGGCCGTGGGCACCCGCAGCTCCTGCGCCGGCTCGGCCAGCGTGCGGCGCTCCTGCCACACCACGCGGCCGGTACCGTCGAGCACCCGCAACTCGACGGGCCCCGCCAGGGGCTGGGCAAAGCGCAGGGTTACTTCGGTGGTGGCGGGGTTGGGGTAGAGGGTGGCCGCGCCGGGGGCCGTGTTCAGCACGGCTTCGACGGGGCTCAGGTGCGCGCTACCATTGTAATCCACCTGCCGCAGGCGGTAGTACGACTGGCCGGCCAGCGGCATCGGGTCGAGGTAGGCGTAGGCGCGCCGCTGGGTGCTGGTGCCGCTGCCGGGCAACTGGCCCACAGCGGCAAAATCGCGCCCGTCGGCGCTGCGCTCCACAGCAAAGTGCGCGCAGTCGCGCTCCGAAGCGGTTTCCCAGCTCACGCGCACCCCGCTCTTTTGCAGGGCCGCCCCGAAGCGGGCCAGCTCCACGGGTAGGGGCTGCACCAGCACGATGGCAGCAACAGCTACGCAGCCGCTGCCGTCGTAGGCCACGTTGTAGGCGTGGCCCTGGGCCAACAGGCCCACGGCGTAGGAGTTCACCGTTTTGGTATCACCCGACAGGACCCCCGTCGGTACGCCCGCGGTGCCCCACTTGTGGGCCCCCGAGGCGCTGTTGTTGCCGATGGGGTTGCGGATGGGCTTGGAGAAGTTAGGGTCCAGGTTGGTGTCGTCGTAGAACAAGAAATCGATGAAGCCGTTGTTGTTGCCGGGCCGCACCGCGCGCACCGTGATGCCCGCAGCGTCAGCCGCTTCGCAATCGTACATCGGGAAGTTGACGGGCCCTACCCCGCTGGAAAACACCAGGTTGATGGTACCCGCTGGCATGCGCGCGCCAGTATCGGTAGTGCCGTCCCACACGAAGGTGTTGGCCGTGGGCGAGGCCGTGGTTTGCCGCTCCAGCACGCGGTCGGCGGCTGCCTCGTAGGTCTGGTTGTTGTTGCCGTCGATGAACACGATACCAAACCCAGCCTGGTCCATGGCCAGCGTGAAAGTGGTGGTTTGGTTCGGGGCCGTGCCCGAGCAGGCGGTGGTCACCGTGGGCGAGTTGGGCGCCGTCGTCGATGGGTACACGGCATTGTCCGGGTCGTTCACGAACATCTTGTACTGCGCATAGCCCAAGCTAGCCCCGCTGGTGGGCTGGCTCTTGCGCCTGGCCTTGTAGTCGCCGGTTACGCTGGTACCAAACTCGTTGGCCGTTACTAACATGCCGTACGGACTGATACGCGAGTAGCTCACCTGCTTCACGAAGAAGTCGGCACCGCCGAAGTTCGGGTTGGGGATGAGCGGGTATAGGACGAAGGTGGTGGCGAACTGGTTGTTGAAGGTGGCCCCTGTGAACGACCACGCCGAGGAATACAGCCGCCCTTTCTTCTCGCCGCGCCGGGCCACGGTGGCATTCGCGTCGTCGCGCACCGTAAAGTCCCAGCAGTCGTACCACGCCTTGCTTGTGGCCACTTTGCCGGCGCTATCCACTTGCTCAAACTCGACCCATACTTCCTGGGCCGCGCCGGTGGTATTTTCAAATACCAATGGGTTGTAGCCACCGGCGGGGGCGGAGGCCGTGCCGGCCACGTCCGTGTACATGGGCCCCACGGCGGCCTGCTCGGGCGTGGCAATTACGCCCCGGGCCGCCGCCAGGGTAGCGCTGTTGGTATTAACGCCAGTGGCCGGCTCCAGAATGGTTGAGGCCCCCAAAGTGCCGGTGCCGTACTTCACCTCTAGCTGCAGGCGGCTGTTGGCGTTGCCGGCGTTGGTGCGGCGCAAGCCATAGTACAGCTTTTCCCCGGGCTCCAAGTGTACGTAGAGGCGTTCGAGGCTAGCGACTGTGGCGTTAGGCTTGAGGAAGTTACCGGAGTTAGCCCCGTCATCGTGCTGCAAATAGCCGATGTAATTATTGACGCCCGTGGCCGTGCCCCGGTTGCCGGTGCCCGGTGTAATGTCCTTCGAACCCTCCGCGTAGGCCAGCGCCGGCAGTAAGCCCGCAAGCAGCAGCGCCGTTTTCAGCGACCGCACAGTTATTCTATAAGTACAATTTTGCATAAAAATGACAAGTAGCATTTAAAGATATTTACTGAACCAAAAAGTAGATAAAGCGCAAAAAAAGTAGACCCACTAGGCACAAAGCTACCGTCAGCAATGATAAGCTAAAATTAATAAAGTTATAAAAAGGTACCATATGAAATTAATTTGAGATTTTATTTCATAATAAAATGATATTTACGAATTAACTAGGCTTTGATGGGTACAATAATATATCCTAATCTAAAGATAGATACTGTCCCCTACCTAATTAATAGCATTAGTCGAAATATTTATTTGATAAATCCTACTTAAACTTGCCCGCCGACCATCCTGTTACTTGAAGCTTACCCAATGGGAGCCGCGCGGCTGGCTGCTTACAGCCCCGTAGCCCTTGCCTGCCTTGTACCTTGCGCGGGCTTCCCAACCGGCCCCCGGGCCCTCACTCTTCACCGTCCGCAGGCCGCTGGGCCTTACCGAATGCAATTACTTTTTAGCTACCTCCGGCGCTACTGGGGCCTGCTGGCCCTGGCCCTGGTGCTGGCCACCGTCAACCAGGTTTTCTCGCTGCTCGATCCCTACATTTTTCGTAAGCTGGTGGACCAGTTCACGGCGCGCTACCCCGACATGAGTGGGATGCGGAGCGTGCCATTCGGACCATTTTTTCGGGAGGCCATTCCGCTGCTGGCCATGATGTTGGGCGTGGCCATGGTGTCGCGCATTGCCAAGAATTTTCAGGATTACTACGTCAACGTTATCACGCAACGGCTCGGGGCGACCATGTACTCCGATGGCTTGCGGCACTCACTCGATTTACCCTACCAGGTGTTTGAGGACCAGCGCTCGGGCGAGACGCTGGGCAAGCTTCAGAAGGTACGCCTCGACGTGGAGAAACTGATACAAAGCTTTGTGAACGTGCTGTTTACGGCGCTTGTGGGCATCATCTTCGTGATGTGGTACGCCATTAGCGTGTACTGGCCCATTGCGCTGGGCTATTTCCTCACCATTCCGCTGCTGGGTATTCTGAGCTTTGCCCTCAGCAAGCGCATCAAGGTGATTCAAAAGACCATTGTGGCCGAAACCACTTCGCTGGCCGGCGCCACCACCGAGAGCCTGCGCAACATTGAGTTGATAAAGAGCCTGGGCCTAGCTCAGCAGGAAACCGACCGCCTCAACGGCATCACCGGCAAAATCCTGAAACTGGAGCTGCGCAAGGTGCGCTACCTACGCTCGCTGAGCTTCGTGCAGGGCACGTTCGTAAATTTATTGCGCAACGTTATCATCTTATTGCTCTTGTACTTGCGGGTACAGAATCACATCAGCCTGGGCGAGTTTTTCTCGTTCTTCATCTACTCGTTCTCCATCTTCGGGCCGTTGCAAGAATTTGGCACCATCATCGGCAACTACCGCGAGTCGGAGGCGTCGCTGGCTAATTTCCAGAAGATCCTCGACACCCCGCGCGACGTAAAGCCCCTGCACCCGGTCGAAATCAACAAGATTGAAACACTAGCCTTTGAGGACGTGCGCTTCAAGCACCTGAGCGCCGACGTGCCCGCCCTGGATGGCATTTCCTTCGGCGCAAAGCTGGGCGAAACCATTGCCTTCGTGGGGCCCTCGGGCTCGGGCAAAACCACGCTCGTGAAGCTACTTGTGGGCCTGTACCCGCCGCTGGCCGGCCGCATCCTCTACAACGGCGTGCCCAGCACCGACGTGGACCTCGACGCCCTGCGCGAGCAAATCGGGTTCGTGACGCAGGACACGCAGCTTTTTGCCGGCACCATCCGCGAGAACCTGCGCTTCGTGGCCCCCCGCGCCACCGACGAGGAGTGCCTGCGGGCCCTGCACGAAGCGGCCGCCGATACGCTGCTAGCCCGGGCCCCCCAGGGCCTCGACACGGTACTCGGCGAGGGCGGCGTGAAGGTATCGGGCGGCGAAAAGCAGCGCCTCAGCATCGCCCGGGCCTTATTGCGCCGCCCCACTCTACTCGTGTTCGACGAGGCCACTTCGGCCCTCGACTCGCTTACGGAGGAGGAAATCGGGCGCACGGTGCGCGAGCTCTCGGGCTCACGCCAGCACATCACTATCCTCATCGCCCACCGCCTCAGCACCGTTTTACACGCCGACCGCATCTTAGTGCTCGAACGCGGCCACGTGGCCGAAGCCGGACGCCACGACGAGCTGCTGGCCAGCAAAGGCCTGTACTACGCCATGTGGCGCCAGCAAATTGGCGAGCGGGCCCCCGCGCTGGCCAAGGCCTAGAGCGATTTTCAGGTCCGTACACAGCCTGGTTGCTGCCGGTCTGTCGGCTTTTTTAGCCGGCCGACCGCTTGTCGTCAGGGAGAACAAACGGAGGCTGGTCAACCGGTCGGCCGGCTGAAAAAGCCGGTGGACTGGACCGTATACGGACCTGAAAACTACTCTAGGCGCGGCAACTGGTTGTGCCAGCGTGTTTTTCAGGCCCACATGCAGCAGTAGAAACTTCCACAAAGCCCTTGCTCTTGAAGAACGGTTTTTCGGCAGCGGCCGCAGGGCCCCCGGCGAGGGTTTCGCGTTTGTGCGCGGTGCCGGGCGCCGGGGCCTGCGCCGGGGCGACCAGACTGGCAGCCGGAAGAGAAAATAATACCGCGCGCAAAGAATCGGAGCACACGTGGGCCCCAGGCCCGCAGCCCGGCCGGGAAGCAGAATAGCGGCAAACGGCAGGGACCAGTCCTGGCTAAAAGCTGGGCACTGGCAACGGCCAGAACACCGGAGAAGTCTGATAAACACCTGTTGGCAAGCAATTACTCAACTTTAGCGCTGGCGCGACACCTCCAGATTAGCACCAGAATTGGTCGGTAGGTTTGGGTATAAATCAGTTCACCCCTCATCCCCAAACCTATGAAAAGCCTGCTCATATCCGCTACCGCTTTGCTGCTTGCCGGCACGGCCCAAGCCCAGACAATGCCGGCGGCCCAGGTGCCCGCCGCCGCCAGGGCTACCTTCAAAGCCAAGTTTCCGACGGTGCAGCGCAACACCTGGGAAAAGGAAGGCAATGCTTTTGAGGCGGCTTTTAAAATGAACGGCAAGACGATGTCGGCCGTTATTACGCCCGCCGGGGCATTGCAGGAAACCGAGACGGACATGAGCGCCAGCGAATTGCCAGCCACCGTGCGCGCCACGCTGGCCCGCGACTACAAAGCGTACAAAATCAACGAGGCGGCCACCATCGTCCGGGCCGACGGCACGACGGTGTACGAAGCGGAAGTAGCGAAAGGGGGCAAGAAACATGACGTATTGTTCACAGCTGACGGCCGGGTGGCCCCCAAATAGAGCCCGCTAAATTTTTTTCACAACAATTACTTTACGCCTCCCGGCCACGCGGCCGGGAGGCGTTTTTTACCGCCCTGGCCAACGGGGCTTGGTTACTTAAGAAGAATGAGAACGTTGACATTGCGGCGGCTGGTGCTGCTAGGAATTATGGGGGGCACGGCGGGCACGGCCTGGGCCCAGGGAGGCGCGGTGCGCGGCACATTGCAGGAAGTGGGCACCAACAAGCCCGTATCGTTTGCCAGCGTGGTGCTGCTGCGCAGCCCCGACTCAACCTTTGTGGCCGGGGCCCAGGCCGACGAGGCGGGCGTTTTTGAGCTGGGCAAGCTACCGCTGGGGCCCTACATTCTGCGGGCTACGGCCGTGGGCTACCGCACCGGGCGGCGGGCTATCAGCCTCACGGCCAGCAACCCGGCCCTGGCCCTGGGGGCCCTGCACCTACGCCCAGCTGCTACCCAGCTTGCGGGCGTGGTGGTGACGGCCGAGCGCCCCGTGCTGAGTGGCGGACTCGACAAGCGGGTGGTGGACGTGACCAAGGACCTGACCGTGACCGGGGGCACGGCCATCGATGTGCTGCAAAACGTACCCTCCGTGACCGTAGACCAGACCGGAGCGGTGAGCATCCGAGGCTCGGGCGGGGTCACGATTTTCATCGACGGCAAACCCACCGGCACCACGCTGGACCAGATTCCGGCCAGCAGCATCCAGAGCGTGGAGGTCATCACCAACCCCTCGGCGCGCTACGACGCCAGCGGAGCGGGCGGCATCCTCAACATCATCCTCAAAAAAGAGCGCCGCGACGGCCTGAATGGCCAGGTGAGCGCCACCGGCGGCACCGGCGACAAGGCTAACGCCTCGCTGGGCCTGAACTATCGCAAGGGCAAGCTGAACGTGTTTGGCCAGTACGACTACCGCCGCGACCGCCGCCGCACCAACGCCACCCTCGACCAAACCACGGCGGGTGGCACCGGCACGCTACTGCTGCACCAAGACCGCCAGGGCGCCACGCTGCAAACCTCGCACAGTGCCCGCCTGGGCTTCGACTACGACTTCACGGCTGAGCAGTCCATTACGCTGGCCGTGCAGCCGCGCTTCAACCCCACTGCGGCCGACGAGACGCTGGACTCGCGGCAGGTGAACCAAACGACGGGCGACCAGCCTGTGCTGGCCGGCACCAACCGCCGGAACAACGCTACCACCGGCACCTTCCGCGCGGCCGACGTGACGCTTGACTACCGCCACACCTGGGAGCAGCGCCCGGGCCGCGAGCTGACGGCCAGCGCCGTGTACACGCCGTTGCTAGCGGATAACAGCATTGCCTCCAGCATTTTGCACCTCGACGGTAGCCAGGTAATCCAGCAGCAGCGCACCACCAACCACACCACCCAGGGCACGGCCCAGGTCGACTACGTGCAGCCGCTGGGCGAGAAAAGCCGCTTCGAACTGGGGGCCCGCAGCAGCCTGCGGCAATACGACTTGCGCTACACGTTTGCCAGCGCGCCGGCGTTGAATTTCGACCCGTCGAACCAGTTTATTTACCAGCAGTACGTGCAGGCAGCCTACGGCATCTACGCCGGGGCCCTGCGGAAGCTCAGCTACCAAGTGGGGCTACGGGCCGAGCAAACCAACCTGAACGGCACCCAGCTGGCAGGCAGCAACCCGCCGTTTAGCCAGCACTACCTCAGTCTATTTCCGAGCGCGGCGCTAACCTACGAGCTACCCCACGACCAGCAGGTGCGCCTGGCCTACACCAAGCGCATTGGCCGGCCCGATGCGGGCGAGCTCAACCCCTTCACCGACCGCTCCGACCCGCTGAACTTGCAAACCGGCAATCCGCAGCTGCTGCCCGAATACGTGCATTCGGTGGAGCTGGGCCACGAGCGCACCTTTGCCGGGGGGCGCAGCCTAAGCACCACGGCCTTCTACCGCCTCGAAACTAACACGGCCCAAGGCTTCCGCCAGGTGATAACGGACCCGCTAACGGGCAATATCGTGACGAGCACCACCCGCCTGAACCTGGGCAAGGAAACCTCCTACGGGCTGGAGGTGGTGGGCGCAAGCCCGCTCACGCCGTTCTGGAAGGTGAACGTAACGGCCTCTACGTTTCGCCGCCTCATCAGGGGCGGGGTGGCCGGCACGCCCATCAACACGGCCAGCCAGGTATACACGGCCCGCCTGAACAACACCTTCGCGCTCAACAAAAAGCTCGGGGCCCAGCTGGCACTCAACTACCGCTCGCCCATCAACTCGGCCCAGGGCACGCGCAGCGCCAACTTCAACGTCGATGTGGCGGCCAAGTACGCCGTGCTAGGCGACCGGGGCACCGTCACGCTGCGCGTAGCCGATGTGTTCAACACGCTGCACTTCGACTACACCGCCTACGGGGCCGATTTCTCCACCTTCAGCCACTTCAAGCGCGAGTCGCGCATTGCCTTCCTGGGCTTTGCCTACCGCTTTGGGCAGAACCAGACTACCCGCCAGAAGAAGGCCGCGGCCGACGACAATAGCGGCGGCTTCGAGTAACCTACCCAATGGGAATATTGGTAGTATTTATATCTAATGTTACGCAGCCGCCGTCGCCTTCCGCCCGTTTACTACGCTTATGACGACTTGCACGCTGGACCTGTACACGGATTATTTGCTGAGTTCGACGGGTCCGACGACGGCCACGGGCTTGTCGCGCCTGGTAGATGGGGCGTTGAGCCACGACCACATCACGCGCTGGCGGAGTAGCGCCACGTGGCATTCGGCCGACATTTGGCGGCAGGCCAAGCCCCTGATTCGCCAGGCCGAAGCGCAGCGGCCGGTCGAAGAATTCGCCGTGCGCGTCGTCGATGATTCCATGCTGGGAAAGGCCCACACCGATGCCAACGAGTTGATTTGCACCCACTGGGACCACCGCCAGCAGCGCTGCGTGAAGGGCCTGAATTTCGTCACCCTGCGCTACCAGACCGGGGAGCTGACCCTGCCGCTGGCCGGCGAGCTGGTGCGCAAAACGGTACCGGTCTACCACCCAGAAAACCAGCTACCAAAGCCCTTCCACCAAGAACGAGTACCTGCAACAAATGCTACGCGGGGCCCAGCCACAGGTGGCCTACCGCTACCTGCTGGCCGGCCGCTGGTACGCCTCGGCCGAGAACATGACCCTGGTGCACGCCCTGGGTCATCACTTCGCCTTTGCCCTCGAATCCTCCCGCACCGTGGCCCTGAGCGAAGGGGCACGGGCGCAAGGCCAGTTTCAAGCCGTGCACTCGCTCGTGTTTCCCGATGCGCTGCCCCTGCGCGGCTATTTGCGGTCCGTCCAGGGGACGGTACTCGTTACCAGACAAGTCTTTATAAACAAAGACGGTACTCAGGGTATCTTATATCTGGTCAGCAGCGACACCGACTTGACGCAGGCCCAACTGACCACGATTTACCAGAGACGGTGGAAAGTGGAAGAATACCACAAATCGCTCAAACAGAATGCGTCAATGGGTAAATCGCCCACCAAAACGCTGACCACGCAGGCCAATCATTTCCTAGCCGCCGTGCTGGCTTACATCAAACTCGGGCGGTAATCTAATTTAAGATGATATTTCGATTATAATTATCGATGACTATTTTAATTCGGGCGGTGTGCATGACCAACGATTTGCTGAACGAACAGGACTTGCGCACGAGTACGCCGCAACGCTGACGTAAGGAGCAATTGATGGCTTCGACGCTGTTGGTCTGGCCCTCGCCCTTGGGACAAGGCCGGTGCTGCCAACGGGGCAGCACTTTGGCGTAAGCTTTCCACTGGTCGGTAAAATACCAGCAGTGGCGGTGGTAGCGGCGGGGCAGGGCCTGCCAAAGTTTGCGTAACGGGGCTTCACCCCTGCTGCCCAGCGCCCAGCCCACAATCCGCCGCCGGGCCCGCTCGACGGCGAGCCACAACCAGACCTTGTGCTTTTTGTGGCCCACAAAGCTCCACAATTCATCCAACTCGAGGATTTCCCATTCCTTGCGCTGCGCCTTTTTCGGGCGTAACCGGGGCAAGGGCGGGGAGGCGGCCGCCGCTTTTTTTTAGCCGCTTGGCAATGGTCATGCGTGCCACGCCCGTGATGCGGGTAATACTGCGCTGCGAATTGCGCTCGACCAGCAGGGCCTCGACTTGCGCGTACTGCACGGCTTTGGCCACGGCGGCCGGCACGAACCGCGCCTGGTAGCCGCAAGCTTTATACTGGTAGCGGGCATGGCCATTGCTGTGCCCATTGCGGCGGATATCCGCGCTGCCGCATTTCGCGCAAGTGTGAATTGTCGTGACCATAAACAATATACGTAAGCCATCTCATTTTAGACCACCGCCAGATTTTTGGCGGTGGTCTAAAACAGGATGGTACGGCAAATTACCCGAAGGGCTTCGTAGGGCCACTCTTGCCAAATAACAGCAGCTCCGGGTCATCATAAGAGTGGTTCGACAACGGAAAAAGTTGCTGGATCACCCCGTTTTAGACCACCACCAGATTTTTTTAGTTCTACCCAGTTTATAACCTAAGTTGCGGACTATAGCCCAGCTTGGTCGAGGGAGTGAACGAAGATAAATAAGACAAGTTTGAGTACAAATCCTTCGGCCGTAACGGCATGAATCTGCTTGGGAAACGGGCCGTCAACTGGCTGAAGCAGGTTTCGATGGATTTGCAAAAGTGCTGAAGCATAAAGTTTTCGTGCGGGGCATGGGGCCGGGTACTGTTCTTTTTACGGGCCGTCTGCTGGCGATTGCCCGTGGCTTTTTCAAAGAGGTCTTCCCCGACGTAGTCCGTGTAACCCGCATCGGTGTAGCACACACTGCCCTGGGGCAGGTCCGGGGCCAGGCCCCGCATGCCGATCTGGTCGACTTCACTGCCCGCGTGGATGCGAAAATCGAACGGGATGCCGTCGGTGGTGGCTACGACCTACACCTTAAAGCCATAGAACCAGCACCGCTTGCTGGCGCACTTTCCATAATACGCCTTGTCCTTTAACAACTTACAGCGCGGGCAATGACTTACAGCGCGGGATACGGGTATTGTGGCACACCGCGACCGGAAAGGAGTCGATGACGTAATGCGAGTCCGTGTGCTAGGCCTTGAGCATCCGGCCAAAGGTGGCGAACAGGCCCGCCAGTGTGTCGGCCAGGGCAGGTAGCTGGTGATTGAAACCGCTCTTATCCAGACTTTGCTGTCCCCAATGCTGCTCCATGTAGCGCTTGCCCAGCGCTAGGTTACCGCCGAAATAACGGGCGGCCACCAGGGCGGTCGTTAGCACCTGCGCATCCGACAAGTGGCGGCGCGGGTCGGCTGGCCGCGCCCACTTGGGGCGGGTCTTGGTGAGTAAATCAGCGAGGAAGCAGTACATGGCGACGGTCTCTGTTCTGTCATGGCGAGCGGAGCTTGAAGGGATTGAATACTTCAAACCTAGTCTTTTCCACGCGGAACAGACTAGGTTTGTCCCCACTATAGTCCGCAACTTGGGTTAGTTAACTGCCGATGCCCAATCCCATTATTGACCCTAAACCACCGGAATCGAAGCGCGGGCTGTGGGTGCCGCTGCTGGCGAACGCTGTGATGGTGCTGCTGCTTGGGGTGCTGGTCCGCTCCGTGGCCGAACCCGATGCTGTGACCGGGGCCCCGCATTCGCGCGATGTGGCCTACGGGATGTTTTTCTTGCTGCTTGGGTTGGCTGGATGCGACGTGCTGGCGCTTTTTGTAGCCGCGCTTTTGCGCCGGTCGCGCTGGGTGAACGGCTTTGCCCTGGCGGGCTTGCTCGTGTTCCTGATTGGGCTGGGGTCGTGCGGCTACATGCTCAACAGTTTCTAGCCGGGGCTGGGCGCGGGCTGGCACTTGGGGCAGGTGTAGGTGGCGCGGCCGCCCACGTAGGTTTTCTCGATCTTGGTTTTGGGATGGCGCGGGCAAAAGGTGTGCGCGTCGGAGCCCGGCGTGGCCGATTCGTCCCACTCGCGGGCGTGGATGAGGAACGATTTGGGGAAATTTCGGTAGTTGGCCTCGTGATGGATGGCGGTAGTGAGCACCAGCTGGATAGCGGCGTGCAGGGCCCCCACTTCCTTTTCGCTCAGCGAGTTGCCAATGCGCTCGGGGTGGATTTTGGCCTGGAACAGCACTTCGTCCACAATCCAGTTGCCAAGGCCGGCGGTGAGGCCCTGGTCGAGCAGCAGCGGCTTGACGAACACCCGGCGGCGGCTGAGCTTCGCGTACAGCTCGGCGGCGGTGATTTGCAGCGCATCGGGGCCCAGTTTCTTGGCTTTTTGGTAGGCCGCGGCGCTGTCAGCCAGGCGGATGCGGCCGAACTTGCGCGGGTCGATGAAGGCCAGGCTGAGGCCGGAGTCGCTCAGATGCCAGGCCACACGGGTGAAGCGCGGGGCATCGGGCGCGTCGCGGTAGGCCCCAATGTCGCCGGTCATGCCGAAGTGCAGCACCAGCAGGCGGCCGTTGTCGAGCTCCACGAAGCAGTTTTTGCCCAGGCGGCTGGTGCCGGTGATGGTGCGGCCCAGCAGGGCGGCGCGCAGCTCGGCTTCGGGCACGGCCAGCACGTGGGCGTCGTTCACGTCGAGGCCGGTAATGGTCTGGCCCACGGCCACTTCATCGATGAAACGGCGGTAGGTTTCGACTTCGGGTAATTCGGGCATTGGGGGAAAATAAAGGAGCAGCGGCGGGTTATTAAGCGCAAGGCGAACGGCTTGGTGCGCGCTTTTTGCTTAACAACCCGCCGCTGCTAATTGGTTACTTCCGAACGGGCCCCGGGGTTACCGCCTCTGGGGCCCCTAGCGGCCGCCGGGGGGGCAATTCTCCTTCAGGAATTTAGTGTAGGTGCTCGACAAGTGGCGGCTGGTGCCTTCGCCTTCCGAGATGCTGTGGGTGCGGTTGGGGTAGCTCATCAGCTGGAAAGTTTTGTTGTTTTTCACCAGCTCGTTGATCATCTGCTCGGCGTTGTTGTAGTGCACGTTGTCGTCGCCGGTGCCGTGGATGAGCAGCAGGCGGCCGCGCAAATCCTTGGCGTGGGCCAGCGGCGAATTGTCCACGAAGTAGTGCCGATCCTCGGGCAACAGGCCCATGTAGCGCTCCTGATAGATGTTGTCGTAGTTCAGCTGGTTGTCGACGGCGGCAATGGAGATGCCGGTTTTGTAAATTTTGGGGTACTGCATCAGGAGGCTGAGCGTGGACGAGCCGCCGCCGCTCCAGCCCCACACCGCCACGCGGCTGGTATCCACGAAGCTATTTTTCAGCACTTCCTGGGCCCCCAGGGCCTGGTCGCGGATGTTGAGGCTGCCGATGTTGTGGTAGATGGCCTTGCGGAACTCGCGGCCGCGCGGCGCAGGGGCCCCCCGGTTGTCGAGCGAGGCGTAGATGTAGCCATCGTCGGCCATGTTGCCCTGGTAGAGGCGGTTGGCGCCCGTGCCGAAGCGGTCCGTCACCGTCTGGCTGGCTGGCTCGCCGTACACGTAGAACACGATGGGGTATTTCTTGGATGGGTCGAAGTTGGTGGGCTTCACCATCCAGCCGTCCAGAGTCACACCGTCGGCGGTTTTTACCTGGAAAAACTCCGTTTTGGGGGCCCTAATGCTCTTGGCCTGCGCGGGCAGCTCGCCGCCGCTCAGGCGCTGGTGGGCAGGCAGGCTCACCACATCGGCAGTGGGGAAGGCGCTGGTACTGGAGTAGTTGTGCAGGGCCAGCTTGCCGTTGGGCGAGATGTCGTAGTTGTGCGAGCCGGCTTCGTTGGCGGGCGTCACGCGGGTGGCCGCGCCGCCCTTCAGCGGCACGCGGTAGAGATAGGTTTGGGTGGCGTTGGCGGGCGAGGCCATGAAGTACACGGTGCCGGCGCGCTCGTCGATGGCTTCGAGGCTAATCACGTCGTAGTTGCCCTTGGTGAGCAGCTGCTCGTGGCCGGCGCGGTCCACGGCGTAAAGGTGGCGCCAGCCGTCTTTCTCGCTGGCCCACACGAACTTCTTGCCGCCCTCAATCCAATTCCAGCCCACAGCGCCGTCCTTGGCGTCGACCCAGGCCTTGTCGGTTTCGCTGTAAATGGCCCGGGCGGCCCCGGTAGCGGTGTTGCAGAGCATGATTTTGCTCTCGTTCTGGCGGCGGTTCAGCTGCTGCACAATCAGCTCGGCGGGGCCGGCCCACTCCATGCGCGGCAGGTAGTGCTGCACGGCGTCGCCGGGGATGTCCATCCACTTGGTGGGGCCCCCAGATACGGGCACCACGCCCACGCGGCAGCGGCTGGGGTCTTCGCCCACCACAGGGTACTCCACGGGCACGGTGTAGGGGTAGAGCGCCGCCGTGGTGTTCAACATCAGGTAGTTGCGCGTCTTGGTGGCGTCGAGCTGCCAGTAGGCCAGGCTCAGGCCGTTGGGGGCCCAGCGGAAGCCGTCGCGGCAGTCCAGCTCCTCCTCGTACACCCAGTCGAAGGTGCCGTTGATGAGGCGGTCGGTGCCGTCGCTGGTGAGGGCGGTGATGGCGTGGTCGGCCAGGTTTTCGACGTACAGGTTGTGCTCGCTCACGTAGGCCACCTTGCTGCCGTCGGGCGAGAACTTGGCGAACATCAGCGACGACTCCGGCCGGCCCTTGCCGAGCTGCGTGAGTTGCGCGGTTTTACGGTCGTACACCCAGTAGTCGCCGTGGGTGTCGTAGCGCCATACTTTCTGGGTGTTGGTGTTGAGCAGCACCCGCTGGCCGTCGTCGGCGAGCGAAAAGCGGCGCACTTTCAGCGGGGCCGCCTGGCCGGCGGGCGTCAGCTGCTGCTTGCTGAGGATGGTGACGCCCGCGCCCGGCTTGCGGGCGTCGAGCTGTACAATTTCGTCGTCTTGCGCCCGCAGGTAGCCGTAGCCGTCTTTGGTCCACTGGGTGCCGGGGCCCACCTGGGCCTGCGTGGCGGCGGCGGCGGCCAGCAGCAGGGCCCCGGCCATGCCCGCACGGCGGGCAATATTTTGTATCATGCGTTGGGTTAGGGAAGGATAGGGGTTGAGGGCCTGAAATTAGGGCCCCCGCGCTACACCGCCCGCCCCGGGGCCCTATTCGTGCAAAGTGGCCACGCGCTGGCCCTGCGGGTCGTACACGTCGCCGCTGGCCGCAATGAACAGGCGGCGTTGCCGGCCGTCCATCAGCACGTAGGGGAAATCGGTGCTGTTGGTGCGCGTGAGGTGGCCCACCACCACGGGCGTATCGTCGTCGGCCACGCGCACCACGTTCAGGCCACTGGTGAGGTAATAGGGCTGGTCGGGGTGGTTGCGGAAGGTGAGCTGGCCTACCAGGCGCACCGGCGTGGCGGCGGCAGTAGCGTCGGCATCGTCTTTGTCGTCAGCGTCATCGGCCTGGCTGCGGCGGGCCGGGGCCAGCGCCACGGGCGCGGCCGACGGCGCGGGGCCCCGGCGGCTGGCAGCAATCTGGGTTTCGGCGCGCCGCCAGCCTGTACCGATGGCGGCCAAGCGGGGCGTGCGGCCGGGGTGGCTGGCCGAGCCTTCGTCGGTGGCCACGGCGGCCAGGGCGGCCTGGGCCTGGGCCAGGCTGGCCCCCAGCTTGCGCAGCACGAAGCCCGAAAATTCATCGGCCTCCAGCTCGTCCTGCGGGTTCGAGCCGCCGGTGCGCAGCGTGTGGCCGTTGAGGTGGTGGCCCATCTCGTGGGCCAGAATGCTGATGCCGGCCCAGTTGGTGCGGCCGGCGCGGTTCACAGCGGCCAGGAAATCGGGGTTGTAGAGCAGGTAGCGCTTGCCGCCGTACACCACGGCCGCGGCGTTGTCGACCTCGCGGGTGGCGCGCAGCTCAAAGCGGGGCTGCAAGCCCACCACGTTGGTAATTTCCTGGATGATGCCGGTGGCGGCCGGGGCCGCGGTTTGGGCCCCGGCGGTGCCGGCCAAGGCAAAGGCCGCCAGCAGCCCTAGAGCCGTGCGGCGAAGAAAAAGGGAAACGAGCGTCGGCATAGCGAACGGTGAAAAAGCGAGAGAAACTGGGAAAGGAAAGGGGCCAGGCAACCGGCCCAAAAAAACGGCCGGGGCCCCTAGCGGCTGGTCGAGCCCTTGCGGAGCTAACGTAAACCGGAGGGCTTTTCGTTTATTTTTTGAGGCCCCGGCCCGCGCGCCCGGCGGCCAGTTCAAGTTTCGCGTAAAGCGTGCTATGAAATATCCCGAAACCCCCGCCGTGCTCGTCAAAGACAAGCACTTCAAGCTGGCCGACGTATCCACCGACGACAAGGGCCCCTTCGATGAAAAGTACGCCCACAAGGAATCGGCGGAGCCGCGCCTGGCTGCCCTACGCCAGCGCCTGGCCGAGCTCCAGGAAAACCTTTACGCTGAGCATCAGCGCAGCCTGCTACTAGTGTTTCAGGCGATGGACACGGGCGGCAAGGACGGGGCCATCGGCAACCTGCTGACGGGCGTGAACCCGGCCGGCGTGCAGGTGGCGGCATTCAAGGCCCCGTCGCCGGTCGAGCTGGCGCACGATTTTTTATGGCGCGTCCACCTCAAAACGCCGGCGCGGGGCCACATCGGGGTGTTCAACCGCTCGCACTACGAAGACGTGCTCGTGACCCGCGTGCACGGCCTGATAGACAAGAAAACCGCCCATCAGCGCTTCGACGACATCAATAACTTCGAGCAGCTGCTGACGCGCAACGGTACGCACATCCTCAAGTTTTTCCTGCACATCTCCAAAAAAGAGCAGGCCGAGCGCCTCCAGGCCCGCCTCGACGATCCAGCCAAACGCTGGAAATATGAGCCCGGCGACCTCAAGGAGCGCGCCCACTGGGACGACTACCAGGACGTGTACAGCGACGCCCTGGCCCACTGCTCTACCGACGGTGCGCCCTGGTTTGTCGTGCCCGCCGACCACAAATGGTCGCGCGACCTCGCCATTACCGAAATCGTAGTGGCCGCTCTCGAAAACATGGACCCCCGGCCGCCCACAGCTGATTTTGACGTGAAAGCGCAGGTAATTAAGTAACCCAAGTTGCGGAGTATTTGGGGGCATAAAAAAAGTCTGCTCAGCAGAGCAGGAGGAGGTTCGAGGTCTCTAACCTCCTCCTGCTCTGCTTTCCCTATGCGCGAACAGGCCGTTGCCATGTACTACTTCCTAGCTGATTTACTGACCACGACAAGCGCCGGCGTGGGCTCGGCCGGCCGACCCGCGCCGGCGCTTGTCGGATGCATAAGTGCTGGCCACGGCCTTGGTAGCGGCCCGCTACTTTGGCGGTAATCTGGTGCTGGGGCAGCGCTACATGGAACAGCATTGGGGCCAGCAAAGCCTGAATAAGAGTGGCTTCAATCGCCAGCTACCTGCCCTGACCGATACGCTGGCGGGCTTGTTTGCCCCCTTTGGGCAACTGCTTAAAGGCCTGCACACCGAGGCCCGCTACGTCATCGACTCCTTCCCCGTGGCTGTATGGCATAATACGCGCTGCCCGCGCTGTAAATTACTGACCGGCAAGTCCTATCACGGCCGTTGCGCCAGCAAGCGCGGCTGGTTTTACGGGTTTAAAGTGCAGGTCGTGGCCACCACCAACAGGATTCCGGTCGACTATTAGACCTCTTTCCTAAACACGTATCATTTTTTCAACGTATCCTCTGATGTTACGCGGCGAATTGGGCTAACTCCTGATTCATGGCTTTAAGGCCAGCTAAATAGAGTTGGGCTTTTAGGCGAAAATGACCTATTCCGTGCCGCACTTTAAGCGCTTCTAACTTGCTGTAAGCTAAAATAGCGGCAAAGAAATGATTGGCTTGGGTATCGGGCTTTTTCGTGGGCGACTTCCCCATGGAGGCATTCTGTTTGAGCGACTTATGGTATTCTTCGACTTTCCACCGTCTCTGGTAAATTGTCGTCCATTGGACTTGATTCAGGCTCGTATCGCTGCTGACCAGGTATAGCACGCCATGCGACCCATCCTTGTTTATGAAGACTTGTCGGCTCACGAGTACCGCTGGCTCGACGGACCGCAAAAAGACGCGCAGGGGCTGCTCAGCGGGAAAAGCAGGGGTATCGACGGCGTGAAACTGGCCTTGCGCCCGTGCCCCTTCGCTCAGGGCGACGGTGCGGGAGGATTCGAGGGCCATCACGAAGCCATGACCTAGCTCCAGGACGGCGTTCAAGTTCTCGGCCGAGGCGTACCAGCTGTCAGCCAGCAGGTACGCCTCGGCCACTTGTCGCTGGGCCATGCGCAGCATGGCCCGCAGGTACTCGTTTTTGATGAACTTGCTTTTGGCTTTGGTTTTCTGCGCTTTGGCGTCCCACACGGCCTCCGTTTTTTCGATAAGCTCCACCGCAATTGGCAGGGCCAGTGCGCCGGCCTGGTAGAGTAGGCTCACAAAGTTGAGCCCTTTGACAAAGCGGCCCTGGCTATGGTCCCAGTGCGTACAAATCAGGGCACTGGGGTCGGTATGGGCCTTTTCCAGGATGGAATCGTCCACGATAAGTACGGCAAACTCGTCGACCGGTCGCTGGTGCTCGGCCCGGCGAATCAGCGGTTTGGCGTGCGCCCAGACCTGCTCCGAGTCCAGATAGGACGTGCTGAGCTAGCGCGTAACTTGGTCGTGGCTCAATGCCCCGCCAAAGAGCCGGGATAAGCCCGTGGCAGAAGTCGGGCCCGTCGAGCTAATCAAATAGTCCGTGTATAAATCTAGGGTGCAGGTCATCGCCGAAAATAATAACTACTAATTTAGCCGCGTAACATCAGGTATTAAATTGCCGGGACCCCGTGCAGCTACGCACTAAGTTGGCGGAGTTGCTGGTACATGGCTTTTAGCCCGACGGTGTAGAGTTGGGCTTTGAGACGAAAATGGCCGATGCCGCACTTGAGCTTAAGCACTTCGAGTTTGGTGTAGGCCAGCACGGCAGCGAAGAAGTGCGTGGCTTGCGTGGCCAGCGCCTTGGTGGGCGATTTGCCCATCGACGCGTTCTGTTTGAGCGACTTGTGGTACTCTTCCACTTTCCACCGTCTCTGGTAAATCGTGGTCAGTTGGGCTTGGTCCAGGTCGGTGTCGCTGCTGACCAGATACAGGATGCCTTGGCTACCGTCTTGGTTTGTAAAGACTTGCCTGGTTACAAGCACCGCTTCCTGGACGGCCCGCAAATAGACGTGCAAGGGTTGCGTACCGGCAAATACCAGCGACTGCACGGGCTGGAACTGCCCTTGGGCGCGCGCTGCTTCGCTCAGGGCCACGGCGCGGCTGCTTTCGAGGGCAAAAATAAAGTAGTGGCCCTGCCCGGCGCGGCGACAAACAAGGACGAAGGCGTGGTGGTGCCCGCCCGGGCGCACCGGCAGATTTGGGTGGCCGTGCCGTTGGTACCGGCCGATTCCTTGCGCCAGCTCCGGGGGGCCCTGGCCACTGGCAGCCAAGGCAATAATTCGCTGCGGCTGGTTGTACAGGTAAGCTACGCGGGGAAGCACGATGCGGGCGCATCCAACCGCGTGCACCTGTACCGGTACCTTCAGCGCCTGTCACCGCCAAAGTAGCCCGCCGCGGCCGGGCAATGGCCGCCTTCCCGCGCCGCTGCAAAGCGTGTATACTATTGAAGCTGTTTAGGAAGTCGCCAGGCCGTCATGCTGATCTGGCGTCCGCGCAGCCGAAGCATCTCTACTTGCGGCAGTAAATAATTATACTCGTCGCGCAATAGGGTGCGGGGCTTGCCCCCGCCCGTTGTTACACAATTGGCGCGCGGTTCACGCAACGGCAGGCGGGGGCAAGCCCCGCACCCTACTGCTTTTTCGCAAATCACTTCGCGACGAGTATACTTGCGCGGGAGAGATGCTTCGACTGCGCGGACGCCAGATCAGCATGACGGCCTGATAGCTTCCTAAACAGCTTTATTTTCTGCGTTACAGGCTATCCCGGTGCGAGGGCGAAAACTATTCCTCGTTGTTGTCGCGCGCGGCTTTGCGGGTGAGGGCGGTGAGGGCCGAGCGGGTGATGGCCGACTCGCTTTCGTAGCCGCGGCGGCGCTCGTTAGCGGCGGCGCTCTCGCCGGTGGCGGGCAGGGCGCGGTTCATCCAGCCCAGCATATCGGTGGTGATGCCGGGCAGCAGGCCGTGGAAGCCCGCCAGGAGCTTGGCCGGCAGCGAGAGGATGATTTCGCCGTCGCCGCGCCGGGTGGCGTTCCAGATTTGGCGCGCGGCTTGCTCGGCACTCATCGTGAGGCCAGGCAAGGCGTCGGCGATGCTGAACCAGGCGAACTCTTTCTTGTGCTGGCCCTTCATTTGGGCCTGGCCGGCGCTACCGGTGCGCAACAAGCCAGGGCATACCGTCGTCACGCGGATGCCTTCCTGCCGCAGTTCGGCCCGGAAGCCTTCCGACAGGCCCACGAGGGCAAACTTGCTGGCGCTATACGGGACCATGTGCGGAATGGCAACCTTACCGCCCAGGCTCGAAATATTGACGATGCGGCCCTCGCCGCGCCGGCGCATACTGGGCAGCACGGCCTGCATGGCGTGCAAAGGGGCCCAGAAGTGCGTGTCCATCGAGTCCTCAAAGTCGCGCAGCTCCATGTTGTCGAGCGGGCCGGCGGTGATGATGCCGGCGTTGTTCACCAGCACGTCCACGGGCCCCAGGCGGCGCTCTACCTCGGCCACCATCGTGCGCACCTCGTTGGCGTCGGTAAGGTCGCGGGGCAAAGCCAGCACATCGGCCGCGGCGGCACCGTAGGAAATCAGGTCCTGGCGGGCGCGCTCCAGCTCGGCCGCGTCGCGGGCGCAGATGGCTACCCGGGCCCCCTCCACCACCGCCTGGCGGGCCAGTACCAGGCCCAGCCCGCGCGAGCCGCCGGTGATGAGCACCACCCGACCAGTGAGCTCGTAGCTGCCGCGGCGGTTGGCCCACAGCGTGGCGGCCACGGCGGCGGCCCCCAGGCCGGCGGCCAGCAGCCAGTGGCTCGAAGAAGACTTAGACGAATCGGGGGCGGGAGAGGAAGGCGCATAGTTCATGCAGGTTAGTATGGAAAGCGGGGCCCAAAGGTTACGTCGGCTGCCGATTTAATGTACCCCCGGGGGCCCCGGCGGCCGGCTGTGGGGGCCGCTGGCCCAGCGGCCCGGGTCAGCGGCTGGTTTTTGGCCCGATATTTACACTTTCGGGCCAAGCCCTGGGTTTTCGCTGGCCCCCCCTTGGCCCATCTTAGTCTTGTTGTCATGAAGTGTTTCTTATTACTGGCCTCGCTGGCGGCCCTGGCCACGCCAGCCGCCCAGGCCCAGGCCGTAGTCAAAACCAAAGCCAAGGCCGACGGCCAGCCCACCACCAAAACCAAAACCCCGGTTCCCGCTGCCCCGGCGGCGGCGCCCGCGGGGGCCCCGGCCAGCACCGAGGCCCGCGCCAACGCCCTCACTACCAATATGCAGCAAAACCTAGGCCTCTCGCCCCAGCAAGTTGAAAAGGTGCGCGCCATCAACCAGCGCGGCGTGGCGGCGGTGGAAAACGCCCGCGCCCGCTACCGCACCGACCCAGGTAAGCTCAAGGGCCTCATCGACGGCGTGGGCCAGTCGCGCCTCGAAGCATTGAAAGAAGTGCTCACGCCCGCGCAGTTCGACAAGTACCAGCGCAAGCGCGAGGAGAAAATGGGTGTGCCCAGCGCGCCGGCCACCCAAGGCAACGCGGCCCCCGGCCTGGGCGGCAACGAGTAGCGCCGGGCCCCGCACGGGTATTTTTTTGGAAAGCGTCGAGCCAGTTGGCCCGGCGCTTTTTCTTTGGCAAAACCATTTCGGGCACCGCTACCATCCAGCCGAAGAAAGGTAGTGCACGGAACCTGCATTTAGGATCCCCAGGGGGTATATTGCAATCGATTGCCCTTTCTAAACGCAGGATTTTGATTACTTCTTTACTACCGCGTTTGCCCTCGGGGCCCCGGCTTTGCGTGGCCTGGGCCTGCTGGCTACTGCTTGGGTTGGCCCGCACCAGCTACGGGGCCCCGGCCAGCGATACGCTGTGTACCCGCGCCGCCGTCGAAGATATAGTGGTGACGCCCAGCTTCTACAGCGTGCTGGAAGACCCCACCGGCACCCTGACGCTGGCCGACGTGCAACGCCCCGCCAACGCCCGCCGCTTCGTGCTGGGGGCCCGCACGGCCAGCAGCATGCAGCACGTGGGGGCAGTATACTGGGTGCGGCTGCCGGTGAGCAACCAGGATTCGACCGGCCGGCACTGGTACCTGGAGCTGTTCGACTCGCACATCAACGACATCACCTTTTACGGCCCCGACGGCCAGTGGCACACGGGGGCCGACGTACCGTTTAACAACCGCCGCTTTCGCTACAAGAATTACCTGTTCCGGCTGCCGCTGATGCCGAGCCGCACCGAGGTATTTTACCTGCGGCTGCAATCCAACTCCAAAACCAGCTTCCTCAGCCAGCTGCGCACCGAAGAGTTGCTGGACGGCTACTTCCAAACTGTGTACGGCCTGCTGGGCAGTTTCTACGGGGTGCTGCTCATCATGGTGGTGTACAACTTGTTCATCTACCTGCTGACCCAGGACCAGAACCACCTGCGGTACGTGCTGTACGTGCTGAGCTGCGGCCTGCTGTTCCTCTCCGAAGACGGCCTGGGCTTCCAGTACATCTGGCCCGAGCTGCCCTGGCTCAACCAGGCCGTTATTGCCGGGGCCCCCATCCTACTGCTGCTCACCTTCAGCTACTACGCCCGCTACTTCCTCGACGCGCCCCAGCGCCTGCCGCGCTTTGATCCCGCGGTGCGGGCCGTGGTGCTGGGCAGCGCCGTCCTGCTGCTGGTCGACGCGGTGTGGGTGCGGTCGGGCCTGGGCTTTTGGCTGTATTTACTGCCCTACGGCCTCATTTATTACGAAGCCGTGCGCGCCTACCAGCTTGGGTTTCGGCCGGCCCGCTTATTTCTACTGGCCCAGGCCCTGGTATCCGCCAGCCTGTTGTTCCTGATCCTGCGCAAGCTGGGCATCGACGCTTTGACCACTACGTTTACTGTGTACAGCCTCAACATGGCGTTTGTGGCTGAAGTCGTGGTGCTGTCCTACGCATTGGGTGAGAAGATCAAAGCCATTAAGGACGACACCATCGAGGCACAGAAGCAGCTGGTAGAACAGCTGCGCAGCAAGCAAGTGGACCAAGGCCTGCTTGTCGAACAGCTCCACCAAAACGAAATACTTAAAGATCAGCTCAATTTCGAGCTAGAAGCCCTGGTGGTGCAGCGTACCCAGGAAATAAAGCACAAGAGCGAAACCATCGCGGCGCAGAATCGGGGGTTGCTCGAAGCCAACGGCTTGCTCGCGTTGCAGTCGGCGGCCATAGCCAAGCTCAACACCGACCTGCAGGTAGACCTGCACAATGCACAGGCGGCACGGGTCACCGCCCAGGAAATGAACTTTGGCGAGTTCAGCCAGATCTACCCCGACAAAGACGCTTGCTTGGTGTACTTGGCCAACTTGAAATGGGCTGCTGGGTACCAGTGCCGTAAGTGCGGCCATGGCAAATACTGCGAGGGCCGCGAGCTGCACTCCCGGCGGTGTACCCGTTGCCGCTACGTGGAGTCAGCCACCGCCTATACCCTACTGCAAAAATGCAAGTTTTCCGCGGTAAAAGCTTTGTATGCCGTGTTCCTTTTGCATACCCACAAAGGCCAGTACGCCACTTCACAAATGAGCCAGTTACTGGACCTGCGACAGGCCACCTGCTGGAGTTTTAGCCAAAAAACAATCGATGCCATTAAACGCCGAAGTGCCGAGGCAGACTACAATGAGCAGGAGGATTGGACCCACGTTTTACTAGCTACCGCCAGCGAACATGACGATTCGGTTGCGCTTCAGCCCGTAGCTACCACCGCAACGGTGAAAAAGAAGGCGCCGCCAGATATGGAACGGGCATAAACTAGAAATTACTACTTGCCTGCATTCCTTATTATATTGTTTTTTAATAATTTTTCATCAGTTGCTTTTGCCTGCTAATACTGAATCAAGCCGGAAAATCCGGCTTTTTCTTGTGCTATAAGCGTATTCGCTGCTTGTTATTAAAGCTTAGAATAGCCTTGTGGAGCCATTCAGACGTATTTTTGAGATGGACATTTGCAACAACTCAAAATACCTTTGGCGTTCCTAATAGATAAATACGCTATTCGTTCTCTCCTCTTTGTGTGATAGACAATCCTCTTGCTATCTACAAACTTTCTACCTGTGCGGCCTTGGCTTTACAGAACCGGACACTTGAAACGTGTACCGCTTATAAGCGCAGGTGCTTACCCAAATTTTTAGGCCCAGGACTTTTACCCGCGGCCATCCCATCGGAGCAAGCCCGCTCACAAAAAATAGTAAAATTTAGAAGCAATCGTTTGTTCAAACCGATGGATCTCTACGTATTTTTGGCGCCCTGCTCTAAGTAGTTCTTGCTTCTCCTGCTCGTCTACGCTTTTCACTTTTCCATCCACACCTCGTTTTTTTATGGATCCAACCCGTTACTTTTCCACTTTCCGCAAAGCCGCGCTGGTAGCCGCTTGCGGATTGCCAGCCTTGGCCAGCCTCGCTGCACCGGGGCCCCTGCCGGGCCAGAGCTATGCGCAGAAACTTGTATCAAAGCGCCCGCCCGTAACCGTTTCGGGTCGGGTAATCCAAGCCAACGGCGAAGCTCTCCCCGGGGTGACCGTGCTGGTCAAAGGCACTGCCCTGGGTGTCAGCACCGATGCCAACGGTGGCTTTACGCTAAGTGCTCCGGAGGGCAGCACCCTGGTATTCAGCTACGTAGGTTATCTTCGACGGGAAGTTGCCGTTACCAGCGCCAGTACGCAGCTCAACATCACCCTGACGGCCGACGTGGCGGCGCTGAATGAAGTAGTAGTGGTCGGTTACGGCACCCAGGAGCGCGGCAGCGTAACGGGAGCCATTTCGTCCGTTAACGGAGCAGAGTTGGTGCGCCAGCCGGTGGCCGATGCTACCCAGGCTCTTCAGGGCAAAGTTTCGGGCGTAACCATTACTTCCAACGGCGGGGCCCCCGGCGGCGCCGCTGGTACTTCGGTGCGCATCCGCGGCATAACGTCGGCCGGCAACAACAACCCACTGTACGTAGTCGATGGCTTTCCGCTACCGGATAATGGCGATAGCCAGCTCAGCAACATCAGCCCGAACGACATCGAGACGATTGACGTCTTGAAAGATGCCTCTGCTACCGCTATTTACGGGGTGCGGGCAGCCAACGGGGTCGTCCTCATTACCACCAAACGTGGCAAAGTCGGTAAGACCAGCGTCAACGTGGACGCTTACCGGGGAGTGCAGTCCGTGGCCCGTCGGCTGGACCTGCTTAATGCCGAACAGTATGCGGTAATCAACAACGAGGCCCGCATTGCGGCCGGCCAGCCCATCGCACTGGATAAGCTACGCAACCCGGCTGCGCTGGGTCAAGGCACCGACTGGCAGGACTTAATGTTCCGCCGGGCCAAGATTCAGAACTACTCGCTCTCGGCCACCGGGGGCAGCGAAAAGGCTCGCTATGCGCTGTCGGGCACGTACTTCCAGCAGGACGGCGTCATCCTGGGCTCCAATTTCGAGCGCTTCACGCTCCGCGCTAACGGCGACGTGCAGCTAAGCCCTATTTTTAAAATCGGCAACAGCATCTCGCTAACCCACTCGGAAGACCGCCAGATTACGAGCAACAATGGCGAGTACGGTGCCGTGCAGCAGCTATTGCGTATGCCGCCCACCGTGCAGCCCTACCGGCCCGATGGCTACTGGTATCAGCCCAACAGTCCCATGGATAACTTCACGGAAGAGAACCCGTTGGCTACTTCCCTGCGGGCCAATCAAAAGTTCGTTCGCAACCGGGCCACCACTACGTTTTATGCCGAGCTGGAGCCAGTGAAAGGCCTACGCTTCCGGACTAACGTCGGGGCCGACCTTGTTTTCGAGAACTTCAACCAATTTGCTCCCAAGGGCCCGGAGTTGGCCGGCTACACCCAGCGCTACATCACCGCCGGGGCGGGCGCTACCGCCGGCTATTCCCCAAGCTACCTGATTGAGAACACGGCCACCTACGACCGCACTTTCGCCGAAAAGCACCATGCCACGCTGTTGGTAGGGCAGTCGGCGCAGGAATTTAACTACAGCAACGTAGAGGCTTACCGCACGGGCTACCTGCGCAACGACCTGCAAACCATCAACGTGGGGCCCATCAATACGCTGCTGGCCAACGCGGGCACCATCGACCCAGCCCGGCACCTATCCAGCTACTTCGGCCGCTTAAATTACGATTACGCCGGCAAATACATTTTCCAGGCCACTGCCCGCTACGACGGTTCCTCGCGCTTCGAGCCAGGCCACAAGTTTGGTTTCTTCCCCAGCGCGTCGGTGGGCTGGCGCATTTCGGAAGAGGAATTCCTGAAGGGCAACACCACCATCAGCAACCTCAAGCTGCGCGCCGGCTACGGCCGCGTGGGCAACGAGCTGAACGCCGGACGTTTCGCTTACCTGTACTCTATCAACTTCGGCGCAGTTTATCCCTTTGGATCGGACGGTACCATCAACACGGGGGGCGCGCCGACTCGCTTATCCAACCCCAATCTGCGCTGGGAGTACAACGACCAGGCCAACATTGGTCTGGAAATGGGTTTCCTGGATAACCGCATCGAGGCGACTATCGACCTCTACAACCGCAACTCGCCCAACCTGATTGCGCCCGTGCCGCAATCCCTCGTGTCGGGCACTTACGAGTCGGTGAACTCCAACGCCGCCAGCGCCTACAACCGGGGCATCGACTTCTCGCTGACTTCGCACAATTTCGTCGGTTCGAGCGGGGCCCTGACCTGGACAACCACCTTCAACATATCAGCCTACAAAACCCGCCTGGTGTCGTTGGGAGCCGGTATTCCCTACAACGGCCCACAGTATTTGAGTGGTAATATCGTGCGCTACGATGCCGGCCATGCCTTGGGGTCTTTCTACGGCTACGTGGCCGATGGTCTGATTCAGAGCAAGGAAGAGCTGAACGCCCTGAACGCCGGGGCCCTGGCTGGCACGGCCAAGTCCGCCAATTACCAGAACGCGGGCACCGCTCCTGGCGACATTAAATTCCGGGACCTGAACGGCGACGGCGTCATCACCGAAGCTGACCGCACTTTTATCGGTAATCCGAACCCGAACTTTACGTTTGGCCTCACCAACACCCTGGGCTTTAAGGGCTTTGATTTGAGCTTCTTTATCCAGGGCGTGCAGGGCAACGATATATACAACCTGAACCGCTACATCACGGAAAACGCTCTGTACGGCACCACCAACGGCACCACCAACGTACTGAACCGCTGGACCGGTACCGGCACCAGCAACGATATGCCGCGCGCCATCGTGGGCGACCCCAACAACAACCTGCGGATATCGACCCACTACATCGAGAACGGCTCTTATGTGCGCCTCAAAAACCTGACGTTCGGCTACACACTTCCGCGCAACCTCATGGGCCGCGTCGGAGCTTCGCAGCTGCGCGTGTACGTCACGGCCCAAAACCTGGTGACGCTGACCAAATACACCGGCTACGACCCGGAAGTGAGCGCCAGCGGCATTGACTTAGGCATCTACCCGCAAACGCGCGTGTTCATGGGCGGTGTCAACATCGGGTTTTAATCCTTTCTAATTTCCACTTGTACAGTCATGACTATCTCAAAATTTACGTGCGGGGCCTTTCTGCTATCGCTCGGGTTGCTGGGCGGCTGCACGGCTAAGTTTCTGGACGAGGCCCCGGCCGACCAGATAACCGACGCTAACTTTTACCAGACCCAGCAGGACGCCATCCAGGCCGTGACGGCCGCGTACAGCGAGCTGACTAAGGAAGGCCAGTACAATGCCGCCATGTGGGCCTTCGACATATGGGCCGATATATCGAGTACGGGCGGCGACGACGGCAACGACGGCATCGAGTACAAGCAGCTCGAAGCCTTCAGTATTCCGACCACCAACTTTATAGCTACCCGGCTTTGGGGCGGCTCGTTCATCGCGCTTCAGCGGGCGAACATCGTCATCCAGAAAGTGCCGGGTATTGCCAACATGGACCCTGTTATTCAGAAGCGCTGCATCGGCGAAGCGCAGTTTCTACGGGCCAAAATGTACTTCGACCTGGTGCGAGCCTACGGCGACGTGCCCCTGTTCAAGGCCCCGCCCACTAGCCCAACGGCGGTTAACATCCCCCGGACGCCCGCGGCCGACGTGTACAAGCAGATTGAGCAGGACCTAACCGATGCCATCGGCAACCTACCGCTTTCGTACAGCGGCGATGATTTGGGCCGGGCTACTAAGTGGGCCGCTACGGGGCTTTTGGCCAAGGTTTACATTACCGAAGGCAAGAAAACGGAGGCCGCCCAGCGGGCCCGCGAGGTCATTAACAACTCGGGCAAGACCATGTGGGCCAACTACGCCGACAACTTCAAGGTCGAGAACGGGAATAATAACGCCAAAGAGTCGCTGTTTGAAATACAGTACGTGAGCGGCCGCAACCAGTACGACCGTAACCAAGTGGGCTCAGCGATGAATGAGTTTTTTGGGCCCCGGGGCGCTAACCAAACGCCTGGCAGCGGCTACGGCTTCAACACCCCGGACCCAGACTTTGTGAGCGGCTACGAAGCGGGCGACACCCGCCGAGCCGCCACCGTATGGGCCCCCGGCGACACGTACCCCGACGGCAGCAAGGTGGCTTCCAAGGCCACCGGATCGCCATTTGGCTATAGCTGCAGGAAGTGGTTCGTCGGCAAGGTGAACACCAACATCTGGGATTCGGGCCTGCACGTGCCCGTGTTGCGCCTGGCCGAAATGTACCTGATTGTAGCCGAGGCCGTGGGCCCTACCACAGAGGGCCTGGAGGCCATTAATAAGGTGCGCCGCCGCTCGTTTGGCCTCGACTATACGGTGCCATCGGCGGCCCATGACCTCACGGCCGCTACCGGGAACTTCACCAACGCAGTGCTGCGGGAGCGTAAATACGAGCTAGCGTTTGAGTTTGACCGCTGGTTTGACATGAAGCGCGCTGGCACCCTTTACCCGACGCTGACGGACCACGCCTTTATTCCGCGCATGACGCAGCAGGCGGCAACGCTCAAGGGCATTGCCCCCAACGTGCACGGAATCCCGACCCAGAACAACTTGGTGCTACCCATCCCACAGACGGAAATCGACACCAACCCCGGCTTGGTGCAAAACCCTGGCTACTAGCCCTTCTTCACCGACTATTCAGCCTGATTTAACATGAAATATATTTGGAACAAGGCGGCTTGGGCACTATTGGCCGGCCCGCTACTTCTTACTGCCTGCGACAAAAACGACAAAGGGCAGCTGAACGGCCCCGTGCCGACGGCCACCTTCACCACGTCCGCGCCCAAGTCTGTGGGGCTTACCACGTCGGTTACCTTCACCAGCACCGCCACCGATGCCGCTTTCTACGAGTGGAGCTTTGGGGATGGCACGCGCGGCACGGGCCAAACCGTGACCCACATTTACAAAACTGGTGGCACCCTCAAAACCGTGCTGCTTACCTCCGGCAAGGGGGGCACGGGCATCTCTGACACGGTGAAAGTGGTGTTACCTCCCATCACCGACGCGGTGAAGCAGTTCCTGACGGGCGGCTCTTCCAAAACCTGGAAGCTGGACAACAGCGTAGATTCCACCATTGTGGTGGGCCCCAGCGATAAAGACCCGTACAGCTACTACCACGACGGCAAAGCGGGCAGCCTACCCGCTTGCCAGGCCGACGACGAGTTCACCTTCAGCACGGCCAATATGTACACTTACGACGCGAAGGCCCAAACCTTCGTAGCCGGTGGGGTGGGCTGCTCGGATCCGCGCTCGGGTACGTCCGACTACACGTTCGGGCCGGCCGTTGGGTCGGGCTACGCCATGCTTGAATTCAAAAAAGCCGGCACCTTCATTGGCGTGACGGACGCGCCTGATTTGATCTATCGCATCGTCAACATCGACGCCCAGCACATGCGGCTGCGCGCCGGCAAGGCGAGCGGCAACCTGGTGTTTGAAATGCGGCTGGTAGCGAAATAACTACTGCGGCCGAACGACCGGCCGCGTCTATTACTTGAGCAGTATATGAAATTCTTCTTTTCCCGTTGCCAGAGGAACGGGGCCAGCATTATGCTGGCCCTGAGCCTGATGGCCTGCACCGAAACTAAATCGGGCCCCACTCCAACACCGGTGCCCCCAACGCCCGTTGCGCCAACGCCAACGCCGGTGGCCACCAATTCCGAGGCCCGGGACTACGCCCAGTACACGGAGCTTGTCTGGGGCGACGAGTTTGACGGTGCGGCGGTGGACCCGACTAAGTGGGGCTACGACCTCGGCAACAACAACGGCTGGGGCAACAACGAGTTGGAGTATTATACCAACTCGACCGAAAACGCTTCTCTGAGTGGGGGCAACCTCGTCATCCAGGCTAAAAAGCAAGCCCAAGGGGGCCGCGATTACACGTCGGCCCGGATGCTGACCAAGGGCAAGCAGGACTTTAAGTTTGGGCGCGTCGACGTGCGGGCTAAAATGCCCAAGGGCCAGGGCATCTGGCCCGCCATCTGGATGCTGGGCTCCGACATCGACCAGAACAACTGGCCGAAGTGCGGTGAGATTGACATGATGGAGCTGCGCGGCCAGGAACCCTCCAAGATCCTCTCTACCATGCACTACCCCGACGCCGCGGGGGCCCACCTCTACAAAGGTGTCAGCAATATCACGCTGCCCAACAGTGCCAGCTTCGCCGACGATTTCCACCTTTTCAGCGTGGTGCGTAGCCAGAACCAGATGCGGTTCTTTCTCGATGGCACGCTGTACTACACGTTTTCGAGCAGCGACGCTTCCATCTACCCGTTCAACAACCCGTTCTTTTTGGTGCTGAACGTGGCCGTGGGCGGCGATTTCCTCGGCAGCCCCGACGCCAACACCGTATTTCCGCAGCAAATGACGGTGGACTACGTGCGCTACTACCAATACAAGTAGGTTTTTTTTCTGCGCTGGCCCACCGCCTGCTGCTCCGGTTGGGAGGCGGCCGGGCGGTGGGCCTTGGCTTGCCGCCCCACGGCCAGCATCCTGGGGCCCTGCTTAAGTAGCTGCACAAAAGCAACCGAACTACGGGTTGTCAGCGGCTAGCCGCCAGTTACTAGTGAATTGCAAATCAACTAGCAGCTGATAGCTAATGCCTGATAATTCGGTGAGTACTGGGCTGTGCGCTTAAGCGCCGCAAGCTGCCGGGCCAGCAAGCTGCTGCTTCGCCGGGGCCCCGTCCTGAACGAAAACCGGCCGCTCTTTTAACCTGCTCTATTTTCTTATGAAAACGATCCTTTACCGGCAGCTCGCGGCCCGGTGGCTGCTTCGTTCGTGGGTGGTGGCGCTGGCTTTGGGGGGAGTGGCGCAGGCCCAAACCAAAAGCCCCAAGCGCGGCCTGGCTTACGACTACAAATCTGCCGCCGACTTGCAGGCGCTGGCCCCCGGCACGAGCTGGTGGTACAACTACACCTCCGTACCCAATGCCAGCGTGGCGGGCATGTACGGGGGCCTGGCCGTCGACTACGTGCCCATTCAGTGGGGCGCCCGCCTGGGCAATGGCCCGGTGACGGCCGACCAGCTCGCCGCCAACATTCCGGCCGGCACGCAGTATTTGCTGGGGTTCAACGAACCTAATTTCCTTTCCCAGAGCAACCTGACGCCGACGCAGGCCGCGGCCATCTGGCCGGTGCTCCAGGAAGTGGCCCGCCGCAAAAAGCTCAAGCTGGTATCGCCCGCCCTGAACTACTGCGGAGGCTGCGTGCAGGAGAACGGCGTAACCTACTATTCCCCCACCCAGTACCTGGACGCCTTTTTTGCGGCCTGCCCCAACTGCCAGGTCGACTACATCGCCCTCCATACCTACGTGTGCGAAGAGCAGTACCTGCGCCAGAAAGTAGCGGAGGTCAAAAAGTACAACAAGCCCATCTGGCTCACGGAGTTTGCCTGCGGCGACGCGCCCACGGCCCAGATTACCCTGGCCGCGCAGAAAAAGTACATGCTGGATGCCGTGAACTACCTGGAAAACGAACCAGACATTTTTCGGTATTCGTGGTTTTCGGGACGTAATAACGAGATTCCCAACATCAACCTGCTGGGCGCCGATGGCCAGCTCACCGCGCTGGGCCAGCAGTACGTGGGCCTGCCGTTCAACGGGCCGGCCAACGACTTGAACCGGCTCACGCCGGTGGCCACCACCGCCTCGTCGAGCGAAAGCGGCACCACGGGGGCCCCCAGCGCGACCGACCGCAACATCAACTCCCGGTGGTCGAGCACCTTTGCCGACCCGCAGTACCTCCAGCTGGATTTTGGCGAGGCAAAGCGGTTTACGCGGGTGAAAATTGCCTGGGAAGCGGCCTACGCCAAGGATTACCAAGTGCAAACTTCGCTCGACGGCACCACCTGGGGGCCCCTGCTGACGGTGCTGGACAGCGACGGCGGGGTAGATGACCTGACGGGCCTCGCCGGCCGCGGCCGCTACCTGCGAGTGTACGGCACCCGGCGCGCCACGGCTTTCGGCTATTCCATTTACGAAATAGATGCGTACGGCACCGCCGATACGGCGCTGGCCACGGCGCCGGCCACCGGCCCGCCGGACCCGGCGGCCGGGCTACGCCTCTACCCCAACCCAGCGGCCACGGAGCTGCACCTGGCCTTGCCCGCCGGGGCCCTGGCTCGGAGCCTGGCAGTGATGGACGCCTTGGGAAGAACGGTGCTCGCGGGCCGGGACCTGGGGCCAGGAGCTGGGGCCACCCTGAACATTGCGGCGCTGCCCGCGGGCCTGTACGTGGTGCGCGTGGCAACGGCCGGCGGGCAGCTCAGCCAACGCTTCCTAAAACCCTAGAAGCTGCTTATGAAGTCGTCAGAGCGTCATGCTCATCTGGCGTCCACTTGCCGAAGCATCTCTACCGCGGCAGTGATTGTGATTAGTAGGACTTACGCAAAAAGTGTAACTTGAAAGGAAAAGCCATGAAAGTGACGGCACAACTGTACGGGCAGTTTTTGGTGAGCAGCCAGGTCAACTACACGGGGACGTATCTGGCCGAGCATCTGGAGGGCCTCTCGCACGACAACGTGCGCTATTTTCTCAAAACCCGGCGTTTCACCCCCCGCCAGCTCTGGCAGCAAGTACGCCCACAGGTGATGCTCAGCGCGCGGGGCTACGTCCTGTTTGACGACACGGTGCTCGACAAGCACCACAGCCGGCGCATCGAACTCGTACGCCGCCAGTACAGCGGCAACGCCCACGGCGTGATTGCCGGCATCGGCCTGGTGACGTGTGTGTACGTCAACCCCGAAACCGACCAGTTCTGGCTCATTGACTACCGCCTTTTCGCCCCCGACACCGACGGCAAGACCAAGCTCGACCATGTGGCCGACATGCTCGGGCAATTGGCCCCGCGCAGTATCCCATACCGCACGGTGCTCATGGATAGCTGGTACGCCACCACGGCCCTGTTCAAGTGGCTGCTGGACGAAGGCAAAACATTTTACTGCCCGCTGAAAAGCAACCGGCTCGTCGATGATTCCGGCGGCCAGCAGCCCTACCAGCCCGTGGCCTGCCTGTGCTGGTCGGCCGCCGAAGTAGAAGCTGGCAAAATCCTGAAAGTGAAGGGCATGCCCAAAGATTTCAAACTGAAACTCTTCCGCGTACTGGTGTCCACCCACCGGACGGACTACCTCCTCACCAACGAGGTTGAGCCCTTGCACACGGCCGCTGCCGAACACGAAAGCAGCGTCCGCTGGACGATTGAGCAGTTTCACCGCGAACTCAAGCAACTCACCGGCGTGCAGGCCTGCCAGTGCCGGCTGGCCCGCAGTCAGCGCAATCATATTGCCCTGGCCGTGCGCGCTTGGACCTGCCTTAAACAAGCCGCCTACCAAACCAAACAAACCGTCTATCAGCTCAAACAAGGCTTTTTGGATGAGTATATGCGACATGAATTACGCCAGCCTTCGCTCGCGTTTGCGTAAGTCCTAATTAGTTCAGTAGTAGAAATGCTTCGGCAAGCGGACGCCAGATGAGCATGACGTTCAATTTTGATTTGAATTTCCAGACTTTCTGAACAGCTTCTATCCAAGCAACCACACCGTTCCATCCTTCTAACTTCAACCTTCTGCCGCCATGCGCCAACCTGCTACCTATTTTCATTCGACCTCGCCGCTGGCTGATTTCCGCGGCGCGGTGCGCCTTTTGGTGTTGTGCCTGGCCCTGGTGGGCTGCCCGGCGCTGGCCATTGCCCAAAGTTTTTTGCACGCCGCGGGGCCCAAAATCGTGAACGCCAGCAACCAGGAAGTACTGCTGAACGGCGTGAACCTGGGCGGCTGGGCCTTGCAGGAAGGCTACATCATCAAGCCCGGCTGGCCGGGCATCAACGGCAAGCAAACCCAGGGCACGGTGAAGCAGACGCTCTATAATGCCGGGATGACGGACGCCGCCGTGGAGGCCTTTTACCAGGGCTACCGCGACAACTTCATCACCAAGCCCGACATCGACTACCTGGCCGCCCGGGGCTTCAACTGCGTGCGCTTGCCGCTGCACTATGACCTGTTTCTGACGCCGGCCCAGCGGGCGGTGCGCAACAGCGTGCTGCGCGGCACTACGACGTATGCTTCCTACGTCAGCACCCTGACCGACTGGTACAACGGCAACCAGCTGTTCGCGGACCCGGCCAATATGGAAGCCTTTCGGATGATTGACAACACGCTGGCCTGGTGCGCGGCCAACAACATGTACGTCATCCTCGATTTGCACGCCGCGCCCGGCTCACAGGGCACCGACGTGAACATTGCCGATGCCCTCCAGCCCCTGGATTTGTGGAACCGGGCCGTGTACCGCGACATCACCGTGCGGCTGTGGGAGGCCGTGGCGGCGCGCTACAAAAACGACGCCCGCGTGGCCATGTACGACCTGATCAACGAGCCCAACAACGTGCCCAGCAACCCGCCGATTCACGACCTGTTCCAGCGCCTCATCACCGCCGTGCGGGCCCAGGGCGACAACCACCTGCTGCTCATCGAGGGCAACGGCTTCGGCAACGACTTCAACTACATGGAGCCCTTCACCTTCGCTAACGCGCCCAACCTGGTGTACAACTCGCACCGCTACAGCAACACGGGTTACCTGATGGATAACGGCGTGAACTCGACTGGCGGGGGCCCCAACAGCCTGCGCTTCATCGGCAACCTCCAGAACTTCCGCACCCAGTACAGCGTGCCCATCTGGGTGGGCGAAACCGGTGAGAACAGCCCTGGATGGATGCACGATGCGGCCACCAGCCTCAACTCGGTAGGCATTGGCTGGTGCAACTGGACGTACAAGCGCTTCGACGCGAACCCCAACGCGGCCTTGCTGCGCATCACCCCGCCCTTCATCGTGGACGGTCCCGGCGGCCTGCCGCAGGTGCTGGAAAACATCAAGTTTGCCAACTGCGTGCCCAACCCCGACGTAGTGAGCGCCATTGCGCCCAACCAGAACGGCTTGGTGAACTACCCCGGCGGTGGCAGCTACAACGGCGGGCCGGCCGTGCCCGTGGGCCGCACCGTGTGGCTGCGCGGCGCCAACGGCAAGTACGTATCCGGCGAAGACGGTACCCGGACCATGACCTGCAACCGGGCGGACTATGGCGCCTGGGAAGCGTTTTTGGTGGTGGCCAGCGGCTCCCGGGTGGCCCTGCAGAGCCAAGGCAAGTACGTGTCGTCGGAAAACGGCATGGCCCCCATGACCTGCGGCCGGTCGTACGCTTCGGCCAATGAGACGTTTGACTGGCTGGGCAACGCGGACGGCACCGTTTCGCTGCGCGGCACCAACGGCAAATACGTGTCGAGCGGGGACGGCACCCAGCCCATGACCTGCACCAGCGCCACCGTTGCGGGCACGGAAACCTTCAATTTTGGCCTGATACCGGCCGGCACAGTGCTAGCCGGCCGGGCGGCCGGCGCGGCTACCACCGGCTTCTACCCGAACCCGGTGGCCGGCCGCCTCACCTACCAGCTGCCCGCCGGCGGCAGAGCCCACCGCCTGACCGTGGTGGACACCGCGGGCCGCCAGGTATTCAGCCGCACCTTCGACAACACGGGGCCCCAAAACACCGTCGACTTATCGGGGCTGAAGAGCGGGTTTTACGTGGTCCGCCTGTCCGGCCCCGCCTTTGACACAAGCTTTAAAATCACCAAACAATAGCCCTCCTTCCCATCAGCCTGCCAATGCCCCCATTGATGCCTCAAAAACTTCTTCCCCTGCTGCTGCTGCTGGCGTGCAGCGCGGGCCCCGCAGCGGCTCAGTCAGCTCCGAACGCTGGGGCCCCGGCCGCGCCGTACTCGGCCGCGGGCCGCAGTACCCGGGCCTTCACCACGGCCCAGGGCACCGATTTGCGCCTGACGGCCGCCCCGGCCCCGCTGGCGTTCCAGCCCGCCGGGCAGCCGCTCGAAACCCAGGTGTGCGTGTTCGTCGACCCCAACCACCGCTTCCAAACCCTACTGGGCATTGGCGGGGCCCTGACGGACGCCTCAGCCGAAACCTTCTTCAAGCTGCCCAAGCCCCAGCAGCAGGAATTTCTGAAGGCCTACTACAGCCCCACCGACGGCATCGGCTACACGCTGGCGCGCACCCACATCGGCAGCTGCGACTTTTCGAGCGGCAGCTACACCTACGTGGCCGACAACGACGAAGCGCTGAAAACCTTCAGCGTGCAGCACGACGAGCAGTTCCGCATCCCGTTCATCAAGCAGGCCCAGGCCGCAGCGGGCGGCAAGCTGACGATGTTCGTGAGCCCCTGGACGCCGCCGGCCTTCATGAAAACCAACCACGACCTGCTGCACGGCGGTAAGCTGCTGCCCCAGTTCCGCCAGGCCTGGGCCAACTACTACGTCAAGTTCATCAAAGAATACGAGCGCCAGGGAATTCCAATCTGGGGCCTGTCGGTGCAGAACGAGGAAATGGCCACCCAAAAGTGGGAATCGTGCCTGTACACGGCCGAGGAGGAGCGCGACTTCATCAAGAATTTCCTGGGGCCCACGCTAGCCAAGGGCGGCCTGGGCGCTAAGAAGCTCATTGCCTGGGACCACAACCGCGACTTGCTGTTTCAGCGCGCCAGCACCGTGCTGGACGACCCCGCCGCCGCCAAGTACGTGTGGGGCATCGGCTACCACTGGTACGAAACCTGGACTACCAGCGGCATGCTCTTCGACAACGAGCGGCGCGTTCACGAGGCTTTTCCCAACACCAACCTATTGTTCACCGAGGGCTGCGTGGAGAACTTCAAGTTCGATCACGTGAACGACTGGGCCCTGGGCGAGCGCTATGGCCACTCGATGGTAAACGACTTCAACGCCGGCACCGTAGGCTGGACGGACTGGAACGTGCTGCTCGACGAAACCGGGGGCCCCAACCACGTGGGCAACTTCTGCTTCGCGCCCATCATCGCCGACACCCGCACTGGCCAGCTCCTCTACACCAACGCTTATTACTACATCGGCCACTTCTCGAAGTTCGTGCGCCCCGGGGCCCAGCGCGTGGCCGCCACCGCCAACCGCGACTGGCTGCAAACCACGGCCTTCCGCAACCCCGACGGCAAGCTGGCCGTGGTGGTGCTGAACACCGGCGACAAAAAGCAGGACTTCCAGCTCTGGCTCAACGGCCAGGCGGCCCCCACCACCAGCCTGCCCCACTCCATCATGACGTTCGTGGTGGACTGAGGGGCCCCTACCAAGTTGTTTGAGTCAGCTAAAAAGTATTCCCGAAGGTCACGCTCATCTATTGTCCGCGCAGTCGAAGCATCTCTCCCGCAGCAGTAATCAATAATTTAGTCAGCGGGAAAGATGCTTCGACTGCGTGGACAATAGATGAGCATAACGTTCTTTTTAATGCAAAACTTCACCACTCACTTATGAACAAACGCATCATGGGGGCCGGCCTGGCGCTGGCCTTTGCTACCCTCGCCGCAGGGCCCCGGGTTGTGCCCGGGGCCGGAAAGCCTGGGGCCGTGAAGGTCGAAATCCGCCTAGCCGGGGACCGCTACGAACTGCTGCGCGCGGGCAAGCCCTACTTCGTGCGGGGGGCTGGGGGCGGGCAGTTTCCGGAGCGCATCGCGGCGTACGGAGGCAACTCCATCCGCACCTGGGGCACGGGCGACGCGCCTCAGGTTTTGCGCGCCGCCCAGGCCAACGGCCTGACCGTGATGCTGGGGCTGGACGTGGCCCGCGAGCGGCACGGCTTCAACTATGCCGACCCGCGGGCCGTGGCGGCGCAGCTTCAGAAAATAAAGGCCGAAGTGCTCAAGTACAAAGACAACCCCGCGGTGCTGCTTTGGGGCATCGGCAACGAGTTGAACCTGGAGTACACCAACCCCCAGGTGTGGGACGCGGTGAACGACATCGCCAAAATGATCCACGAAGTGGACCCCAACCACCCGACTTCAACCGTTTTGGCCGGGGCGGCCCCGCGCGAAGTAGCGTTCGTTAAGGCCCGGTGCCCGGCCGTGGACGTGCTAGCCATCAACACCTACGCCGGCCTGGCCACCCTGCCCGAGCAAGTGCGCACCGCCGGCTGGACGGGGCCCTACTTGGTAACCGAATGGGGGCCCACCGGCCACTGGGAATCCCAGCAGCTGCCTTGGAAAGCGGCCGTTGAGGAAACCAGCAGCCAGAAAGCGGCCGTGTACCAGCACCGCTACGAAGCCTCGGTGCTGCAAGACCGGGCCCACTGCCTGGGTGCGTACGTGTTCTTGTGGGGCCAGAAACAAGAGCGCACGCCCACCTGGTACGGCCTCTTCACCGAGGACGGGCAGGAATCGGAGGTGGTGGACGTGATGCAGTACCTGTGGAGCGGGCACTGGCCCCGCAACCGCGCCCCGCACATCGCCAGCCTGCGCCTGAACGGCCACGCCGCCGCCGATACCGTGTACCTGCGCGCGGGCCAGCGCTACCCGGCCGCAGCCGACGTGGCCGACCCTGACCACGACGCCCTGACCTACCGCTGGGAGCTGCTGCCCGAAGCCACCGACCTCAAAAACGGCGGCGATCGCGAAAGCCGCCCCGCGCCCCTGCCGGGCTTGCTCACCACCCCGGCCCCGGGCCAGGCGCAGGTGCAGGCCCCCGCGCAGGCCGGCGCCTACCGCCTGTTCGTCTACGCCACCGACGGCCACGGCAACGTGGCAACCGGCAACGTTCCCTTCTACATCAAAGCCCAGTAAGACACTTCACCAGGCCGTGCCAGCCGGTTGGCGCGGGCTGGCGCTGCCTCTCCAGTGAAAAACTCTTGCTTTAAAAACCTAGGGTTACTTCCCAATTTATTGGAATAGTTATTCGCTTGTTATCAAAAGTTTATAGTCAGGATGTCCGGCTCATCTGGCGTCCGCTTGCCGAAACCTTTCTACTACTTTGCCTGCATCATTCAACAGAGCAGGAGATCTATGATGAGCGGTTCCGCCCCTCAGCCGCGCTGGGGGCCCCAGCAGCCAACCTGACCGCGTTCACGCGCTACGCCGGTACCGAGGAAAGCCCAAGCGCTGCGCACCGCCATGCACTTGCGGTGGCGGCACTTCAATCGGAATGAGTGCTTTCCCTTTCCCACCGCTGACGGACGCGCCTACCGCTTCACGGCCAGGGACGAACTCCAACTGGCCTAGAGCCGCGGCCGCATTGTGAGCGGCACGCCCGCGCAGAGGAAGGCTGGGTTCAAGCGCTTGGCCAACGTGGCATCGACAAAATCCCCGCCGTCACCATCACGGCTGACTTCTGGGACCAGCGGCACCCGTATGAGTTGCTGGCGGAGGCGTTTGCGCTGCCGGCCGCGCGGCGGCTGGTGGGGGCTGGAATGTCTCCCAGCCCAGCTTGAGGATGAACGTGCTGACGATACCTAAAAACAGCACCCGCACGAAGCCTGTGCCGCGCCGCAGCGCCACCTGAATGCCCAGCGTGGCGCCCAGCACGTTGCACACGGCCATCGGCAGCGCCACTTGGTAGATGACCTGCTTCGTGTACACGAAGTAGGCCAGCCCGGCCACGTTGGTGGCCATGTTCACGAATTTGGCCGAGGCCGAGGCCGTCAGGAAATCGTAGCCAAACAGCCCCACGAAAGCAAACAGCAGCAAACTGCCCGTGCCGGGCCCAAAAAACCCGTCGTAAAACCCAATGGCGGCGCCCAGCACCACGCCCACCAGTACCTCGCGGCGGCCGTGCAGCCGCGGCGCGTGCGTGCTCCCGAAGTCCTTGCGCCACAGCGTGTATCCGGCCATTAGCACCAGCAAGGCCAATACGAGCGGCCGCACGGCTTCTTTGTGCAGCCCGCTCACCGTCCGGGCTCCCAGCAGCGCGAAGCCGCCCGCCACCAACGCCGTGAGAGCCACCGTGCGCCAGCGCAGCGGCACCGCCGTAGGGCCCGTGAGGTAGCGCCGCAGGGCCGCCACGGTGCCCGCCAGGCTGGCCACTTTACCAGTTCCCAGCAGCGTGGCCACCGGCGCGCCGGGCAGCAGCAGCAGCAGCGCCGGCAGCTGGATGAGGCCCCCACCGCCCACGATGGCATCAATAAAGCCGGCCACAAACGTAAAAAAGCACAGCAGGGCGATGGTCGCCACCGAAATTGTCTCCACGAATACTACGCTTAGCCACTTGCGCCAGGTACTCGGCTAGCCACCTGAATAAGCGAAAAGATACTTTAGGCGGTCATGCTCGTCTAGCGTCCACTTGTCGAAGCAGGACCGTTTTCATTGTCGCAAATAACTCTCAGTCAACTGCCCGAATTAGAAGGGCGGCTCCTCGTACTTGTTCAGGTTACCCTTCGGGAATGGTACCGGCGACTCGTTAATCTTTGAGCCCAGCCGGATGGTGTTGGGCGCAAAATTGTTGCCGTTGCCCCCGCTCGGCTCGTCATCGAAGTTGCTTGCGGGCAGGCCCTGGGGCTGATAGCCGCCCGCGTCGCCGAAGCCCCCCCCGAACCCACCGGCCTCACTGTCAAGATCAGCAAATTTGGTGAAGCGGCCGATGAACTTGAGCTGCACGGTTTCGAGCGAGCCGTTGCGGTGCTTGGCGATGATGACCTCGCCCATGCCCTGCGTGGGGTTGCCCTCGGCATCCTGGTCGAGGCCGTAGTATTCGGGGCGGTACAGGAAAATTACCATGTCGGCGTCCTGCTCAATCGAGCCCGACTCGCGCAAATCGCTCAGCTGCGGTTTCTTGTCGCCGCCCCGCGTTTCCACCGAGCGCGAGAGCTGCGACAGCGCCAGCACGGGCACGTTCAGCTCCTTGGCAATACCCTTGAGGGCCCTGGAGATACTGGCAATTTCCTGCTCGCGATTGCCGCCGCGGCCGTCGGTGTTGCCGCTCATCAGCTGCAAGTAGTCCACGATGATGAGCTGCACGTCCTTCTGCGAGCGCAGGCGGCGGCACTTGGTGCGCAGCTCGCGGATGCTCAGGGCCGGCGTATCGTCGATGTAAATCGGGGCCGCCGAGAGGTCGGTAATCTTGTGGTTGAGCTGCTGCCACTCGTGGTCGGCCAGCGTGCCCTTCTTAATCTTGTCCGAATCCAACTCCGCCTCGGCCGAAATCAGACGGTTAACAAGCTGAAGCGACGACATTTCCAGCGAGAAAATGGCCACTGGCCGCTTGAATTCCACCGCCGCGTTGCGCATGGCCGACACCACGAACGCCGTTTTGCCCATGCCGGGGCGGGCCGCAATAATCACCAGGTCAGAGGGTTGCCAGCCGCTGGTTACGCGGTCGAGGGCGGTGAAGCCGGAGGGCACGCCGGTGAGGCCATCCTTCTGGTTTTTCTTCTCTTCCAGCTCCTTGATGGCCTTGCCCATCAGGCTGCGCATATCGTCGAAGTTCTTGCGAATGTTCGATTCCGACACTTCGAACAGAGCCTGCTCGGTTTGGTCGAGTAAGGCAAATACGTCGGTCGTGTCCTCGAAAGCGTCGCGCTGGATTTCGCTGGCAATGCGGATCAGCTCGCGCTTGATGGCCGCCTCCGTGATGATGCGGGCGTGGAACTCGACGTTGGCCGCCGAGTTCACCTTCATCGTCAGGCCGGCCACGTAAAACGCACCGCCGCAGGCTTCCAGCTCGCCCAGCTCACGCAGCTCGTGCACCACGGTGAGCTGGTCGATGGGCTCCGACTTATCAAACAGGCTGATGATGGCCTTGAAAATGCGCTGGTGCGAATCCTTGTAGAAGCTTTCGGGGCGCAGAATGTCGATAACCGACGTGAGGGCATCTTTTTCAAGCATCAGGGCCCCCAGCACGGCCACCTCCAGCTCCAGGGCCTGGGGCGGCAGCTTGCCGGCGGCGCTGGCCTGGAACGGCTGTCCGCTGGTGCCGCGCCCCGCCCAAGCGGCTTTAGCACGGGCGGCGGATTGCTTGACGCGGTCGTCCATTTCGTCTGGCATGTGATAATGAAGCAATTGTAAATAAACGCCAGGAAATTGGCAAAAACTACGGCGGGCCCGAATAACAAAGCTAACCCCGGAAGGGGGTAAACCGGCTCATAAAATCGTGACCAGCCAGGGGCCCGGGCCCGGTTTGGCGGTCAGTTTTTGTACTTTCGCGGCCCCGAACGTGGCCACTGGCCTCGCACGCTTATTTTCTTCGCATGACCGATTTGACTTCTTCCGATTCCGCGCCGCAGCGCGTGCACCTCATCGCTGTGGGCGGCAGCATTATGCACAACCTGGCGCTGGCCCTGCATCGCCAGGGGGCCCACGTGACGGGCACCGACGACGAGATTTTTGAGCCCGCCCAGGGCCGCCTGGCCGCTGCCGGCCTGCTGCCCTCGCAGGAAGGCTGGAACCCGGCCCGCATCACCCCCGACCTCGACGCCGTGATTGTGGGGATGCACGCCCGCCCTGACAACCCGGAGCTGCTACGGGCCCAGGAGCTGGGCCTGAAAATCTACTCCTTTCCTGAGTACATCTACGAGGCCAGCCGCGACAAGCAGCGGGTGGTCATCGGCGGCTCGCACGGCAAAACCAGCATCACGGCCTGCATCCTGCACGTGCTGCGCTTTTACGGCCGCAAGTTCGACTACGCCGTGGGGGCCCAGCTGGCAGGCTTCGACCTAATGGTGCAACTGACGGACGACGCGCCGGTCATCATCATCGAGGGCGACGAGTACCTATCGTCACCGGTGGACCGGCGGCCGAAGTTCCACCTCTACCAGCACCACATCGGCGTGATTTCGGGTATCAGCTGGGACCACATCAACGTGTTTCCGACCGAGGAAATCTACCGCGAGCAGTTCCGTATTTTTGCCGGCATGACGCCTAAGTCGGGCGTGCTGATCTACGACCGGGACGATGAGCAGACCCAACTCATCGCCGTGCCCACCAACCCCAGCGTGACCTACATTGGCTACGGGCCCCACGAGAACGTGGTGCGCGACGGCCAGACGTTTTTGCTAACCAGGAAGGACGAGGAGGTGCCGATTCAGGTGTTTGGCGAGCACAACCTGCGCAACATTTCGGCGGCACGCGAGGTGTGCAAGCAGCTGGGCATCAAGGGCAAGGACTTCTACCGGGCGGTGGCCTCGTTCCCCGGCGCGGCGCGGCGGCTGGAGCTGCTGGCCCGCGGGGCCACGTCGGTGGTGTACAAGGATTTTGCCCACGCCCCCAGCAAGCTGCGCGCTACCGCGGGGGCCCTGAAGCAGCAGTTTCCACAGCGGCGGCTGGTGGCCTGCCTGGAGCTGCACACCTTCAGCTCGCTCAACCCCGATTTCCTCCCGCAGTACGCGCATTGCTTCGACGCGCCCGACGTGGCGGTGGTGTACTTCAACCCCCACGTGCTGGCGCACAAGCGCTTGCCCCCGCTGCCGCCTGCGGCCGTGGCCGCCGCCTTCCAGCGCCCCGACCTGCGCGTCATTACCGACAGCCACGAGTTGGCCGAGTTCCTCCACGCTCAACTCTGGGATAATACCAACCTGCTGCTGATGTCGTCAGGCACGTTCGACGGGCTGGATTTGGCCGTGCTGGCGGCCAAGGTAGTGGGGCTGGAGGCGCGGTAGCCATGGCCCCGGAGACACCATCAGTACAAGGCAAAAAATAGCTACCTTTAGCGGGCACCCAACGCCCTGGGGCCCAAGGCACCCGCCGTGGCTGTGGGCCGCGGATTAACCATTTCTTCCCGTCTCTCCCATGCGCTTCGTTCTTTCGTTTTTGCACTTGTCTGCGGCAGTCGCTGGCAGCGCGCTACTACTGGGCTGCTCTGCTAAAAGTGCTGACCCCAAGGCCACGGCCGTGGCCGACCGCGTGCTGACCGCCATGGGCGGCGCCAACGCTTGGAACAGTACCCGCTACCTGGCCTGGGATTTCTTCGGCGGCCAGTATCAGATTTGGGATAAGCAGACTAGCGATTTCCATTGGGAAAAGGATACGCTGGTAGCCAATTACAACCTGAACACCAAGCAGGGCCACGTGTACAGCCGCGGAAAGGACATTTCGGCTTCGCCGGCCGGCCAAAAGGTACTCGAAACGCTCACGCCCACCTGGATCAACAATTCGTACTGGCTGGTGATGCCGTTTAAATTGAAAGATCCGGGCGTGAACCTCACGTACAAGGGCGAGGGCAAAACGATGGACGGGGCCCCGGCCGACGTGCTGGGCATGACCTTTAATAAAGTGGGCGTAACGCCCGAAAACCGCTACGAAGTGCTGGTGAACCGCGCCACCGGCCTCGTGGACGAGTGGGCGTATTTTCCCAAGGCCACCGACGCGCAGCCGGCCTTTCGCCGGCACTGGAACGAGTACTCCCGCCACGGCCAACTACTGCTGGCCGCCGGCCGTAGCGAGGCTGACAAGCCCGCCCGGTTCGACCACGTTGCCGCGGCCCAAACCGTGCCCGACGGCGTGATGACCAGCAAGGTACCCGTCACCAAAATTCTGTAGCGCCGCGGCTGCACACCGCCCCGGCGCATTCGCCAATACGAAAAAGCCCACCTATTCGGCGGGCTTTTTCGTGGGTAGGGGCCCCGGTTTGGGGCCCCGGCGGCGGTCGGTAGTCAGCAGCACGGCCAAGGCCGTGAGGGCGGCGCGGAGCAGCCATTTCTGGGCCGGTTTCATGGCCGTCTTTATTTGGGGAAGAGCGTGTTGCCGGGTTCACGGCGCAGATCGCAACGGCCGCCGCCGGGGTTGCCTTCGCAGAGCGTGCCCACAATCCGGTCGCCCTCAAAGTTGAAGAAGCACGACGAGCAGCCCACGCCGGTGATGATGTAGCGGTTGGCGGCGGGGCTGAGGAACACGGTGTTGTCGCCGCCGCCGAGCAGCGGCAGGGCCATGGCCCGGAACATGCCGTTGCGCAGGCCCATACCTACCAGGTAGTAGGCGGCGGGCTCGTTGGGCTCAGCGGGGGCCTTGCGCACCATCACGCGGTCAATCACGGTGCCGTCGCCGAACTCGTGGATGAAGGCCGTGGCCAGCTCCGACTGCGACACCTTGAAATCTACTTTCTCGCCTGACGTTTGCGCAATCTGCTTGTTAGACACCGTCGGCTTGGTGTTGTACTCGGGCATGGTCAGCTCGTTGGTGCCACGGCGCGAGGTTTCGCAGGCCCCCAGCAGCAGGCCCACTAAAATAGTCAGTAGGCCCAGGCCCACCAAACGGGGAAGAAACGACATAGCGCGAAGTACGGAAGAGGGCCAGAACGCCAGACTAGCGGGGTTTGTAGTATTTCTGGGCCTCGGGCAGCAGGCGTTCGATGTCGGCAATTCGGGTAGCATCGGCGGGGTGGTCAGAAAAAAATTCGGGCGTATTGTTCTGGCTTTGAGCGGCCATGCGCTGCCAGAAAGGTAAGGCCCCGCGCGGGTCATAGCCCGCCATAGCCATAAAAATCAGGCCCAGGTGGTCGGCCTCGCTCTCCTGGGTGCGGCTGAATTTGAGCATGCCCACCTGGCTACCCACGCCTACGGCCTGCATGAACAGATTTTTGGTAGCCGTTGGGTTCTGCGAAAGGGCCGTGCTCAGGGCCGTGCTCAGGCCCTGAGCCACGAGCTGGTCGCTCATGCGCTCGGCGCCGTGGCGAGCCACGGCGTGCGAAATTTCGTGGCCTAGCACCACGGCCAGCCCGTTTTCGTCGCGCGTGAGGGGCAGGATGCCGGTGTACACCACCACTTTGCCGCCGGGCATGCACCAGGCATTTACTTCCTTATTTTCCACCAGGTTGAACTCCCACTGGTAGCCGTCGAGCTGGCCCTGCATGTTGTTTTGGGCCACGTACCGCTCTACAGCATGCTGGATGCGCTGGCCCACGCGCTTCACCATGGCCGCGTTGGCGGCATCGGTGGAGAGCTTGTTTTCGGTGATGAACGTGCGGTACTGCGTGGTGGCCAGCGAGTTCATCTCGCTGCCGCTTACCAGGCTGAGCTGGCGGCGGCCAGTGATGGGCACCGTGGTGCACGAGGCCAGCAGGACGAGGCCGGCGAGAAGGGTGGTTTTGCGGAACATACAGAAAGAATGATTGGGGAAAGGTAGAACGAGGCCCCCAGGCCCTGGCATTTTTTAGGCCAAAGACGTGCCCGGGGCCCCCAGCATACGTAAACCGATCAACCAAGTGTTCGCTGGGAGCCGTAGTTTTGGGCTTTCCCCGGTTTCTTTTTTCGCGCTATGAAAATTATCTGCATCGGCCGCAACTACGCCGACCACATCGCCGAGCTGCACAACGAAACGCCGGCCGCGCCCGTCATCTTCCTCAAGCCCGAAACCGCGCTGGTGCAGCGCGGCCAGCCGTTTTTTTACCCCGATTTCTCCACCGACATCCACTACGAGCTGGAACTGGTGCTGCGCATCAGCAAGAACGGGCGCCACATCGACGCGGCCTTCGCCCACACTTACTTCGACGCCATCGGCCTGGGCCTCGATTTCACGGCCCGCGACTTGCAAAACGACCTAAAAAAGAAGGGCTTGCCCTGGGAGCTAGCCAAGGCCTTCGACGGCTCGGCGCCCATCTCCCCCACTTTCCGGCCGGTGGCCGACTTTGCGGATTTGGCCAACATTAATTTCCACCTCGAAGTGAACGGCGAAACCCGCCAGACCGGCAACTCCCGCCTGATGCTGCACCCGTTCGCCCAGATTATCAGCTTCGTATCGCGCTACATCACCCTCAAGCAGGGCGACTTGCTGTTTACCGGCACGCCCGCCGGCGTGGGCCCCGTGCAGGTGGGCGACCAGCTAGTGGGCTTCCTCGAAGGCGAAAAGCTACTGGAAGTGGCGGTAAAATAAGGATGTAGCGCGGGCTTTGTGGTTCGCGTCGCTGCACGATTGCCAGCAGGACGAAGCGAGAGCTGCGGACTACAAAGTCCACGCTACAGTGCGCCGGCTGGATATTCAAGAAAAATAAGCGTTATAAACAAGTTGGTTTTGAGGGTATTGCAAATTAAGAAAATAGCTTTCCGACGGTGGCGAGCCTGGGGCTTGGTAGTGGCAGGGGCCTTGGCTTTAGGCCTGCGGCCCGGGCCTGCCGGCGGTCAGGAAGCCGACACAGCGGAGGAGCGCAAAGCCGCCCGGCCGCTACCGGCGGGGGCCCGGCCGGCGGTGGCCCCGGGCTACTTTTTGTTCCCCATTGCGCCGGGCACGCCGAGCTTTCTGGCCGGCAGCATGGGCGAGCTGCGACCCAACCACTTCCACGGCGGCATCGACATCAAGACCGCGGGCGGAGTGAACCGGCCCGTGTACGCGGCGGCCGACGGCTACGTGTCGCGGCTTAAGCAGTCGTCGTTCGGCTACGGCAACGTGCTCTACATCACCCACCCCAACGGGCTGACGACGGTGTACGGCCACCTCAACGAGTTCCGGGGCCCCGTGGCCGCCGAGCTGCTGCGCCGCCAGTACGAGAAGCAGGCCTACGAGGTGGAGCTATTCTTTGCGAAGGACCAGTACCCCGTGCGGCGCGGCGAAGTGGTGGCCCTCTCGGGCAATACCGGCGGCTCGGCGGGGCCCCACCTGCACTGGGAAGTGCGCGACGCCCAGGACCACCAGTATAATCCCTTGCAGTGGGGCGGTTTTGCCGAGCTGCAAGACCACGTGGCCCCCACCCTCCAGGCGTTCGCCGTGGAGCCGCTGAGCATTGAGGCGCGCGTGGCCAACCGCTACGACAAGAAGGTATTTGTGCCCCGCGTGCAGCCCGGCCCGGGCGTGGCTACCACCTGGCCCGACACCATCAACTGCTTCGGTACCATTGGGTTGCTGGTTCAGGGCTTTGACCGCTTCGACGGCGCATGGAACCGCAATGGCATCCAGCGGGTGGCGGTGCAGGTGAATGGCCAGCCCTATTACGAGCACAACATCGACGCCGTGCCCTTCCCGACGGGCACCCGGCAGGTGGCCAACTTCGTCGATTTTCAGTACCAGCACACCCAAGGCCGCCTGCTGCAAAAGCTATGGGTGGACGAGGGCAACGACCTGGCCCTGTACAATGCCCCGGGGCCCCAGCGCGGCCGCCTGAATGTGGAAGCCGGCAAACTGTACCGCGTGGATGTGGTGCTGGCCGACTCCTACAACAACCAGACGCCCTTGCACTTCGTGCTGCGCGGCCAGGTCCCGACCTACTTCAAAACCCGCGCCGCGGCGGTGAAGCGCCCGGCCCTGCGCTACGAAATCGACCGCAACTTGCTGAAGGCCGTGGCTGCCGACCCCGACACGGCCGCCACGGGCGGTAACCTCGTGCTTTACAAAGGCAACCGCCAGCTCGAAGTGAAGCCCAGCTACACCGTGGCCAGCGAAAACGTGTACCTCTACGATCTGCGCGCCGGCCTACCCGACTCGCTGCAATTCGGCGGCGTGACGAAGGTGTTTGATCGCCAGGCAATGATTCCCGCGGGCAAGGAAATAAGCTACTCAACGGCCCACATCAACCTGCTGTTTGGGCCCCAGACGCTGTTTACGAACCTGTACCTCGGCACCAGCTTCCGGCCCGAGGCCACCGGCAGCGGCTTCTGGACGGTGGGCAACCCCATCGCGCCGCTTTACTACCCGCTGCGCCTCACCCTGAAACCCGCCGCGCCACCTGCTGATTTGCGCCGCTCGGCCATCTACACAGCCACGCTGAAGGGCGGCCGCGCCTACCTGGGCGGGCAGTGGGACGACCAAGGCCAGATTTCGGCCGTGGTGAAGCAGTTCGCCTCCTACCGCATCCTCACCGACGAGAAAGCCCCCACCGGCAGCCTGGTGGGGCGGCCAGGCGGCCAAGTGCTATTCCGCGTCGGCGACGACCTTTCGGGCCTGGCCAGCTACAAGCTGCTGGTAGGCGGGCAGTTCCGGCTACTGCGCTACGAATACAAGAACGCGACGCTTTTCAGCGTATCCACCGACGCCCTGGGGCCCCGGCTGCGCGGCCCCGCCGAGCTGCACCTCACCGACCAGGCCGGCAACGAGCGGGTGATTCCGCTGAACTTGTAACACTAGAGTACGTTGGGAAATTTAAAAGAACGTCATGCTTCGCTGCGCTTTGCATGACGTTCTAAAAGCATTTCTATATTCTCCCATTCAACCATTCTTCCCATGTCCCTCGCCGCTGGCCAACCCGCTCCCGATTTCTCCGCCCTCGACCAAGACGGCAACCCCGTTTCGCTCGCTGCCCTGCGCGGCCAGCGCGTGGCTTTATACTTCTACCCCAAGGATGATACGCCCGGCTGCACCGCCCAGGCCTGCAACCTGCGCGACCACCAGGAGGAACTGAATACGCACAATATCAAGGTTATCGGGGTGAGCATCGACGGCGAATCGGCCCACAAAAAGTTCGCTATGAAGTACGACCTGCCCTTCCCGCTGCTGGTGGATACCGACAAGAAAATTGTGGAAGCCTACGGCGTATGGCAGGAAAAAAAGAACTACGGCAAGACTTACATGGGCACCGTCCGCACCACGTTTCTGATTGACGCCGAAGGCGTTATTGAGAAGGTCATTAAGAAGGTGGACACCCAGGACCACGCCGCGCAGCTACTGGCATAAGGCGCTGTAGCGCGGACTTTGTAGTCCACGCTACATTCGCGCGGCCCGTAGGTTTGCACTTTCCCAGCGGTTGGCCCCGATGTTGTTCAAGAACCTATTTCTTCTTATTCGCAGAATCAGCGGTTTAGGGGCCCTGGGGCTGGGAATGTCGCTATTGGCTAGCCCGGGGGCCCCGGCCCAGAACGCTCCGCCTGAGAAGCCCAGAACCACCCGCATCCTCTTCCTGCTCGACGCCTCGGGCTCGATGCTGGCGCCCTGGGAAGGGCAGTCGCGCTGGGACGTGGCCAAGCGCATGCTGGGCAAAATGGTCGATTCGCTCAACGCCTACCCCAACCTGGAGCTGGGCCTGCGCGTGTACGGCCATCAGTTTCCAAACAGCGCCAAGAACTGCGAGGATTCGCGCCTCGAAGTGCCGTTTGCGCCGCGCAACGCCGCGGCCATCAAGGCCAGGCTCACCACGCTCAAGGCCCAGGGCAACACACCTATTACGTATGCGCTACGGCAATCGGCGGGCGATTTTCCGGCCGATAAAACGGCGCGCAACGTGCTGCTGCTCATCACCGACGGGCTGGAATCGTGCAACGCCGACCCCTGCGCCGCTTCGCTCGATTTGCAGCGCAAGCGCGTGTTTCTGAAGCCGTTTGTAATTGGCATCGGGGCCGAGAAGGAGTTTGGCAAGCAGCTCGAATGCCTGGGCCAGTACTACAACGCGGCCGAGGTGAAAACCTTCCGCACGGTAATGAACGACGTCATTGCCCAAACGCTGGCCAAAACTACCGTGGCTGTGAACCTGACCGACGCCGACGGCCGGCCGGTAGAAAGCAACGTCAACCTCACATTCATCAACAACGTGACCGGCCAGCCCGAGTACAATTACGTCCACTACCGCGACGCCCAGGGCCGGGCCGACGTGCTGGCCATCGACGCTTTGCAGAGCTACGACCTGGTGATTAACACGGTGCCGGCCGTGCGCCAGGCCAACGTGCCCATCAAGGCCGGCAAGGCCAACGTGCTGACCTTCAAAACGCCCCAGGGCACGCTGTTTCTGCAACCGCCGCCGCTCACGCCCAACCCCTACGGCGTGGTGGCGGCCGTGGTGCGGGCCGCCGGGGCCCCCGGCACGGTAGCGTCCCTACCCTTCGGCACCCGCCAAAAGCTGCTGGCCGGCAACTACGAGGTAGAAGTGCTGACGCTGCCGCGCATCACGCGCCGCGTCAGCATCCGCCAGGGCCAGGAGGTGGCCGTGACGTACCCGGCGCCCGGCACGCTCAACATCACCGCCGATTTGAAGGGCTACGGCAGCATTTACCAGCTCAACAACGACGAGTCGCAAACCTGGATTTATAGCCTGCCCGACGGCGGCAGCACCCGGCTCAACCTGCCCATGCAGCCGGGGGCCTACCGCCTCGTGTTCCGTACCAAAACTGCCCTCGGCAGCAAGTTCACCGACGTGCGCAATTTCACCATCCGCTCGGGCCAAACGACTTCGGTGGGCCTTTTTGGCAAATAACTTACTACCCTACAGGCTCTTGAAAAGACAACTAGACACCGTTGAGAAAATCGCCTGGCCTGCGGCCCTCCTAGGCCTGGCGGCTAAGTGGGCCTTGGTGCCCGCCGGCAACTACTTGCTGCTGCTGGGGCTGGGAACCCTGGGCGTGGTGTATTTTCTGCAGTCGTACTGGCCAGCCGCGTTCGCGGCGGGCGGGGAGCCACTCGACTCCTCCGCGCCCGCGCCGTTTCTGGACGACTACCTGCGCAAGGTCACGAGCATCAGCGCCGCGGTTATGGTCATCGGCATCTTGTTCAAGCTGATGAACTGGAGCAACGGCAACACCATGCTCGTGGTGGGCGTGGCCACAATGGCGTTGGTGGTGGTGATAGCAGCATTTAGGCGACGCTTAAACCGGTTCGCCGTGGCCATTGCGGCGCTGGGTGGCTTAGCGCTGTACGTACCTTCCGAAACCCTGATTCGGCAGTTTCACCGCGACGACCCAGGGCTCGTGGAAAAGCTGGTGTACCAGCTCCACCACCCGCGCGACCGCGCCGCGGCGGCCGACGTGCAGCAGTATTTGCAACAGAAACGGAGCCCCAGGTAGGGAATTCCGGGCCGCATTTTCGGGGCGGGCCCCACGCCCCAGCGGCTGCACTACCCCGTTGCTTACCGTCATGCGGGCGCAACCGCTGTCTTCACCCCGGTCACCCACAGCTCGTTGCTTTCCAGCTGTTCGGTCATCATCGGCAGGAATAGCTTGAGGTTATTGGCGTACACCCCCGGCGAGTGCCAGAGCAACTGGAGCTTCTCGCGGGCCTGTTCGTTGATGAACAACTTCCCCTTGGCGGTGAGCAGCAGCATGGCCACGTCGCCGCTGTGCTCCGTCACCACGAACAGAAATTCATCCCGGTCCCGTATCATGCCGGCCCGCCAGTACGCCAAGTGTTCTTCCAGCTCGTATTTGTAGAGCGCGTAGCTCATGTCGCCGTTTAAGACCAGCGCTTTATGCAGCCTGCTTTGAATAACTTTTTTCATTATTTGTCGCCTGCCAGTAGCGGTTGGTACTAATTATTTTGTAGCGTATAAATCTGTAAAAACAGCGCTTTATCAGCGGATTATCTCAGCTATCTTAGGCCGTTAACTTCAAAATCGGCTAGGGCTGCTCTTAAAGTGACGCATCAAAGTTTCCGGCTTACCTGTGGCGAATAATTTGAAGGATATCCTTTTGCTGAGCGCAAATTAGCTTGCTACCCGCTACCAGTAAGCGAAAAACCGGGTAGCGGCCCGAATATAGCCGGTTATGCCAGCCAGGCCCCTTCGGCCCATTAAACCTCGTGGCCCCTCCGGCGTCCAACTACCACTTTACCGCTCAGCCCCCGGCCTCCCCGTTTGGAAGACCACGAAATTCTCCTCAAGTTCCAGGACCCCGCCAGTCGCAATTTGGCGTTTAACCAGCTGGTGCTCAAGTACCAGCGGAAGGTGTATTGGCATGTGCGCAAGATGGTGGTGGACCATAACGACGCCGATGACCTCACCCAGGACGTGTTCGTGAAGGTGTGGAAGCACCTGGAAAATTTCCGCCAGGACGCCCAGCTCTTCACCTGGATTTACCGCATCGCCACCAACGAGTGCCTGGGTTTTTTGAGCAGCAAGCGCCGCAAGTTCCTGCTGCCGCTGAACGACGTGGGCGCCGAGCTGGCCGAAAAACTGGAGGCCGACCCAGCCCTGGCCGGCGACGAAATCGAGCTAACCTTACAAAAAGCCATTCTGCAACTTCCTGATAAACAGCGCCTCGTGTTCAACCTGCGCTACTACGACGAAATGCCCTACGAGCAGATGGCCCAGGTGACCGGTACCAGCGTGGGGGCCCTGAAAGCGAGCTACCACCACGCCGTGAAAAAGGTAGAGGATTACGTGACCCGCGCCAGTGGCTGAGTGGCCACTACGCAAGATTTTTTCGGGACTAGATTAAACTTTGCTGAGCCTTGTTCATCCAACCGCCATGAAAACTGCTTTCAAGCTTGACGCGCATCCCCGGCGGCCCCTGCCGCCGCTGAGCGCGCCGCCGGCGCACTACTTCGAACAGCTGCCCACCCGCGTGATGGCGCGCCGCTCGGTTCAGCCCCGCGCCCTGGCGGGCAGCGCGGCCTGGTGGGCGCTGCTACCCGGGGCCCTGCGCACCGGCCTGGCCGCGGTGGCCGTGCTGGGCGGGTTTGCGGGGTCGTTTTGGCTGAGCGGCCTGGGCAGTGTGGAGGCCCCGGCAGTGAGCACCCGCGCCGCCACGGCCGCCCTCGACGCCGTGCCCCAAACCGAGCTGGTAGCCTACCTGCTGCGCCCCAGCGCCCACTTGGATGCTACCGATATGGCCCACTTGGTGGCGGCCCGGCCCGGCATGGCTGCCACCTTTTTACAGCCTTCCACGGCCGAACTCAACGAAGCCCTCGACGCGCAAGCGACCGAAGACGTCCGATACTTATAGCCTTTTGTTTTTGCTGATGAACCTGCTTGCTTCCTTCTTTTCTGCCCTGCGCGCGCCGCGCCGGCTAGCTTTAGCCGGGGCCCTGCTGCTGGCCGCTGGCGGCCAAGCCCGGGCCCAGGCCCCCAGCCAGCAGCTGCGCGCCGCCAAAACCGAGCGCCTGAGCCAGCTAGACAACGCCCGCATCGCCTTCTTTACCAGCCGCTTGTCGCTGACGCAAGACCAGGCCCAGCGCTTCTGGCCGCTCTACACCGAATTTATTACCCGCCGCCGCGAGCTGAACCGCACCGGCCGGCCGCTCAAGCGTGAGCAGATTGAGGCCCTTACCGACCCGCAGATTCGCGAGCACCTGGCCCAAATCTACATCACCCGGCAGCAGGAGTTGAACCTGGAAAAGGAGTATTTCAACAGGTTCCAGAAGGTGCTTTCGCTGCGGCAGGTGGCTCAGCTACTGGCTGCCGAGCGCGACTTCACCAAGGAGGTTATCCGGCGCGTGGCAGCTACCCCCGGGGCCCCGGCGCCGGGCGCACCGGAGTAAGTTTTCCCGCACCACTTTGCTCTGAGACGCCCCTGCTTGCTGGGGCCGCTGCGCCCCGCAGTGGCCCCTTTATTTTTGCCAAATAATCTAAACGGGCCGGCGGCGGTTACCATGCTTGGCCGTTGCGAGAGCGCGGCGTCAACCAGCTACCTACCCAGTGCGGAACCCCAAAAATCCGTTAAATCCGTCAATAATCCGTTAAATCTGTGGTCCTTACTCCCCGCCAGCTTTTCCTGAAACACCAGGCCCAAACCTCTGATTTCCCGCTGCTGCTGGAAATTGAGCGGGCTGAGGGCGTGTACATGTACACGCCCGAAGGCCGCCCGATTCTCGACCTGATTTCGGGCATTGGGGTGAGCAACGTGGGCCACCGCCACCCGCGGGTGCTGGCCGCCATCCACGCCCAGCTCGATAAATACCTGCACCTGATGGTGTATGGCGAGCTGGTGCAGGCCGTGCCCGCCCAACTGGCCGAGGCCCTGCACCGCACCCTGCCCGCGCACCTCGATTCGGTGTACTTCACCAACTCCGGCACCGAGGCCATCGAAGGGGCCCTGAAGCTGGCCAAGCGCCACACCGGCCGCACCGAGTTGATTTCCTGCCTGAACGCCTACCACGGCTCCACGCACGGGGCGCTGTCCATCACCGGCTCCGAAGATTTCAAGAACAGCTACCGCCCGCTGCTGCCCGACGTGCGCCACCTCCGCCACAACAATTTTACCGATTTGGCCCTGATTACCGGGCGCACAGCGGCCGTCGTCATCGAAACCGTGCAGGGCGAAGCTGGCGTGCGCCTGCCCACGCCCTACTACCTGCCAGCCCTGCGCCGCCGCTGCCGGGAAGTCGGGGCCCTGCTCATCCTCGACGAAATTCAGTGCGGCTACGGGCGCACGGGCACCATGTGGGCCTTCGAGCAGTACGGCATCGAGCCCGACATTCTGGTGTGTGCCAAGGGCATGGGCGGCGGCATGCCCATCGGGGCCTTTATTTCCACGACGGAAATTATGAGCGGCTTCAAAACCAACCCTATCCTGGGGCACTGCACTACCTTCGGGGGCCATCCTGTGAGTTGCGCGGCAGCCCTGGCCACGCTCCAAGTCATGCAGGACGAAAACCTGGCCGCCGGCGTCGCCGAAAAAGCGGCGCGGTTTCGGGCGCAGCTGCGGCACCCGTCAATCCGGGCGGTGCGCAGCAGCGGCCTACTGATGGCGGTGGAATTCGACTCCTTCGACGTGCTCAAGCCCATCATCGACAGGGCCCTGGCGCACGAGGGCATCCTCACCGACTGGTTCCTGTTCTGCGACAACTCGCTGCGCTTGGCTCCGCCCCTGGTCATCACCAACGAGGAAATTGACGCTGCCTGCGCGGGCCTGCTGCGGGCCATTGACTACGTGGCGGGCGGGTAGTGACCTACTAAAGGAATGTCATGCTGAACGCAGTGAAGCATCTCTATCGCAGCAGTAATTAATTACGCGGGAGAGACGCTTCACTGCGTTCAGCATGACCGTTTTTCGAACTGTCCTACAGCACGCCCTTATCCGTCATTTGCCTAATAGTTTCGCGGTAATTAATGCCGACGGGCACTTCCATGCCATTCACAATTTCGATGGTGTTGCCGTGGATGGCTTTGATGGCCATTTTCTGCACGAGGTAGGAGCGGTTGACGCGCAGGAAATCGGCGGGGTCGAGCAGGGCGGCCATTTTGGTCATGGTCATGTGCGCGACGACGACCTCGGCTTTCGTATAGATTTTGAGGTAGTCCTTCATGCCCTCCACGAACAACACGTCGGCAACGGACACGCGCCGGAACTTCTTGTTTTCCTTGATGAGCAGCAAACGCTGGCGTTCGGGAGGGCCCGGCGGCGGCTCGGGGGCCCCGGCGGGCACCAGCTGCTTGCGCGCCTTGCCAATGGCCTTGGCGAACCGCTCGAAGGTGATGGGCTTGAGCAGGAAATCCACCGCGTCGTGCTCGAAGCCCTGCACGGCATACTCGGAGTAGGCGGTGGTGAAGATGACGGCCGGCCGCCAGCCCGTAAACGTGTTCAGGAACTCCAAGCCGTTCATTTCCGGCATGTTCACATCGAGCAGGATGAGGTCGGGGCGCAGGGCTTCTACCCGGCCCAGGGCCTCTACGGCGTTATCGAACGTTGCCAGCAGCTCCACGAAGCCGAGGCGGCTGAGGTACTTCTGGAGCAGCTCCTGGGCCAGGGGCTCGTCGTCGATGAGGACGCAGGTTAGCCGGTTTGCGGGGGCCATAGGCGGAGCAGGATGTCGAATTGGGTGGCGGTGTGGCTGGTTTGCAGCGCGTAGGCGCCGGGGTACAGGATGTCGAGCCGGCGGCGGGTGTTGCGCGTGCCGATGCCCTCGTGGATATCCGCGCCCGCCTGCGCCGGCCGGGCGTTGGCCACCGCGAAGCAGAACGCGCCCCGCTCGTCGCGGTAGGCCCGGATGCGCACCCAGGCGTCGTGGCGCAATTTATCGACGCCGTGCTTCACGGCGTTCTCCACGAAGTTGATGAGCAGCAGCGGCGGGATGCGCTGGGGCCCCAAATCGGGCGCAATGTCCAGCTCCACGGCCAGCCGCCGCCGGTGCCGAATCTGCTGGATTTCGATGTAGTTCTGGATGAATGCCAGTTCTTTAGCTACGTCTACTTCGGTGGTGGCGGCGTCGTACAGCGCGTAGCGCATCATGTCGGAGAGCGACACGACGATGAATGCCGCCGTCTTGTCCTTGTCCTCAATCAGCGAGTACACGCTGTTCAGGGTATTGAATAGAAAGTGCGGATTGATTTGCGCCCGTAGGAATTCCAGCTCCAGCTTGAGGTTGTCTTTTTCGAGGGCCAAACTGCGCAGGCGCGACTGGGCAGCCCAGCGCCCCAACTTGATAATAAAGCTAATTCGGAAGTGTGTGTTAAGTTACTGCCCGTAGGCGAGGCGTAAATTTGGCTATGGATTACCTGAGTTTGCGCGAGCGGCCCCGCCAGTTTCTGGCCCTGACCAGCCTGCGAGCGGCGGAGTTTGACGACTTGCTGACCGACTTTGCCCCGGCCTGGGAGCGCCACCACCGCTACCACACCCTGGAAGGAACCCAACGGGCGTTCCCCGCCCACCGCGAGCGGGCCAACGCCGTGCTGGCGGGCAGCGATATAAAGCTCTTTTTTCTGCTCACCTACCTCAAAAGCAACGCCTTGCAAGAGCACCAGGCCGCCAGCTTTGGCATTTCGCAAGCGCGCGTCAGCCACTTGGCTACCGCCCTGCTGGGCGTGCTCAACCAGGTGCTGGCCCGGCGCGGGCTGCTGCCCGTGCGCGACGGCGGCGAGTTGGCTCAGCGCCTGGCTAACCACCCGGAGCCGGTCTTTGCCTACGACGGGGTCGAGCGGGGCGTACCACGTAACACGGACCGGGAGGCCCAGGCCGAGGAGTACAGCGCCAAAAAAAAGCGCACCGCGTAAAAAACATGACCTTATGCGATTCCACGCAGTACGTGCATTTTCTCTCGGCTACGGAAAGCGGGCGAGCGCACGACAAAAAACTGGCCGACGAGTACGCGCTGCACCTACCGGCGGGCTGCGTGTTACGGCAGGATTTGGGCTTGCTGGGCCACGCCCCGACCGGGGTCGTGGTGGAGATGCCCCACAAGAAGCCGCCGAAGCGGGAGTTGACGTTTGCCCAAAAGCTGTATAACCAGTTGCTGAGTCCGTTGCGCGTCGTTATCGAACACGCGCACAGCGGTATCAAGCGCCTGCACATGGTGCAGGGCACTATCCGCTTGCGCGGCGAATGGGTGCGCGATACGGTCATGGTCGTGGCCTGTGGGCTGCACAACCTGCGCGTGCGCAGCCCGCACCGCGCCCATCGCGCACCTGTCCACGCGAAACTCGCTAACTACGCCGAATAAGCTTTAATGACTGGAATAAACAAGCCAATGTTCAACTGTAAGAAGTGCAGGTAGAAGGCATTCTTGTTAAGCAGAAACGTCCAGGGGCCCCTCTCAGAAATACCTTTTACAATGTTGTGAAAATATACCGGTAAGCCCGGTACGGTATCGTTAATATAGTTATACAAATAATAAGAAACCAAGTCATAACTCACTATTGCGAGACCTAATGTCATGATTACTAGCAACAGTTTCAGCAGATGAGAGTACGCACGACGGATGAGGTGCAACGTAACGTAAAATGACCCGGCGATGACCCCCCATTTGCTTAGGGCGATTAGAAGTGTACTGCGGGGATGCTCGTCGCCGGTAAACCAACTGCTTTGGTAGAAAAACAAGCAGTACAGCGCTGCCCAGAAGGCAACATGCAACAGCACAGTGGTACGCCGGCTGGCATTAATGCCCAGTAGAAGGTTTGCAAAACCCGCCGATATTTTCGACATCGAGAATAAGCTAACGAAACGCCCAAACTGTTGCTGGCCGTGGCTATTCGTTGGAGAAATAATACTAGAGGGGCGGCGCGGGGCCTCCGCTAAAGTAATCCCATTTTCACCAGCCCCCCCAATCAGGGCCCCCAGCTTAATTGATGCGGCCTTCTTCATCGCCCGATACGTTGCGGTTTTTGTTGGCGGCCTTCACTTTCTGGTTGCCCAGCTGGTAGGTGAGCGTGGCCACGAAGTAGTTGGAATCCCAGCGGTAGGTGCTGTTGGTGCGCAGGTTGGCAAACTCGGTGCGCGTGACGGCGCGGGCCGAGCGGAAGATGTCGCTGTAGGTCACGCGCAAGGCGAGGCGGTCGTCCAGGAACTTCTTTTGGGCCCCCAGGTAGGCGGAGGCCTGGCCCCGGGCCTGTGCCACGCCCCGGGGCATGGGGCTCTGGAAGTAGCCCGAAGCGCTGAGCACCCAGCCGCCCTTCACGGCGAAGTCGTTGGAAATGCTGTACACGCCGCCGGCGCCCTGCACGGTGCGCGGCGCGTTGGCCACCGAATTCAGGAAGAACGTGGCGTAGCTGACGCCCAGGGCGTTGGTGATGGTCCACCACTTCCAGGGCGAATACGGGGCCGTCACGGACAGCGTCCACTCGCGCTGGCGGTCCAGGTTTTCGGCCCGCGACTGCGTGACGAGCGAGCCGGGGGCCTCGCGCTGCGTCACCCACGAAATCACGTCCGTGGTTTGCGAGTAGCCCAGCGCAAACACGTAGGCGCTGTTGGCGGTGTAGGTAAAATCGAGGGCGTGCGAATACTCAGGCCGCAAAAAGGGGTTACCCTGTGAGTAGGTGTACACGTCCTGGAAGTAGATGAACGGGTTGAGGCTCTGGTAGCTGGGCCGCTGGATGCGCCGGCCGTAGGCCAGGCTCACGAAGTCGTGCTTGCCCACCGCCCGGCTCAGCAGCGCCGATGGGAAGAGGCTGGTGTAGTGCCGCGCATTTTGCTGGCCAGTGGTGCGCAGCTCGCCCAGCGAATTGGTATTTTCGAGGCGCAGCCCGAAGCGGTAGTCCAGCCCGTAGCGCTTGCCGGCGAAGGTGGCGTAGGCCGCCGACACGTTTTCGCGGTACGTGAAGAAGTTGGTACGCAGGGCGTCGTTCTGCCAGTCGCCGGCTTGCAGCAGCTCGTAGCGGGCATCGTTTTCCGACGTTACGTAGCTGTGCTTCAGGCCCAGCTCCAGGGTGCCGGCGCGCAGCCGGCGCTCGTAATCGAGCTGGCCTGCCACGATGCGGATGCCCGTGGGCAGGTAGTTGCGCAGCTGCACGCCCCGGTCGGGCACGGGGCCCTGGGCAGTGAAAAATGTGTTGGCAATCCGGTTTTCGCCCGCCGACTGGTAGCGCGAGTAGTCCAGGTCGGCGGTGAGCGTGCTGGCCGAATCCAGGGTGTGCTTAAGCCCCAGGTTGCCCGAGTACTGGGTGGATTGGTAGGTGGTGTTGGTCTGGCTGTCGAGCGTCGAATCGACGGGGGCCCCGGGGCCGCGCAGCAGCTGGGTGGCGGCGTTGGCGACGCTGGTGCGGTCGGTGCGCAGGCCGCGCAGGTACAGGTTGAGGCTGGTTTTGGGGCTTACCTGCCAGTCGAGGCCGGCCTTGGCGTTGTGCGCCAGCTGGCGGGTGGGCGTGGCCGACGTGAGCAAGTGCGTGGCCGTCACGTCGCCGCCGGGGCCCCCCAGGTAATCAATCTGCGTCTGGTCACTCACGCTGGTTTGGCGGCCCGCCAGGTTGTAGCCACCGTACAGGGCTAGGGCCCCTTGCTTGTGGTTGAGGGAGAGGCCGGCGTTTTGGCGGCTGTTGGTGGTGCCGCCCGCGCCGAGCGTCAGGCTGCCCTTGGTGCCGTTTTGCAAGCTTTTTTTGGTGATGATGTTGACGATGCCGCCGGGGCCCTCGGCGTCGTACTTGGCGCCGGGGCTGGTAATCAGCTCAATCTTTTGCAGCTCCTGGCTGGGCAATCCCTTGAGGAACACCGCCAAATCGGCGGCCGCCAGGTACGTGCGCTTGCCGTCCACAATCACCAGCGTGCCTTTGCCGTTGAGCGACACGGTTTCCGTGCGCGGGTCGACGTACACGCCGGGGGCGCGGGCCAGCACCTCCAGGGCGGTGTAGCCGGTGGCGAGCGGCGTGCTGGCCACGTCCATCACCAGGCGGTCGGGCAGTTGCGTGATGCGCGGGCGCAGGGCCGTCACCTGCACCTCGCCCAGCTGCTGGGGCGCCGGGCGCAGCAGCAGCTGCACGGGCGCCGGTGGGGCCCCGGCGGCCACCACCAGCCGCTGCGTGCCGGGCAGCCAGCCCACAAACGAGGCTCGCAGCCGGTAGGGCCCCGGCGCCACGCCGCGCAGCACAAAGGCGCCGCGGGCATCGGCCACGGTGGCCTGCACCCCACTCGAATCCGGGGCGCTGAGCAGCACCACGGTGGCAAATTCCACGGGCTGGCGGGCGGCGTTCAGCACGGTGCCGCGCACGTCCACGCCCTGGGCCCGGGCCCCGGCGGCCCACAGCAACAAAAGGGTAAAAATTCGGAGCCGCATAACGTCGCTGGATTGGTTAGCAGCGAAGTACCGGGGCCCCGGGGCCGGGCCGAAATTTTTTCGACCAGCTCACGCGGGCCGTAGACGTACTCAACGGTTCCGGCAATGATTGCAATGCCGCGCCTGGTGCCCAGGCCCTCAGCCACTGTCCCAATCAATGGCCCAAACCCGGCTCATGCTGCCAGAGCAGCAAAGTGCCCCCCACCTACCGCCGGCCTAAATAGCAACTGCGGCTGCCCAGCGTAACGCCGAACAGCCGCAGCCGTTGAAAAGTAGTTGTGCCTGGGCACTGATAAAAAGCCTGAACACCAGCGTCTTAGCTGGCTGCCAAGTTTTTATTCCCAGCCGCCGCCCAGGGCCCGGTACACGTTCACCGTGGCGTTAAGCTGCTTCATCTTGGTTTCGGTCAGGTCGAAGCGGGCGTTCAGGGCGTCGCGCTGGGTGAAGAGCACCTCGGTGTAGTCGGCCCGCACCGATCTGAACAGGCTGTTGGAGATGCGAATGGACAAGCTCAGAGCCTGCACTTCCTTCAGCTTGGCCTCGTAGCCCTGCTCCAGGTTGTTGATGTTCGAGAGCTGGTTAGCCACCTCGATGTACGCGTTCAGCACCGTACGCTCGTAGTTGTACACGGCTTGCAGCTGCAAGGCGTTGGCCGTGGAATACAGGGCCTTGATGCCGTTGCGGTTGATGAGCGGGGCCGATAAATCGCCGGCTATCGAGTACAGCAGGGCACCCGGCGTGGTAAACAGCAAGCCGGGCTTGAACGCCCCGAAGCCTACCCCACCGGAAATACCCAGCGACGGGTAGAAATTGGCGCGCGCCACCTGCACGTCGAGTTTGGCGGCCACCAGCTGCTGCTCGGCCCGGCGGATATCGGGCCGGTTGCTCAGCAATTGCGCCGGAATGCCGGCCTGGATGGTTTTCGGTACCAGGCCGTTAAATTCCTCGGCGTTGCGCACGATGGGCTGTGGAAACCGGCCCAGCAGAAAGTTGATGCGGTTCTCGGTTTCAGTGATGCGCTGCCGAGTGACGTATTGCAGGCTCGTGGTGTTCTGGATCTGGGCCTCGAAGCGCTTCACGGCCAATTCGGTGACGCGGGCGGCTTCTTTTTCCTGCCGCACTACTCGCAGGGCATTGTCTTGGATCTCAATACTCTGCTGTAAAATCAGCAGTTGGTTGTCAAGCGCAAGGAGCTCGTAATACGACGTGGCAATCTCGGCAATCAGGTTAGTCACCATGAAGTTCCGGCCGTCTACCGACGCCAGGTAGCGGGTGGCGGCCGACTTGCGGGCGTTGCGCAGCTTGTGCCAGATGTCCACTTCCCAGCTCGCATAGGCCCCCAGCTGGAAGTTGCCCAGCGGGTCGGGCGTGCGGCGGTCGGGCTGGATGTTGATCTGGTCCTCCGTAGCCCCCTGAATAGTGTAGCGGCTCACGCGGTCGAGGGCCGCCTGGCCCCCCAGCGTTACCGAAGGCAGGTACTCGCCCTTGCGGGCCTGAATCTCGTTGCGGGCTATCTGCAGCTCCTGTTGCGTGATGTTCAGCTCCTGGTTACGTTGCAGAGCACTGTCAATCAGCGCTTTCAGGTTAGGGTCGGTAAAGAACTCCTGCCACTGCACTTTAGCCGTGCTGAGGGTATCCTGGGTGCTGTTGTTGTAAGTGGACGGCACGCTGCGGCGCACGTTGCGCCCCACTAACTGAGGCAGTTTACAACCCGCTACCGCTAGGGCCAGGCAGGCGGCGCTCAGGCCTTGGTAGATGCGTCGCTTAAGCATAAGGCTCTGTTTCTTCAATTAATACGCGAGGCTCAACTCCCTCGAACATGGGGGATTCGTTCTCGTCCCGGATAAGCTTGTTATCGCCAGCGAGGGTACCGAAGAAGTAGTACAAGCCCGGGATAATAATTACCCCGAACACGGTGCCAAACAGCATGCCGCCGAGGGCCGACGAGCCGATGGTGCGGTTGCCGATGGCGCCCGCGCCGGTAGCAACCACCAGCGGAATCAGACCGGCGATGAAGGCGAACGAAGTCATCAGAATGGGGCGGAAACGCACTTTGGCCCCTTCAATGGCCGCATCGCGGACCGACATGCCTTGCTCGTGCTTCAGCGCCGCGAATTCGACGATAAGTACCGCGTTTTTACCCAGCAGACCGACCAGCATCACGAGGCCCACCTGCGCATAAATGTCGTTGGCCAAGCCAAACATCTTAATAAACAGGAACGACCCGAACACGCCCGCTACCAGGGAGAAAATAACGGCCAGCGGCAGCAGAAAGCTTTCGTACTGCGCGGCCAGCACCAAGTATACGAAGAGGAGCACAATCGCGAAAATGATGGTCGATTCGTTGCCGCGGCTCACCTCGTCTTTCGACAAGCCACCCCAGTCGATATCGTAGCCGTGGGGCAGCCCTTTGGCCACTTCCTGCACCGCCTTAATAGCTTCGCCCGAGCTAAAGCCCTCGGCTGCGCCGCCCCGGATGGAGGCCGTGGTGTACATGTTGTAGCGGTTGATTTCGTTGGCGCCCTGGCTCTTCACGATTTTCATGAAGGCCGAGAACGGTACCATTTCGCCCTTGTCGTTCTTGGCCCACATGTTCAGGATGTCCTTTGGCAGGCGGCGGTATTCCGGCGAAGCCTGCACATACACCTTAAAGAAGCGCTGGTACTTGATGAAACCCAGCTCGTAGGTCGAGCCCACCATGATGCTCAGCGTGTTCATGGCGTTGCCAATGCTCACGCCTTTCTGCATAGCCAGGTTGTTGTCAATCTTCAGCTCGTACTGCGGGTATTCGGCCGAGAAGAAGGTGAATAGGCCGGCCAGCTCCTTGCGCTTTTTCAGCTGGGCCATAAATTCGTTGTTCACTTTTTCCAGCGCTTTGTAGTCGCCCGAGTTGGTTTTATCCAGCAATTGCAGCTGGAAGCCGCCCGCCGCGCCGTAGCCCGGCACGGCCGGTGGCTCGAAGAATTCGATGGTCGCGCCCGGAATCTGCTTGGCTTTTTTCTCTAGGTTGCCCACAATCTCGGCAATGGATTCCTTGCGTTCCGACCACGGCTTCAGGTCAAGCAACAAGGTGCCGGCGTTCGAGCCGCGGCCTTCGGTAAGCACTTCGTAGCCGGCCAGCGAGGAGATGTTGGCAACGCCGGGGATGTCTTTGGCCAGGCTGGCCAGGCGTTGCGATACGGCATTGGTTTGCTCCAGCGTGGTGCCGGGCGGCGTCTGCACAATGGCATAAATCAGGCCCTGGTCTTCGCTCGGAATGAAGCCGGCCGGCAGCTTGGCCGTGATGGCCCAGATGCCCAGCCCAAAGGCAATCAGCATGGCGAAGGTGATGAGGCGGTTGGCCACAATTCTCCCCAGCAGGCCGGTGTAGGCGTTGGTCAGCTTCTCAAACCCGCGGTTGAACCAGTCGAAGAAGCGCTGCATGGGCGTTTTCTTCTTGGGCTGGCCGTGGTGGTTTTTCAGAATCATGGCGCAGAGCACCGGCGTCAGCGTGAGGGCTACCAAGCCCGAAATCACAATGGCGGTGGCCATGGTAATGGAGAACTGCCGGTAGAAAATACCCACCGGGCCGCTCATGAACGATACCGGAATAAACACGGCCGTCATCATAATGGTGATGGCGATGATGGCCCCGCTGATTTCGCCCACCACTTGCCTTACCGCATTATAGGGCGATAAATGCTGTTCGTCCATTTTAGCGTGCACCGCCTCGATCACCACGATGGCGTTATCGACCACAATACCAATCGAAAGCACCAGCGCAAACAGGGTTATCATGTTGATGGTGAGCCCAAACGCCTGCATGGCGATAAACGAGCCCACCAGCGACACCGGCACGGCCAGGGCCGGAATCAGCGTCGAGCGCCAATCGCCCAAGAACAGGTACACCACCAGCGCCACCAGAATAAAGGCGTCGCGCAGGGTATGGATTACGTTCTCAATCGAGGCGTCGAGGAAATTCGACACGTCGTAGGTGATTTTGTAGTCCATACCGGGCGGAAAGCTGCTTTTCTTCAGCTCTTCCAGTTTGGCTTTCACCTCTTTAATTACGTCGCTGGCATTCGAGCCGTAGGTCTGCTTCAGTACGATGGCCGCCGACGGGTACTGGTTCAGGTTAGAGTAGATATCGTAGAATTCCGAGCCCAGCTCCACGCGGGCCACATCGCTCAGGTGCAGGCTTTCCCCATTTGGGTTAGCCCTGAGAATCACGTTTTTATACTCCTCCACGTTATTGAAGCGGCCCTTATAGCTGAGCACGTATTCCAGCGACTGCGCCTGCCCGCCGTCGGAGCGGCCGATACGACCCGGCGAGCCAATCACACTCTGCTCATCCAGCGCCTTCATCACATCATCGACCGAAATACTATAGGCCCGCATGCGGTCGGGTTTCAGCCAGATGCGCATGGCGTACTGCCGGCTACCCAGAATGGTGGCCCGGCCGATACCGCCCAGGCGTTGCAGCTCCGGCAGCATGTTCACCCCCGCAAAGTTGAAGAGGTACTTCATGTCCGTGTTCTTGTCTTTCGAGTACAAGTTCACGTACATCAGCATGTTGGGTACCACGCGGTTCACAATCACGCCCTCACGCTGCACTAGCACCGGCAGGCGGTTGAGCACCTGCGCGATGCGCGTGTTCACGTTTACCACGGCCTGGTCGGGGTTGGTGCCCAGGTTGAACACAATCTGGATATTGGCCTCGCCGGCACTTACGGCGTCGGAGGTCATGTACTTCATGCCCGGCACGCCGTTCACGGCCTGCTCCAGCGGAATTAGTACCGATTCGGTGAGCACCTTGGCGCTGGCACCGGGGTAGGCCGCGCTCACCATCACCAAGGGCGGCGAAATCTCCGGAAACTGCGAAGTAGGCAGTTGCAGGATGGCCAGCCCGCCCATGAGCAGGATGACCACCGAAATAACAATGGCAAATACTGGCCTGCGAATGAATTTACTAAACATATTCTGGCTGTAGTATGTGGAGGAACCCCTACTCGCTGTACACCTTCAGGTGCGAGATAACCGTCTTCGGGTCCTTGTATGTGTAGCTTATCTTATCGCCGTCCTTCACCTTACGCAGGCCCTCCAGCAGTATCTTGTCCTGGCTGGATATACCGGATTTAATGACGTACAGGTCGGGCATTTCAGACGCGATATTTATTTCCCGCTGATGCACCACGTTGTTTTTGTCGACCACGTACACGTATTTCTTCTCCAGAATTTCGAACGTGGCTTTCTGCGGAATGAGCAGCACGTGCTTGAGCGGCACCGTCATGAGGATGCTGCCGGTTTCGCCGTTGCGCAGCAGCCCGCCGGGGTTGGGGAAGGTGGCCCGGAAGGCAATATTGCCGGTTTCGTTGTTGAAGTCGGCCTCGATGGTCTTCACTACGCCGGGGTATTTGAATACCTCGTTGTTGGCCATCAGCAGCTTCACATTCACCACGTTATCAGCCTTGGCCTGCTCTTTGTAAGCCAGGTATTCGGCCTCGGGCACGTTGAAGTAAACCCACATTTTGCTGTTGTCGGAAAGCGTCGTCAGCAGGTCGCCCTCGTTCACCACGCTGCCCAACCGGCCTTGGAAGTGGTCCATAATGCCGTTAAAGGGCGCTTTAATGGACGTGAATTGCAGGTGGGTTTGGGCCAGGGAAACGTCGGCCCGGGCCTTGTTGAGCTTGGCCTTGGACAGGGCTAACTCGTTCTTCGACACAATGTTGCTGTCGGCCAGGCTCTTCGTGTTCTTGTATTCGATGTTTACGTAGTTGGCCTCGGCCTGCGACTTTTGCAAGTCGGCTTGGTACACCAGCGGCATAATCTGGAACATGGGCTGTCCCTTGGTCACGGCCTGGCCCTCATCGACGAATATTTTCTGTAAATAGCCTTTTTCCAGGGCCCGCAACTCAATATGCTGGTAGGCGTGGATCTGGGCCACATACTCCTTGGTAATAGTCGTATCCGTAGCCAGTGGGCTGGTGGTCAACAACTTGATTTGCTCTTCTTTTTCTTCTGGTTTGCTAGAACAGCTTGTGGTGCAGTACAACACCCCCAAGCTCATAAGCATGAATAATCTTTTCATAAAATCATTAAATACCATAGTAAACGGCTGATAATCCCGGAAGGTGTGGGGGTGGAGAAGTGTGCGGCACGTTGGAGGCCAGCCATTGCGCTAAAAGCCGTTGCGTGGGCAACACCTGGTTTGCGAGCGCTGGATTCTCAGCAACGACAGCTGTCGTTACTGAAAAAACGCATTCCATCTACTCGATGAAAATACCCAAATAGATGTTTTTACATGCTTCGCAATCAGTTTTTTTCCAGCGGCTACTAGTCGCTGAATGCCAGCTAAAACGCTGGTCTTAATCAAAATCTGTGAGAGCTAATCCATGGGAATACGCCAACGATATAGGGCTGCCATCGGCGTGGTAGGTAATACAAAGCAAGCCTGACTGTATTAAAAACACATGAAGCGCTGCAGACTGATCAAGAAAACAATGCCCTGAAGCGCACTATGGCTCGTTTCAGCGTTAAGCCTGGATTTAGGGTTTGGTTTAAGCCAACGCCTGCGGCAGTCTTCCACAACGTTGCCCGAGGTGGCAAATAGCTTGGCAAACGGGCGTTAACCAGAGGTTGTGCCTTCGTTGACTGGCCTGGCTTGGGAACCAGGCTAGGGCCCCGGGAGCAAGCGTGGCTGTTCGTTGCCTTGGCAAGGCCTCGTTGGGGCCCCACTACTGGGCAAGCCGTTCTTTAGCGCGGTTTCCGGTTTGGTGTACAGCCTGGTTGCTGCCAGTTCGCCGGCTTTTTCAGCCGGCCGACCGATTCTCGTCAGGAAAAATAAACGGCGGCGGGTCAACCCGTCGGCTGGCTAAGAAAGCCAGCATCCGCTTGCCGAAGTAGCTCAGGCACAGTTTTTTTGTCAAAGGTGGAACGTCCACCATTCCCCTAAGTGGCTTGCCCTGCGCTAGGGTCATTGCGGCGGCAGGGCAGCACATTATATTACTTAAAATAGCCAGCTTACTCCACAAAAAAGCTTGGTTTGCACCGGCCAATTAATGGCCGGTGCAAACCAAGCTTCCCATTTAGCTGTGGCGCGCCTAGCGAGCGGGTAGATCGTTGTAATTCAAAAAGCTCAAGCTCTCCTCTTTGATGCGGTCTTCGGGTAGGCCGTCCTTCACGCCCTGCGATATTTTGCGAACCAGCACACCCACTATTGCATTGCGGAAGCCCAGCTTCTCGGCCATCATGATACAGAAATCCATCTCGTTCTCGTCCACAATCCCGTCGGACAGCATCATGTCCACAAGGTCATAAATCTGGTCGAATCGCTCCGAGTCGGTGTTGGGTAGGTCGGAGAGGCAATTGGTGTTGCCGGCCACAATTTTGCGCACCTCGGTGGCCCCCATTCCATTTTTTTTGCCTACGGTGATGATGAAATTCATCTCGCGTTCGTCGATGTGGCCGTCGGCTTTAGCCAAGGCCGCGAGGTTGCAAAGGTGGCCTTTGATTTTTTTGGCCTGCTCATTTTCAAAAAAACCAAACATGGGACGATGAATTAAGGGTAGGACGCGGGTGGGAAGCAGCCTTTGGTGGTAGTCGACGGTAAGTTACAGAAATTTACCGGAATTTTATATCTCTTTTGGCAGAATCCATGGAACGACACACCTAAACCGGATGGGGTTGCTAACGGCAAAAAACTAGGTTTGTTCCGCCGAAAACCTCACCTTTGCGCGGTTTGCACTGAAAACGGCGCAAAATTGGATTTTTTGAATTACCATGAAACGAATTGGAGTCTTTACGAGCGGCGGCGACGCACCGGGCATGAATGCGGCCATCCGGGCGGTGGTGCGCACGGCCACGTACCACGGCATCGAAGTGTACGGCATCATGCGCGGCTATTCGGGCATGATCCGGGGCGAATTTGTGAAACTGGACTCGGCCTCTGTGTCGAACACCGTGCAGAAGGGCGGCACCATCCTCAAGTCGGCCCGCAGCCACTCTTTCCGCAGCAAGGAAGGCCGCCAACAAGCGTTCGACCAACTTGTTAACAACGGTATCGAGGGTTTGGTAGCCATCGGTGGCAACGGCACCTTCGCCGGGGCCATGATTTTTGAGGAGGAGTTTGGCATCCCCACCGTGGGGGCCCCAGGCACCATTGACAACGACCTCTACGGCACGGATTACACCATCGGCTACGACACGGCCGTGAATACGGCCCTGGAATGCGTGGACAAGATCCGCGACACGGCCGACTCGCACGACCGCTGCTTTTTCATCGAAGTGATGGGCCGTGATTCGGGCTACATCGCCATTCCGTGCGCCATCGGCGGCGGGGCCGAAATCGTGATGGTGCCCGAAACGCAGATGAGCGTGGAGGCGGCCATCGAAACGCTGCGCAGCGGTTGGCAGCGCCACAAAACCTCGTTCATCGTCATTGTGGCCGAGGGCGACGTGGAAGGCAACGCCCACCACGTCGCGGCCCACATCAAGGCCGCCATCCCGCAGCTCGACACCCGCGTGACCGTCATCGGCCACATCCAACGCGGGGGCTCGCCCACGGCCGCCGACCGCCTGCTGGGCTCGCAAATCGGCATTGCCGCCGTCGAGGGCCTCATGAACGGCATGCGCAACGTGATGGCCGGCATCATCGACCGCAAGCTGGTCTACACGCCTTTCATCGACACCATCAGCAAGAAGAAACCTATCAACCAGAGCTTTATGCGCATGGTGGAAATCCTGAGCACATAAGTGAGTGGGTGTTTGAGTGGGTGTTTGAGTGGGAGAATAGAAGAATGCCATTGCTCATTCAAACATTCACCCATTCAAACATTTACCCATTGGTAGGCCGCATCGCGGCGTAGCCACGTGAGCTGGCGCTTGGCGTAGCGGCGCGTGTTGCGCTGAAGCAGGCGCACGGCCTCGGCCCAATCATACTCCCCGGCGAGGAAACCGAAGATTTCCTGGTAGCCTACAGTTTGCAGGGCGGGCCAGTCGCGCTGGGGCAGCAGGGCCCGTACTTCATCAAGCAAGCCTTCAGCCAGCATATTTTCTACGCGCTGATTGATGCGTTCGTATAGCACGTCCCGTTCGCGGGTGAGGGCAACTTTGACGACCCGGAAGGGCCGCGCCGCGTCGCGCGCCGCGGTGTCCTGGGTATGGTAGCTCGAAAACGGCCGGCCCGTGCCGCGGGTGATTTCCAGGGCCCGGAGCACGCGCTGGGGGTTTTGCGGGTCGATGCGGGCATGGGCCACGGAATCGGTGGCGGCCAGCTCGGCCACCAAGGGCCCCAGGCCGTGCGTGGCCAACTCGGCTTGCAGCTGGGCGCGCACCTCGGGCAGCACGCCGGGCAGCTCGTCGAGGCCGTCGGTTACGGCCTGCACGTACAGTCCCGAGCCGCCGGTGAGGATGACCACGGGGTGCGTCCGGAATAGCTCGTCGAGCTTGGCCAGCGCATCGGCGGCGAACCGGCCGGCGCTGTATTCTTCGGCAATGCTATGGCTGTCAACGAAATGGTGCGGTACGCCCTGCATCTCGGCGGGTGTGGGCTTGGCCGTACCGATGCACATCTCGCGGAAAAACTGGCGCGAGTCGGCCGACACGATTTCGGTACCGAAGTGTTGGGCCAGCCGCACACACAAGGCAGTTTTGCCCACCGCCGTGGGCCCGGCCACGACGAGCAGCACCGGGCGCCGGTCGTCGGGCCGGGGCCCTAATTGGGCCAGGATTTCCGGGGGCAGTAAGTCGGTCGGGACGTCGGGCAAACCTTAAAAATTCAGCGGTGGGTGTTTCTCGTCGAAGTCGGTGGCGTCCTGGTAGGCCTTGGCTAGGGCCAGCAGCTTGGCCTCGCCGTAAAGCTGCCCGGTGAAGGTGATAGTGGCGGGCAAGCCGTTGGGGCGCATGCCATTGGGCACTACCACGGCCGGGTGGCCGGTAAGATTGGTGATGACCAGGCTGGGGCTGTTGAACGAGGGGCCCACGTAGGCGTCGAGGCCCAGCAGGTGCTTGTCCACGTCTTCTATCAGCACGCGGCGGGCGCGCTGGGCCTGGAGGTACTCCACGGCCGGCACGAAGCGGGCGGCCCGGAACGTGGTGGGCCAGGCGTTGCGGCCTTGGTTCACCAGCAGCGCGTCGCGGCCCGAGCGGGTGAGGTCGTCGAACGCCGCCGCGCCCTCGGCGCTGAGCACGAAGGCCAGCTCACCGGCGGGCAGGTTGTGCAGGTCGAGCGGCACCAGCTCGACGCCCAGCTTGCGCAGCGCGTCGAGCGTGGCCTTATCGGTACCCTGCGAAGGGTACGGCGATTCAAAATCGGCCTTGAGGTAGCCCACGCGCATTTTTTTCACATCGGTATCGAAGGCGCAGCGGAAATCGGCGGCGGCGCGTGGGCGCAGCAGCGTGGCCACGTCGCGCGGGTCTTCGCCCTGAATGGCCCGGAATACCAGCGCGCAATCCTCGGCCGAACGGGCCAGGGGCCCTACTTTATCCATGCTCCAACTCAGGGCCATAGCGCCGGCGCGGCTCACCTGCCCGAAGGTGGGGCGCAGGCCGGTAGTGCCGCAGGCCGTGCTAGGGCTCACGATGGAGCCCAGCGTTTCGGTGCCCAGCGCAAAGGGTACGAGCCCCGCAGCCACGGCCGAGGCCGAGCCCGCCGACGAGCCGCTGGAACCCTGCTTAAGGTCCCACGGCGAGCGGGTTTGGCCGCCAAACCACACGTCGCCCATCGCCAGCTCGCCCAGCGTAAACTTGGCCACCAGCACGGCCCCGGCGTCGCGCAGGCGCGTCACCACGGCGGCGTCCTCGTCCAGCAGTTGGTCTTTGTAAGGCACCGAGCCCCAGGTGGTTTTATAGGTTTTAGTACTGAATAAATCCTTCACGCCGAAGGGTACGCCGTGCAGGGGGCCCCGGTAGCGGCCGGCCTTGATTTCAGCGTCGGCGGCGCGGGCCTGCTGCATGGCCAGCTCCTCGGTGAGGGTGATAACGCACAGCAGTTGCGGCGAATATTTGCGCAGCCGCGCCAGGAAAAACTCCGTCAGCTCTACCGACGATACCTGCTTGGTGCGCAGCAGCTCGCCCAGTTGCCGCACGGTGTAAAAGGCCAGATCGTCGCGGTTAGCGGGCAGCTTTACTTTGCCGATGGGCGCCATCCGGTCGGGGCCCGGCTTGCCGGCGGGCGCGGCCAGGCGCAGGCGCAGCGGCACGGGGTCGAACACGAGCGCGGGGGCCACGGCGTTGGGCAGGTTGATTTTGCGCAGCGCGTCGTAGCTGCTGCGGTTGCGCCCGATGGCGCCCTTGGCCGAGTCAAGCTGGGCATCGGTGAAGTGCAGGCCCAGCAGTTCCTGGGCGGCGCGCAGCAGCGGCACGGTCACGGGTTCGGCGGCGGTAGGGCGGGCCACCAGGGCCCCGGCGCCAAAGCCAGCGGCGCCCAGCAGTAAGGCAGGCAGTAGTTTTTTCAGCATATGAAATCAATGGCAAGTGCTACGGGCAAAGCTAGGATAGTTTGCCCGTAGCGCGCCCTGTTGCACAGAGTTTAGTTACGCTGACCTTTGGTTGCAGGTCTGCGCGGCTGAACGGTCGCCAAACGATTACCGGCAGGACGACGCGAGAGCTGCGGGTGTGCAGAGTCCGCGCTACATTCCCGGGGCCCTGAACAAGCCGGCGTACAAGCCCACCAGCACTTTTTCCTCGCGCTCCCAGCTCAGGTGCGGGGCGGCGCGGCGGCAGTTGGCGGCCAGCTGCTGGGCGCGGGCGGCGTCGCCGCCGGGCAGCAGGCGGTTGAGGGCCGCGGCCAGGGCTCCGGGGTCGAGATCGGCCACGAGGTCGGCCACGTCGTAGGTATCGTTCAGGGCCCGGTACTCGGGGAAGTCGATGAGCACCTGCGGAATGCCGGCGTGCACGTAGTCGAAGAACTTGTTGGCCAACGAGTAGTAATAGCTAAGGCCACGGTTTTCGAGCAGCATCACCCCCACCGCCGCCTGGGCCGTGACGGCCCGCAGCGCGTCGGGCCGCACGTAGCCCCGAAACTCCACCTGCCCCGAGGCCAGCAGCCCTAGGCCCGCCGCCCGGGCCCGCAGCGCGGCCGAGCAGTCGCCCTCGCCGCACAGCACCAGGCGGCCGCACACCTGCGGCATGGCGTCGAGCAGGGCTTCCAGGCCGCGGCCCACGTTCAGTACGCCCTGATAGAGGACGTAGCCGCCGCCCCCCCCGGGCGCCGCTGCCGCCGCCGCTGCAACTGGGGGCCCCGGGCGGCTGGCGTTGCGCACCACGGCAAACGGCCGGCCGTGGCGCGCCTCAAACACCCGCGCCAGGGCCGGGCCCACGGTGTAGGCCAGCCGGGCGCGGGGCACCACGAAGCCCTCCACCCAGCGCCAGGTGCGCTGCACGGCGGGCCGGCCCACCACTTCGGGCGTTTCGGTGAACAGCTCGTGAGCGTCGTACACCAGCGGCTGGCCGCCCAGGCGAGCGCGCAGCCACATGGGCAGGGCCGTGTCAAGGTCGACGGCGCACCAGGCATCGGCGCGCCGGCGCAGCAGGTGCAGCAGCAGGCGCAGGTTGTATTCGAGATAGAACAGCTTACCCGTTTGGAACCAGCCGCGCAGGCGGTGCTGGCGGTAGCTTTGGGCCGGCAGGGCCCCCGAGGCGGGCCGCGCCCATCCTACCAATTCTACCTGGTAGCCAGCCGCTTGCAGGCTACCACAGATGCGCTGCATGCGCTGGTCGTGCACTAAATCAGTGGTGGCGGCGAAGAGCAGCCGGGGCCCGGCGGGAGGCCGCCGCGGCGGCAACTGATTTTTTCCCGGCGGCATCATGTTTTTGGTGGTAATTTGGCCAAACTTACGTCTGCGTGGGCTGTGCCACGCGGGACCCTGTTTTTATTCGTTCGTGTTTATGTCGCCTTCCCACACGGTTCCGCCGCCCACGCCCGTCGTTCCCCCGTTGCCCGCGCTATTCGATCAATTGGGGCAATCGTATGTACTGGCCGACCGGCAGGGGCTGGTGGTGGACGTGAACGCGACGTTCCTGGCTCTCACCGGCTACGAGCGGGCGCAGGTGCTGGGGCGCTCGTTTTACCGCCTGTTTGTGCCGCCCAGCGAACGCGCCGCCCGCGAGCAGGCCCACCAGGACTTCGTGCAGCGCGAACGCCTCGACAACGGCCTGGAGTGCGCCGTGCTGACACGCGCCGGCTACGTGCGCCTGCTGCGCTGGCAGGGTGGTTTTGCCCGCGACGCCAGCGGCCAGATAACGGGCCTGTGGCTGGCGGGCCAGGAAATTGCCGACCGCAGCGCCTCCCCGATCGCGCTGGCCGGCCACGACGGCTCGCACTTACAGGAGTTTCTTGACAACGCCCAGGACCTGGTGATGCACCTGAGCGCCGATAACAACCTGCTCTTCGTGAACAAGGCCTGGAAGGAAAAGCTCGGCTACACCGACGCCGACCTGGCCCACCACTCCCTCACCGACGTAGTGCACCCCTACTACAAGGCCAAGCTGCTCTACCAGCTGCGCAACCTGTACGAGGGCGAGCCGGTGAACAAAATCGAAACGGTATTCCTCACCAGCACCGGCAAGCCGGTGCACCTCATCGGCAGCCTAAGCGCCGTGCGCGAACCCGGCCAGCCGGTGAGCGGCCACGCCATCCTGCACGACATCACCGACCGCATCAAGGCCGAGCGCCTGCAAAAGGTGTACTACAGCATCGCCAACCTGGCCATCAGCGCCAAGAATTTGGCCGCCCTCTACGGGGCCATCCACCGCGAGCTGAGCAAGATCATCGAAACCAGCAACCTGTTCATTGCCCTCTGCGACGACGCCCGCACCGAGCTGCAGTTTGCTTATTACGTCGACCAGCACCCCCAGCCCCGGGCCCACGCCCCGCGGCCGTTCTCGTCGGGCATCTCGGAATACGTCATCCGCGGCGGACAGCCGCGCTACATCACCCGCGCCGAAATGCAGCAGCTAGTGCAGGACGGCACCATCACGTCCTTCGGGCTGATGCCAGAGGTGATGCTGGCCTCGCCCCTGAGCGTGGGCGAGCGCATCATCGGGGTGCTGGTCGTTCAGGACTACCACCGCCCCGACGCTTACGCGCCCGGCGACCTGGACGTGCTCCACTTCATCTCGAACCAGGTGGCGCTGGCCATCGAGCGCAAGCGCAACGAGGAGCAGATCCAGCGCCAGAACGCGCGCCTGAACGCCATTTTTGAGAGCGGCTCGCACCTGATGTGGACCGTGGACGGGCGCGGCCGCCTGGCCTCGTTCAACCGCAACTACGGGGCCTACTTCCTGCGCCGCAACGGGGCCCCGGCCACCCGCGGCCTCGACCTGCGCGTGGCCGACCTGGCCCGCATGGACGACGAGCCCCGCTCGATCTTTACGCAATACTACCAGCTGGCCGAAACCGGGCAGCCCCAGCGCTTTGAGGTGCGCCTGCGCGACCTGCGCGGCCGCGACCTCTGGATTGAGGTGCACCTGAACCCGATTTACCTCGGCGACGGCTCGTTTGAGGAGATTTCGGCCATCGCCCACGACATCACCGAGCAGAAGCGGGCCCAGTTGGCTCTGGAGGCCCAGGAAGAGAAGTTTCGCTCCATTTTCGAGTCGTTTCAGGACGTGTACTACCGCACCGACGAGGCGGGCTTACTCACCATCGTCAGCCCCTCGGTGTACGACGTGCTGGGCTACGAGCCCCACGAGGTGCTGGGCCGCCCGGTGCAGGATTTCTACTACGAAGCCACTACCACCGACCGCCTGGCCAGCTTGGTGGAGCACACCGGCGGCCTGCGCAACTTCGAAACTGCCATGCGCCACCGCGCCGGCCACCCCGTAAGCGTGCTCATCAACGCCCGCCGGGCTGTGCAGGGGGCCCCCGGCAGCGAGGGCATTGCCCGCGACGTGACGGAGCTGCACCAGATGCAGGACGACCTGCGCCTGGCCAAAAACACGGCCGAGGCCGCCCTGGAGGCCAAAACGCAGTTCCTGGCCAACATGAGCCACGAATTGCGCACGCCCATGAACGGCATCATCGGCATGATTGACCTGCTGAACCAGACGGTGAACACCGACGAGCAGCGCGAGTACGTGGATACGCTGCGCAAGAGCAGCGACGCGCTGCTCACCATCCTCAACGACATCCTCGACCTGAGCAAGATCCAGGCCGGCAAGATGCGCTTGCAGGAAGGGGCCCTGGAGCTGAAGGCCGTGCTGGAGCGTATCCGCTCGCTGTTTCTGTACCGGGCCGAGCAGAAGCGCCTCGTCTTCACCTACCACATCACGCCCCACACGCCGCGCTTCATCGTGACGGACGAGGTGCGGCTGCTGCAAATCCTCTCCAACCTGGTGGCCAACGCCCTCAAGTTTACCAACGAGGGCACGGTGAGCGTGGTGGTGTCGTCGGTGGCTACCGACGGTGACTACCACACCGTACGCTTCGCAGTGCAGGACTCGGGCATCGGCATTTCGTCCGACGACGCTTCGCGGCTCTTCACCAACTTCACCCAGCTCGACACCACCTCCAGCAAAACCTACGGCGGCACGGGGCTGGGGCTAGCCATCAGCCGCCAGCTGTCCGAGCTGCTGGGCGGTGAGATCGGCGTATTCTCCGACACCGGCCAGGGCAGCGTGTTCTGGTTCACCATCCGCTGCCGCCAGGCCCAGTTCGAAGACCTGCCCGTGCTGCTGCCCGCCGCCGAGGGCCCCGTGCAGGCGTTCCTCACCCCGCCCCACATCCTACTCGTCGACGACAACCCCATCAACCAGAAAGTGGGCCAGCGCCTGCTGCACAAGCTGGGCTGCGTGGTGGACGTGGCCATCGACGGCCCCGACGCCATTGCCCGGGCTACGGCGCTGGGGGCCAACTACGACCTGATTTTCATGGACATCCAGATGCCCGACATGGACGGCATTACGGCCACCCGCGAGATCCGGGCACGCCTGGGCACCGGCTGCCCGCCTGTGGTGGCCATGACGGCCTACTCGATGCAGGAAGACGCCAGCCGCTTCATGCGCCAGGGCATGGACGACTACGTGGGCAAGCCCGTGAAAACCCAGCGCCTGCACGAGGTGCTGCACCGCTGGGTGCGGCCCCGCCCCGCCCGCCGCACCCGTGCCGTCGCCGAGCCCCCCGGGCCCCTGGCCCTGCTGGCCGCCCCGGCCCCTACGGTGGCCCCCGAAGCCGTAGCAGAGCCCGCTGCCGGGCCTGTACCCGCCGCGCCGGTGGCCGCGCCCGTGGTGGCTGCGCCGGCCGCCAGCTTGGAACCGGTGCTCGACGTGGCCGTGCTGCAACAGCTACAGGAGCTGGGCGGCCCCGAGTTTGCGGCCGACCTGTACCGCGAGTTTGAGGAGGAGGCCGGGCAGCTGCTGGCCGAGGCCGCCCCGCTAGCCAAAACTGCCAACGAAACCAACGGCACGGCGCTGCTCTCGCCCCTGCACCAGCTCAAGGGCACGGCCGCCACTGTGGGCGCGGTGGCCCTCGCGGCGCAGGCCCGGGTGCTCGAAATCCAACTCAAGGCGAACCCCGCCGCCGATGTAAAAGATAATTTTCTCGTGTTGCAGCATTACTTTGTAGCGTTTACGGAAGCTTACGCGTCGGCACTGGCCCTGCCCGCCGACGCTGCTTCCGGCTAACGCCGCCTTGGTTTTTGTTTTTCACTCTCTTTGCCCCGCCTGCCATGCCCCCCGAAACCAGCACGAAAACTGTGCTCATCGCCGAAGACAGCTCCGTCATTCTCAACCTGACCCGCAAAATATTAGAGCTACAAAAATACAAAATTGTGCTGGCCCGCAACGGCGGCGAAGTAATTAAGCAACTGGAAGCCAACCCGGTAGACTGCGTGTTGATGGACATTAACATCCCCGTGATGGACGGCATGGAGTGCACCCGCGTCATCCGCCGCCACCCCGACCCGGCCATCAACCAACTGCCGGTCATCGCCATTACCGGCAACGCCAACAACTACTCCATGGAGCAGTTCCGCGAAGCCGGCGTAACCGACTACTTGCCCAAGCCGCTGGATTTCGACGCCCTGGTACGCGTGGTGAAACAGTACGTGAGCTAGTATTTTATAGTATGAATTTTAAATTATAAATTATAAATAAACGAATACCTTGCCTGCGTTCTCATCTAGGCGAAATGCAACTACCCGTTTATTTATAATTTATTAATTTGAAACCAACAATTGTGAACGGTGGGCCCCTGGCGCCACGAGGACAGGGGCCCACCGTTTGCCGAGCCCGAGCCCCCAATTCACCGCACCGTGACGATTACTTTTCTTGGCACCGGCACCTCGTCGGGCGTACCCATTATTGGGTGCACGTGCCCCGTGTGCCGCTCGCTCGACCACCGCGACCAGCGCCTGCGCACGGCCGTGCACGTGGCCGTGGACGGCCGCAGCCTGGTGGTGGACACGGGCCCCGATTTCCGGCAGCAGATGCTGCGCGCCCGCATTACGCAGCTCGACGCGCTGCTCTTCACCCACGAGCACAAGGACCACACCGCGGGCCTCGACGACGTCCGCGCCTTCAACTTCCGCCAGCAGCATGAAATCCCCATTTTTGGCGAGCCCCGCGTGTTGGAGCAGCTGAAAAAGGAGTTTGCCTACGTGTTTGCTGAGCACAAGTACCCCGGCGTGCCTCAGGTCAGCCTGCACCCCATTATGGCCGACGACGCGCCGTTTGACGTGCACGGCGTGGCGGTGCAGCCTTTGCGGGCCCGCCACCACAAGCTGCCCGTGCTGGGCTTCCGCATCGGCGGCTTCTGCTACCTCACCGACGCCAACCACCTGCCCGCCGAAACCAGGGCCCTGATGCAGGGCGCCGACGTCATTGTGCTGAACGCGCTGCGGCGCGAGCAGCACGTGTCGCACTTCACCCTGGCCGAGGCCGTGGCCATTCTGGAAGAACTGCGGCCCCGGCGCGCCTATCTCACCCACATCAGCCACCAGCTGGGCCGCCACTTGGCCGTCGAAGCCGAGCTGCCCGACTGGATTCGGCTGGCGTACGACGGGCTAAAAGTGGAGGTATAGCAACCGTGAGATTTTACCCGTTTTTTAGTGAGCAGTTTCTTTCACCGCTAACTCCGGCCGAAGTGCTGCGCTGTGTGCAGAACAGCACACTTACCACGCCGAACGATAGCTGGCGCGACACTTTTGAAGTAAATCCTGCCCAGCCTTTTCAAGGCGTAATGGGCGCTGATTCGTTTCTAATCGAACGTATACTATTTTACGTATTCGCCACGCGCAGCCTCCACCAATCAGAGGTCATGTGGAGGCAGCTGTAAGTAGTCAAGGAAACACAATATTTGGCGGTGGTCCAAAGCAGGATGATACCGGACCTTTAGTTTGTTAATTAAGTCAGCTTAAAAACACGTCAGGAAAGCTGGAAAGACGAATATTCAGACATCATAAATTGAGTGAAATACCGAAATCATCTCGCTTTGGACCACCGCCCAATATTTTTAGAGTATCGTCCGCAACCGGTGGCTTCCGTGGTAGTCGCTGGTGCATTGATACTGGCCACGATTATGGCCGGCCTGGGCATCGCTAAAGAATGGCTGAGTACCGGCACAAACAGCTTATTGTACCTGTTTTACTTTATACCGCCAACCGTTGCCTGGTTTTCTCTGTTAATAAAGCTCAAAGAGGAAGCTAATAAATCGCGGCCGTTTCTGACAGAGTTATTGAGGCTGGAGCCAAGGTAGCTTCGGCTACGTAGCTTCACGGCCTCCTCAGCGCACCGTGCACACCAACTATTACTTCCTGCGCCAGTTGGCCCCGGCCCTCACTGCCCAGCTGCGGGGCTACCGGGTAGCCAGCTGTTTTTCGCAGGAAAAGGACGAGCTGGTGATTGGGCTGACGGATGGCGGGCGCGAGTTTTGGCTGAAGGCGCAGCTCGGGGCCACGTTCCCGGCCCTGGCCCTGCCCGAAACCTTCCAGCGCGCCCGCACCAACTCCGTCGATTTGTTCCCCGAGCTACTGGGCGAGCAGGTGGAAACCGTGGCCGCCTGGCCCCAGGACCGGGTGCTGCAAGTGAACTTCCGCAGCGGGGCCCGGCTGGTGTTCAAGCTCTACGGCCCGCGGCCGAACGCCATTTTCCGCCTCACCCCCGACGCCCCGGCCCAACTGTTTCAGCAGCGCCTTCTGGCCGATGCGGACCTGCACCCACTGCCCACGCCGGGGGCCCCGGCAACGGCAGTTGTCAGCCCCGCCCCTGGGGCCCCAACTGCGGCAGATACCCGCCCCGCCCCGCCGAGCCCGGCTAACAGCGGCCCACCTGCGCCGTCCCCAAAATCCGACCAATCCGCTGAATCCGATAAATCTGTGGTTCAGACAAAGGCGAAGCTGCCGCCCGCACTGGCCGACCTGCCGGCCCGCTATCTGCGCGCCCACGGCTACGATGGGGCCCCGGCCGAAACCCGGCCGCGTCTGGTGAACCAAGTGCTGGCGCAACTCGAAACCCCGGCCTACTACTACCTCATCCGCCTCGACGGCCGCACGCGGCTGAGCCTGCTGCCGCTGGGCGAAATCCTGGAGACGCTGCCCGGCACCGACCCCGTGGGGGCCCTGCGGCGCTTCGTGCCCATGGCGCTGTCCCGCCGGGCCCTCGAAACCGAAACCAAGCAGGTGCGCCAGGCCCTCACGCGCCGCGCCGACGAGGCCACCACCGGCGCCGCCCACGCCCGCCAGCGTCTGCACGCCCTGGCCCACGAGGCCGGCTACCGCCACGCCGCCGACCTCATCATGGCGCACTTACACGAGATTCCAACGGGCGCGGCCGAGGTGGAGCTACTGGATTATTACACCAACCAGCCACGCCTCATCAAGCTCAAAACCGGCGAAAAGCCCCAGCGCACCGCCGAAAACCTCTACCGCAAGGCCAAAAACCAGCAGATTGAGGAACGCCAGCTCAGCCAGCGCATCGAGCGGCGCGAAACGGAGGCCTTCGGGGCCTTGGAGCGGCTGGAGGAGCTGGACACCCAGCCCGCGCTGGCCGAACTGCGCGCCTTCCGCACCTGGCGTAAGCAGCACGGCCTGGAGCCCGCCGCGGCCGCCGGCAAGGGCCCCACGGAGCTGCCGTTCAAGGTATTCGAAGACCGGGGCTTTACTATTCTGGTGGGCCGCAACGCGGCTAATAACGACCTGCTGACCCAGAAATACGCCCACAAGGACGACTACTGGCTGCACGCCAAGGATGTGAGCGGCTCGCACGTGGTGGTGCGCCACCGCGCCGGCCAGCCCGTGCCCGCGCCGGTACTGGAGCACGCCGCCCAACTGGCCGCCTGGTACTCGCGCCGCCAAAACGATTCGCTGTGCCCGGTCACCGTTACGCCCAAAAAGTTCGTGCGCAAGCCCAAGGGGGCCCGGCCCGGGCAAGTTATTGTGGAGCGCGAGCAGGTGCTGCTGGTGGTGCCCGCCAACCCCTTCGAGGCCCAGGAGCGGTAGCTAGGGGCCCTAGCGGCCGTAAAAAAAGCCCGCTTTGCAGCGGGCTTTTTTTGTTCAGTGCGCGCGGGGAGATTCGAACTCCCACACCCGAAGGCACCACCCCCTCAAGATGGCGTGTCTACCAGTTTCACCACGTGCGCAAACTTGGGGCACTGAACCGGACAACTTCGGCCGAAACCGGCTCCGCTGAGGCGGCGAAGCGGGTGCAAAGATAGGGTGGCGGGCCGGCCCCCGCAACGATGAACGGCTTTTTTTGCTTGTACCAGAGCCTCGCTTCACCTTTTGCGAGGCAAAAACTCCCCGTCTTCACGCCTTTTCACGCTCATTTTCTGCTGCATGGCTGCCAACTTGCCCCCTGCCAAACCCAGTTCTTTTTTTGGCCGCCTGGCCGAAAGCATCACCCGCTTCTCGGGTTCGACGGCGGCTTTTATCGGCTCAGTGGGCGTGGTGGCGCTGTGGGCAGCCACGGGGCCCTGTTCAAGTACTCCGAAACCCGGCACTGGTCATCAACACGGGCACCACCATCGTCACGTTTTTGATGGTATTCCTCATCCAGCGGGCCCAGAATAAGGATTCGCTGGTGTTGCACTCAAGCTCAACTAGCTAATTGCGGCCACCCAGGGCGCCAGCAACCGCACGATCAATGCCCAGGATTTATCGGAAGAGGAAATTAGGGTGCTGCACCAGTTTTATTACCTGCTGGCCGGAAGAGCCAAGCAGGGCACCGACCTCGGCCAAACCCACTCGGTGGAGGGGGCTGATGAGAACCACGAGGGAAGACTGGCTGCTCTGCGCGACGGCAAATAAAAAGGCGGCCCCCCGTACCGAGGGCCGCCTTTCTACGAATTGTGCGCAGCCTAGCGGGCGTGCACCAAAGGCGTGTCCACAAGGTGCTCGGACACGAACCATACTTGCAGTTCGTTGGTGCGCATCACGTTGCTCACGGCCAAGTCGTTAGTGCCATCGTCGCCCGAATCATCGGCTTTCTTGGCGATTTCGTGACACTCCTGGAGGATGATCTGGTGAGCTTCCAGCAAGCGCGAAATCTGCACCGGGGCCTCTTCACGGTCGCGCGGGGGGCGCGGGATAAGGGTATTTTCAGCCACATCGTGCGCCATAGCAATGGCTACACCACCCAGGATTTGGATACGCTCGGCGATGGTATCCACCAGCTTTGATTGCTTCTCGAAGTGCTTGTCGAACAACAAGTGCAGCTGGTAAAAAGTGGGGCCCGTTACCTGCCAGTGGCTTTTCTTGTACAGGTCGCGCAGCGTCATGGTATCGGCCAGCAGCTGGTTCAGCATCCGCACGCTTTCAAGGCGCACGTTGTCGGCCAGGCCGATGGGCAGGCGCTGGCTCACAGTGCCGAACTTCTGGGTGACGGCCGGGGCGTTGATTTGCTGGTTGAGGATGGGCTGAACGTTGATGTTTTTGTTCGGGCCTTTGGCAATGGCCACCGAGGTAGTCACGTCTTTGGCGGCTTTTTTAGGAGCAGCGAGTTTAGTTTTGGCAGGAGCGGCCATAGAACAAGAGATTAAGAAGATTTTTTAGGAAAGCAGGCCACTAGAACAGCCTGCTTCCCATACGTAAGTACAGAGTCTGGGTTAAGGCCGCGGGTATATTTGTGTAGTTTCTGGCCCTGCATTTTTAGGCCCCCCTGGCGCAACCGCCGTGCGGGCACAACTTTCCTTTTTCCTGGTTTTAAAACTTCATGCCTTTCCCCTTTTTCGGCGACGATAAATCCACCGTGGCGCGCCTGCTTGCCACCCTGCCCCAAACCGGCCGCCTGGCCTGGATTGGCCAGCGCCCGGCCCGCCGCCAGCCGCTGCTGAGCGTGCCTGAGGCAGAAGTCCTCACCGACGCCCACCTGGCCGGCGACCATGCCCGCCCCAAAGCCGGCGGCAAGCGCCAAATCACCCTAATTCAGGCCGAGCACTTGCCCGCGGTGGCCGGCTTCCTGGGCCTGCCGGTGCCCCTGGACCCCGCCCGCCTGCGCCGCAACCTGGTGGTGAGCGGCCTCAACCTACTGGCCCTCAAGAACCGCCAAATTCAAATCGGCGACGAGGTACTGCTCGACATCACCGGCGAGTGCCACCCCTGCTCGCGCATGGAAGAAGAGCTAGGCCCCGGCGGCTACAACGCCATGCGCGGCCACGGCGGCCTCACGGCCCACATTGCCCGCGGCGGCACCATCCGGGTGGGCGATGCGGTGCAGGTGGTCACGCCCGAGCTAGCGGCTGAATAACGAATCCGGTAATAACGAAACCGGGCCCCGACGCACAATGCGCCGGGGCCCGGTTTCGTTGCTAATATTAACGAAGTAGGGTGCGGGGCTTACCCCCGCCCGCCGCTGCACGGAATCGTAGAAACGGTGCGAACGACGGGCGGGGGCAAGCCCCGCACCCTACTTCTTTTCACAAACCACTTCACGGTATCTAGCAGCGCAAATTATGCCCCGTCCATCCGCACGATTTTGGGCGTGAACGAGCCGAGCACGTCCACTAGGTCGAGTTGGCTGGCCATTACTTGGTGGATGTTTTTGTAGGCCATCGGGGCTTCGTCGAGGCCGCCGCCGTGCAGGGTTACGCCGTAGGCGGCCAGGTGCTGGCGCACTTCGGCTTCGCCTAGCTCGGCCTTGGCGCGGGTGCGCGACATGAGCCGGCCGGCCCCGTGCGAGGCGGAGGCCAGCGAGGCCGCCGCGCCCCGCCCCCGCACGATGAAGCCGGGGGCCGTCATCGAGCCGGGGATGATGCCGAGCACGCCCGCCCCGGCCGGCGTGGCGCCCTTGCGGTGCACCACGGCGGCGCGGCCGTCGGCCAGGGTTTCACGCCAGGCGAAGTTGTGGTGGTTTTCCACTTTCGCCAACGGCTTATCAACCAGAGCTTTGGCTAGGCACCGGTAAATCTGGTTGTGGCAGGCCGAGGCGTAGTCCCCGGCCAGGTTCATGGCGGCCCAGTATTCCTGGCCGGTTTCGGTGTCGAGGCCCAGCCAGGCGAGGTGCTTGGCTTCGGCGGGCAACATGCACTGCTCCATCGCCAGGGCCGTATAGTGGTTGGCGGTGCTAGCGCCCAGGCCCCGCGAGCCGGAGTGCGAGAGCAGGCCCACGTACTGGCCCACGGGCAGGCCAAGGTCGTTGGCCGGGTCGGTGATGTCGACCAGGCCGAACTCCACGAAGTGGTTGCCCGAGCCCGAGGTGCCGAGCTGTTCGGCGGCTTTATCAAGCTTGTTTTTCAGGAACGGCACGGCCCGGAAGGCGTCGTCAGCGAGCACGGCGTGGTCGAGGCGCTGGCCCCGCTCCCAGGCCCGGCCCGAGCCGAACCGGGTATTATCCAGCAAAAGCTTGCCTACCTCCTGCGTGCGCTGGGCGAGAAATTTGGCCGGCAGGTCGAACACCGACAGCGCCATCCGGCAGCTAATGTCCACGCCCACGGCGTAGGGAATCACGGCGTTGTCCGTAGCCAGCACGCCGCCGATGGGCAGGCCGTAGCCGTAGTGGGCGTCGGGCATGAGGGCCCCGGCGAGGGTGACGGGCAGCTTCATGGCCGTTTCCATCTGGTGAATGGCGCCGGCCTCGATGTAGTCGGCCCCGAACGTGGCGTAGGGCTTGCGCTCGGCCAGGGCAATGTGGCGCGAGGGAGCCGGCAGCAGCGCCGCGGCGGTGTGGCTCCAGGCCAGGTCGGCCAGGAAAGTGGTGGGATTGGCCAGTACCCGGCCAAGCAGCGCGAGCTGCTCGGCTTGGGTGAGGCGCTTGTGTTCTTTGCGTTGGAGCTGCGCCAGCGCCAGGCCAATGGCCCGGCCCTCGGGAAACCCGAGCTGCCGCAAATCATTGCCGCGTAGTTGAGAAGCCATAAAAGAGTAAAGTTGCACGCGAAGCGGGACCGTACGAATTGGAGCCCCGGCGTTGATGAACAGTAAAAAAATTAGCCAAAACGGGCCGGGCAAAGAGGCGCGCCGCCGGTTAACATTTGCTCTACCAAACTGAGCTACCGCTGGCACGCCAGCGGGCAGGATTCGAACCCGCGACCTAATGAATCGAAGTAAGGCGGTGCTACGGCACCGGTCCATGGTGGCTACAAAAAACGGAGCAATAAGCGGCTGGCGTGAGGCCAAATGGCGACGGGACAGGTCGAAGGAACGCCAGCCTACGGCATCCGGTATTCAGCAATTGTTTCCAGCTGGGGCAACAGTCGCCCGGCCAGCTGGCGCGGCCCTACCGTTGCGCAAGCGCCCTGCCTCGCGGCAGCACTTCGGGGGTCGAACCCGCGACCGCGCCCAGTTTGGAGCGAAGAAAGGCCCGGCTACGGCACCCACCCAGAAACATGTAATGCTCAGCCGTCTCCGAAATTCAGGGCAACGGTCGGTAGGCGCGTATTTTCTCCCGCGGCCGAAGCCAGGGGACGGGAATCGAACCCGCAACGCGGCCACAAGGGCAGCACCGGGAACAGCCAGCGAAGTAACGCCCACCTACGGCACCTGAACCAAGCGGAGTTGGCCAAGTTGGGGCGGGCCACTCGGTGGCGCCGCCCCGGTCGGCGACTACGCCAAAATGCGCAGCCGTCTTCCCAATGGAATTATTATAAGGTCATAACGAGCAAGAAAGGTTCCTGGTATGGGGACCCTGATCCGGGAACGGGGGCCGCTTAAACGGTTGAAAGGTCGTTCCCGGGACCTGCTTGGAGCAGTTTTCGAGCCGGTGTACCAGTGCTATAAAACGGAATGGTACTCCGTTGGACGTTCGCACGAAAACAGAGTACCACTCCGTTTTACAGTCCTTGCGCACTGATCTGAAAACTGCTATAAGTCAATAGCAAGGGCGACGGACGGCGGGCCTATAGGATGAGGAGACCCGAACTCCCGCCGCCGCAGCGGCCATCCCAGCACCCGCGAAGCAGGGCCCGCCTACGGCACCTTGCGCCGCGGCGGCCGGGGGTTCCGCTTTATTGCCCGGCCGCTGTTGTTAAAGGGTTTAAAAATCGATTTTTTGGATTTCGGCGAGGGCCGAGTCGCCGTTTTCCAGGGGCCCCAGCACGTCGAACACCTTGTCGGACCAGCCGGCGATGAGGGCCACGCCGTCTTCGGCGCGCACTTCGAGCGGGGCCGTGCCGAGGCCAGCCAGGTCGAAGAGGTAGAGGCGGGCTTGGGGGGCCACGGTGCGGCGGTACAGGGCCCATTCCTGGGCCAGTGAGCTGCTGTTCCACTGGCTGTTCCAGAGCTGAACGTCGGTGAAAATCATCACTTTGTCCTGCACCTCGCGGCGCTGGCGCAGGTTCTGCACCACCAGGTAGCCGTTGGTACCGTAGCCCACTTCATCCTCGCGGCGGTAGAACTCCTCCACGTTGCGGAGCACGGGGCCCCGGGGCAGCGCCACCCGCTTCCACGTATCACCGAACATGCCGGTGACCACGTTTTGGCAGCGGCTCTGGAGCGACATGCCCAGCACGAGGCTCACGTCGTAGAGCAGGACTTTGCTGCGCGGCGAAATAGGCTTTTGCATGGAGCTGGACACGTCGCAGGCCACCAGTACGCGGGTTTCGGGGCCGAGGCCGCGCAGGTTGGCCGCGCTGTGGGCAATGGCGGCCTCCAGGGCCCCCAGCACCGCGGCGGTGTGGCCGCTGGGCACCGCCTTCACCTCGCGGTAGGCGGCCAGGAAGCGCAGGGGCAGCTGCTGGCTGCGCGCCACGGCTCGCCCATCGGCCAAGGTGGCGCACACCTGCGCCATGGTCGCGGCCGACACGTTGGCTTCGAGCAAGTTGCGCAGGTTGCGCAGCAAGGCCATGTAGCCCAGCTTGCCACTACCCACGAGCGTTTCCCAGGCGGTGCGAACGGCCATTTGCCGGTCGGCTTCGGTAGCGAAGGCTTGCTGGCCGACGGCCAACAGCTCGGTTTCCCAGATGTAGGGCGTAGGCAACTCGCCGCGCACCGGCTGGTCGAACACGGCTTGCTAGGCGGCATTTTTGGCGCTGGGGTGCACCAGAAACAACGCGTCGCGCAGGCGCACGGCCCCGGCCCGGTCGTACTTAGCCAGCTGGTAGGCGTCGAAACAGTTGAAGGCTTCGGCCAGGCCGCGCTGCATTTACTTGGAGGGGCGGCCCAGGGTTTTGCGGCCGGTGCGCGCGTTGGCCGCGGCGTAGTAGGCCAGCAATTCGGTAATTTCGTCGACCCGGGCCACCACGCGGGCCACGAGGCACACCACGGTGTTACCGCCGTTGTGCACGCGGGCCAGCTCCACGGCCAGCACCAGGGGCACCGAGCGCAAGTGCAATTGCTCGCGGGCGTACACCGCCAGCTGCGCCACGAACCGGGGCTCGTTTTTGGCCACCAGCGTACGCAAGCGCAGCAAGCGGGCATCGGCGGCTTCATAGAACTGGTCGCTGAGCGCGGCGGTGGCCACGGCAGCGTACAATTCCAGCTGCGGCGTGAGGGCAAAAGCGGGGGCCCCCTCGTGGTTAGTGGTGAGGGCGGCGGTGGTACGGAAGAAGAAGTTGAAGCGCATCTGGTGGGAATTGAATGGGTGGAAGAAGTAGAGCTCGGATTTTGGCAATAATTAATCAGGCCAATTTAATTCGATTTACTAATTATTAATTTCAATTATACATAGTTATTCCAGACAAATAAAAACGTGTTTTTATTTGTGCAGTAAGGCCACGAAAAAATCCGGCTTTGGGGGACCGGGCTTTCGTTAGGTACGCAATACAAGCCGAATTTATCGGGGTATTTTACGCAGTAAGAAAGCACGGCCGCGCCGGTCCCGCTGGCCGCGGCTGGGGCGGCATTTGGGCTGTTTGCTGGAAAGCAGGGTGGGAATGAACGGCACGGAGCGGATTGGCAACTGGCTAGGAAAGGGCCACTAAACAAAAAACCCGAGCGTTATGGGCTCGGGCAGTGTCGGATTTCAGCGGAGGCTAAAATCAGGCAAACGTACCGAGCAGAGACAGCCATTCTGGCTGCGTCTTATCCGAATTACTGGTGAATTTCAGGTAGCGGTACATAATTGTTTGCTTTTTAGTACGACACAGGTTGAGGATTAATTTTAATTACGCAACTAATTATTGCAGGATTAATTAAGGATTAGAGGATTAATTAATCCTGCAATAATTATTCAAACAACAATTCTGTGTCATGCTGAAGAAGGAAACATCTTACCAAGCTATGATTACGCTGCTGGCGTAGTTTACAAAAACGGGGTAGGGTGCGGGGCTTGCCCCCGCCCGTCGTTGCACGGTCTAGGCTCGAAGCGTGCAACGACGGGCGGGGGCAAGCCCCGCACCCTACTGCGCGACGAGTGCAACGGGGAAGGATGCTTACTTCGTCAGCATGACAGGGGGCCGGCGGGAAAACGCGGGGGCCCCAAAGGGCAATGGCCCCCGCTACCGGGGCCCCAAAGCCAAATAACACCCGCCTGAAAAACATCCGGGGCGGTTTTGCAGTACCTGCCGCGTATGCCGCGCCTTGCTACTTCCGACCACTACACGCTGGATTTGCCCGCCGGGCACCGCTTCCCCATCGCCAAGTACGCCCTGATTCGGGAGCAGCTGCTGTGGCAGGGCGTGGCCGCGCCGGAGGATTTTTACGAGCCGGGGCTATGCGCGGAGGACGACGTGCTGCGGGTGCACACCGCCGCCTACTGGCACCGGGTGCGCGATTTGCAGCTTTCGGCCCGGGAGGTGCGCAACCTGGGGCTGCCGCAGAGCCCGCAGCTGGTGCGCCGCTCGCTCAGCAGCAGCGCAGGCACGCTGCAATCGGCGCTGGGGGCCCTAAAAACCGGCATCGGCCTGAACCTGGCCGGCGGCACCCACCACGCGTTTGCCGACCGCGGCGAGGGGTTTTGCGTGCTCAACGACCAGGCCATTGCTGCCGCGCACCTGCTGGCGCACGGGCTGGCGCGGCAAATTTTAATCGTGGATTTGGATGTGCATCAGGGCGACGGCACAGCCGCCATTTTCCGCGACGAGCCGCGGGTATTTACGTTTTCGATGCACGCCGGGGCCAACTACCCGCTGCGTAAGGAGCAGTCGGACCTGGATATTGCGCTGGCGTTGGGCACGGGGGACGCGGAGTATCTGCGCACGCTGGAAGCCACACTGGGGCCCCTGGTGGACCGCGTGCGGCCGGACTTTATCTTTTACCAGGCGGGGGTAGATGTGCTGGCCACCGACAAGCTGGGCAAGCTGGCCCTCACGCCCGCTGGCTGCCAGCAGCGCGACGCGCTGGTGCTGGGCCTGTGCCGCGCCCGGGCCCTGCCGGTGGCCGTGAGCATGGGCGGCGGCTACTCCGAGCGGCTGGCCGACATCGTGGACGCGCACTGCAACACGTTTCGGGTAGCGTTCAACTTTTGGCCCTAAACGGGCGTTATCTACCCGCTGCCGTTGCCATGAAAAAACTTACCGCCTCCGCTTCCTCCCCCATCCTGCCCGCGCCGGTGCGCGTGCCCGTCACCCTTGCCGAGGCCTGCGCGCCGGGGAGCCTGGCCCAGGCCGCGTTTCGGCGGGCGCTGCTGGCGCTGGAGGGGCTGCGGGCACAGGTGCAGGCAGAGCAAGAGGCCCGCGCCACGGCCCGCCAGCGGTATTGGAAGCAGGTGGGCCCCGCCGCCGCCGCCGTGGTGGCCGCCCGCCGGGCCCTGTACATGCCACTGGAAGGGGCCCTGCTGACGCCCTACTTCAGCCGCCTGGAGGAGGAGCAGATTGCTCAGTTTATCGTGGGCAACGCCGGGACACTCATCGCGCGGTTTGGCGAAGACGAGGCGGCGATGGTGGCCAAGTACGCCCCGCCGCGTCCCGCGGGGGCCCCGGCCGAAGCTCCCGCCGGGGCCCCCACCCCGCCGCCGTCGGCCCAGGAGCAGGCGGCCGAGGCGCGCCAGCAGGCCCGGACGCAGCGCCTGGCCGAGGCCACCACTCTGGCTGCTCGCGCCGACCAGCAGCGTCTGCAAACCAGCGCCAAAACTGTGTACCGCCAGCTCGCCCGCACCCATCACCCCGACCTGGAGCGCGACCCCACCCAGCAGCGCGCCAAAACGGAGCTGATGCAGGAAATAACGTCAGCCTACGAAACCGGCGACCTCTACGCCTTGCTGCAGCTGATGGCAGACTCAGCCCACGCCGACGCGGCCGATGCCGACGTGCTCATCGAGTACACCCAAGCCCTGCACCGCCAGCAAATCGACCTCAAAAACCAACTCAACGCCCTGCAATACGGCCCCGACGGCCTGGGCACCAGAACCGGCAAGAAGCGCGAAATCGAGCTGCGCCAAATCAAGCGCGACCTGCGCGCCGAGGCCGAATACGTGCAGCAAGTGGCCCGCCAGCTGCACGAAACCGCCGGCCTGCGCGAAATCCTGCGCGAACTAGCCGCCGAGGGCCTTGAGACTGTGTAAAAATGTAGCGCGGACTTTGTAGTCCGCGCTACAGATCCTTCAGCGACCGTTCAACTGCGCGGACGCGCAGCGTCCACGCTACTCTTCGCCGCTGAGGCCCAAGGACTCTACGGCGGCTTGCACGGCCTCGGCTCGGTAGGCGGGCGCGGTGGCGGGGGCCCGCAGCAGGCGGAGTAGGCGGTGGTATTTCTCGCGGCCTTCGGCAAGCATCTGGTCGGTTACTTCGAGGGGGAAGACGCCGAAGGGCTCGGATTTTTGCACGCCCACCAGCAGGAACCGCTCGGCGCCCAGGGCGTCGGTATAGAAGGCGGCCTGGCGGTCGTAGTCGTAGGCCGAGCACTGCCAGCGGAAGTGGTCGGCATCGCGGGCGTTGGTGGTTTTGAAGTCGACGACGGTGTAGGGCAAGCCGGGGGCGTCCACCACCAGGTCGGCGCGAAGCTTGCAGAGGGTGCCGGTTTGGGGCTCGGTGAAGAGTACGCTGGGCTCGGGCGTGCCGGCTTCGAGCAAGCGGTTCAGCTCGGTGTTGAGTTTCACGCCTTCCACCAGCCACCAGACCAGCGTATCGTTCAGGCCAGGCTGGCCGGGTTGGTAATCAGTGGGTTCGAGCAGAGCGGTGTGGAAAGCGGTGCCGAAGCTCAGGGCCCCGGAGTTGCTGCCGTTGCCGCCATCGGTGCGCGGGGGGCGGCCGTCGAGGGCGTCGCGCAGGCGCGAGAGGTCGGAGTTGGCAATAGCCGGCAAGGCCCGGTAGGTGTCGTAGTCGAGGCGCAGCAGGTCGGGCCGGCGAAAGGCGGGGTCGGCGGGAAGGGAGGACATGCCTTGCTAACAGCAAAACGGCGCGTTTTGCTGCATTGGGGGCGGGATTTTTCTTATGGGGCTCCACGGGGGCCCTAGGGCTTTTTGCCCAGCACCAGCGTGGTATAGCCCTGTTGGGTGGAGAAAGTGCTTTGCAGCACATACCCTTCGCGGTACAAGGCACTCAGCACCTTGTAATAGCCCTCGCCAGAAGCAACCAAGCGTTTATTTGTCCTTCCACTCGGAAATTCTATTTTCTCACTTTTGCCCTCGCCCCGGGTAACCACCAACTGCACTGAAGCGCCATTGTCAAGCATCCGCACCACCACAAGATCCGGGCTAGGAGTTTGGGCGGCGGCAGGGCGCGTGGCAAGGGCCAACAGGCACGCGCTCAGGAAAAGGAGTTTTTTCATAGCAGTAAAATAAAGCTGAGTGCGTGAATAACGGCTGAGCGGCCGTTGAATTGGTAAAAAGGCGGTCATGCTGAGCGTAGCCGAAGCATCTCTCCCACGTCGTTGCACGATTGATTTACTCAGCGGGAGAGATGCTTCGACAAGCTCAGCATGACCGCCTTTTTACCAATTCAAACAGCTTCTGGACGGACGAGGCGAAATGCGCGTATGCGTTTCCAGCGCTAAGCTTTCTCATCCATTCCTACCAAAACCTTATGGCACCTTGGCTCCCGTTCGCCCTTTTATCGGCCGTGTTTGCGGCCCTCACCGCCATTTTTGCCAAGGTTGGCATCAAGGATGTCGATTCGGATTTGGCCACAGCGATTCGCACGGTGGTGATTCTCATCCTGGCCTGGGGCATCGCCATTGGGCGCGGGGCCACGGCCGGGCTGCCCGGTATGAGCGGGCGCACGTGGCTATTTTTGGGGCTGTCGGGGCTGGCCACGGGGGCCTCTTGGCTGTGCTACTTCCGGGCCCTGAAGCTGGGGCCCGTGAGCAAGGTGGCCCCCATCGACAAGCTGAGCGTAGCGCTGGCCATTGGGCTGGCGGTGGTGTTTCTGGGGGAAAGTTTGAGCTGGCGCACGGCCCTGGGCGCGGGCCTCATTGTGGCCGGCAGCGTGGTACTGGCACTCTAACATCCAAGGTGTTACCTCTGCAATATGTAAAGTCGTAATCGGTTTTATACCAGCCGTTTCACCCGTTTTTCACTCAACCCTGGGGGCCCCGGGCTCGTTTGTGGGGAAAGCCATTCGCTTCCACTAGCCTCTCCTCCTCATGCGCTTACAAAACCGCATCGCCCTCGTCACGGGCGGCAGCTCGGGCATCGGCACGGGCATCGCCCGGCAAATGGCCGCCGACGGCGCCACCGTATTCGTCAACTACCACGGGGGGCCCTCCGCCAAGGCCGATGCCGTGGTCAAGTCCATCACCGATGCCGGCGGAAAGGCTTTCGCCATCCCGGCCGATGTGAGTAAGGAGGACGAGGTGCAGGCCATGTTCGCCCACATCATCCAGCAGTGCGGCACGCTACACATTTTGGTGAATAACTCGGGCCAGCAGCAAGATGCGGCGTTTGTGGACATGACGCTGGCCCAGTGGCAGCGCGTGATTGACGTGAACCTGACCGGGCAGTTTTTGTGCTCGCGCGAGGCGGCCCGCGAGTTTCTGCGCCGGGGGCCCCAGCCCGAAATTGCCCGCGCCACGGGCGTCATTCTGCACACCAGCAGCGTGCACGAGGTCATTCCGTGGGCCGGCCACGTGAACTACGCCACCAGCAAGGGCGGCATCATGCAGCTCATGAAAAGCACCGCCCAGGAGCTGGCGCCCCACAAAATCCGGGTGAACAGCATCGGGCCGGGCGCCATCAAAACGCCCATCAACACCAGCGCCTGGGACACGCCCGAGGCCGAAACCGCCCTGCTCAAGCTCATCCCCTACGACCGGGTGGGCGTGGTGGAGGACATTGGGGGCCTCGCCGCCTGGCTCTGCTCCGACGAGGCCGACTACATCACCGGCCAAACCATTTTCATGGACGGCGGCATGACGCTCTACCCCGGCTTCGCCACCGGCGGCTGATTTTTTAGAATGTGGGGATGTGGAAATGTGAAAATGCGCTGGCTGTGTACGCGTATTTCTCTGCCTGCTAATTATTGGCAGCCTCACCTTTACCGGCATCCGCATCCGCACATTTTCACATTCCCACATTCCCATATTTTCACATTTTTAGCATGACTGCTGAACACGAACGCCTGCGCGACGTGGGGCCCTGGCGCACCTTCGGGCCCTACCTGGCCGAGCGGCAGTGGGGCACAGTGCGCGAGGACTACTCCGCCGCCGGCGAGCCCTGGAACTTCACCACCCACGACATGGCTCGCTCCTATACCTACCGCTGGGGCGAGGATGGCCTGGGCGGCATCTCCGACGACCAGCAGCTGCTGTGCTTCGCGCCCGCATTCTGGAACGGGCAGGACCCCATCCTCAAGGAGCGGCTGTTTGGGCTGAGTGGGCCCGAGGGCAACCACGGCGAGGACGTGAAGGAGCTGTACTACTACCTCGACAACACGCCCACCCACAGCTACATGCGAATGCTGTACAAGTACCCGCAGCACGCGTTTCCGTACGACTGGCTGGTGCAGCAAAACGCCAAGCGCACCCGCGACGACCCCGAGTTTGAGCTGGCCGATACGGCCGTGTTCCGGGAGGACAAATACTTCGACATCTTCATCGAATACGCCAAGGCGGGTCCCCAGGACGTGCTGATTACCATTACAGCGCATAACCGAGGGCCCCAGGCGGCGCCGCTGCACGTGCTGCCCACGCTCTGGTTCCGCAACACCTGGGCCTGGGGCGACGATGACTACTACCCCGACCTGCGCGCCACCGACGACGGCTGCATCGCGGTGGAGCACCGCGACCTGCCCGGCCTGGCCCTGCACGCCGACGGGGCCCCCGCGCTGCTGTTTTGCGACAACGAAACCAACGCGCCCCGCCTCTACCGGGCCGCACCCCGGCCGGGTGCCAAGTTCTTCAAAGACGGCCTGAACGAGTGCGTGGTGGGCGGCCACGCCGCCGCCGTGAACGCCGACCGCGGCGGCACCAAGGCCGCCGCGCACTACGTCCTCACCATTGAAGCGGGCGAGAGCCAGACCCTGCGCCTGCGCCTGGGCCCTAACGATTTAGCCACGCCGTTTGCCGACTTTGACGCGCTGGTGGCCCAGCGCCGGCAGGAAGCCGACGCCTTTTACGGGGCCCTGCAATGCGACCTGGCCGGCGCCGACGCCCGCGCCGTGCAGCGCCAGGCTCTGGCCGGGATGCTGTGGAACAAGCAGTTCTACGACTACGACGTGCGCCGCTGGCTGGCCGGCGACCCTACCCTGCCCGCCCCGCCCGCCAGCCGCCTGGAGGGGCGCAACGCCGACTGGCTGCACGTGCGCAACCACGACATCATCTCGATGCCCGACAACTGGGAGTACCCCTGGTACGCGGCCTGGGACCTGGCTTTCCACGCCGTGCCGCTGGCGCTGGTGGACCCCGAGTTTGCCAAAAGCCAACTCCGGCTGCTGTGCCACGACCGCTACATGCACGCCAACGGCCAGCTACCGGCCTACGAGTGGCAGTTTGGTGATGTGAACCCGCCGGTGCACGCCTGGGCCACGTTCCGGGTGTTTAAAATGGACCAGAAGCAGTGCGGGGGCCCCGGCGACGTGGCGTTTCTGGAAACCGTTTTCCACCGCCTGCTGCTGAATTTCACGTGGTGGGTGAACCGCAAAGACACGGCCGGGCGCAACATTTTTGAGGGCGGCTTTCTGGGGCTCGACAACATCGGCGTGTTCGACCGCTCGGCCCCGATGCCCCCCGGCGTGTACATCGAGCAGGCCGACGGCACGGCCTGGATGGCCCTCTACGCGCTGAACCTGATGCGCATGGCGCTGGAGCTGGCCCAAACCAACCCCGTATACGAGGACCTGGCCGGCAAATACTTCGAGCATTTCCTGGCCATTGCCCAGGCCATGACCGGCTTTGGGCCCCACGACATCGACATGTGGGACGAGGAGGACGAGTTTTACTACGACGTGCTGAAATCGCCCCAGGGCCGCACCCCGCTCAAGGTGCGCTCGATGGTGGGCCTGGTGCCGCTGTTTGCGGTGGAAGTGCTCGACGACGAGCTGCTGTGCAACGCCCCGCAATTCCTGGCCCGCATGAATTGGATTTTGGCCAACCGGCCCGACCTGGCGGGCCTCGTGAGCCGCTGGCAGGAGCCGGGTAAGGGCGACCGCCACTTGCTCTCGCTGCTGCGCGGCCACCGCCTCAAGGCCCTGCTGCGCCGCATGCTCGACGAGGCCGAGTTCCTGTCTGCCCACGGCGTGCGCGCCCTGTCCAAGTACCACTTGGACCATCCCTACGTGTTCCGCACCGACGGTAAGTCGTTCACGGTGGACTACGAGCCCAGCGAATCCACCACCAGCCTCTACGGCGGCAACTCCAACTGGCGGGGCCCCGTGTGGTTTCCGGTCAACTACATGCTCATTGAGGGGTTGCAGCGCTTCCACCACTACTACGGCGACGATTTCAAGGTGGAATTTCCCACCGGCAGCGGCCAGTACAGCACGCTGCTGGCCATTGCTGAGCAGCTCACCGCGCGGCTCACCGGCCTGTTTTTGCGCGGCGAAAACGGCCAGCGCCCCTGCTTCGGCGCCGATGCGCAGCAGCAAACCGACCCCCACTTCAAGGACTACCTGCTCTTCCACGAATACTTCCACGGCGACACCGGCCAGGGCCTCGGCGCCAGCCACCAAACCGGCTGGACGGGCCTCGTGGCCAAGCTATTGCAGCCCCGGGGCAAGTAGTAACATTCTTTCTCCTTTGCAATCCAGGCCGTCATGCTGAGCGCAGCCGAAGCATCTCTCCTCTCCCCCTGAGTAATCATTTTACTGCCGCAGTAGAGATGCTTCGGCTGCGCTCAGCGTGACGGCCTGCACAAATTCTCAAAACATGAACTACCTCGACATCACCACGCCCATTTCCGGCGAAATGGTGCACTGGCCCGACAACGCTCCGGTGCACCTACGCCTCACCCGCTCGTTTGCCTACGGCGACCCGGCCAACGTGAGCGAAATCAGCATGAGCGTGCACACGGCCACCCACGTCGATGCGCCGCGCCACTTCATCAAGGACGGGCCCGACGTGACGACGCTCGACCTGAATACGCTGCTGGGGCCCTGCCGCGTGGTGCGCATCCACGACCCCCGGCTCATCACGCTGGCCGAAGTAGAGCCCATCGACCCGCAGCCCGGCCAGCGCATCCTCTTCCGCACCCGCAACTCGGACGCCGACTGGACGCACCAGCCCTTCAACCCCGACTTCGTGAAGCTGGACTTCCCCGCCGCGCAGTTCCTCCAGCAGCGCGGCGTCGTCTGCGTCGGCGTAGACTACCTCTCAGTAGGCGGCGCCTACACCCACCACGCCCTGCTCGACTACAACATCACCGTCATCGAAGCCCTGGCATTGGGCGACGTGGAGCCCGGCGATTACGAGCTGCTTTGCCTGCCCCTGGCCATCGTGGGCGCCGACGGGGCCCCCTGCCGCGCCCTGCTACGCCCACTGTAGGGCGGAAACGGCTGTACCGCCAAGCTGCGCTGGCATGTCGTCAAACCAGCCGCAAACACAAAGCCGCCCCGGGGCCCCTCATTACAAGAGTTCCTGGGGCGGCTTTATGTCTGGAGGAGCCGGGGGCTACTTGCTTAGCCGGGGGCTACTTGCTTAGTTGCTTGAGAAGCTCCTTAGCGGCAGACTCCGACGAGGCCGGGTTTTGGCCCGTGATGAGGTTACCGGCGGTTACAATGTAGGGGCCCCAGTCGGCGCCTTTGGAGTAGGTACCGCCGGCGTTTTTCAGCATGTCTTCCACCAGGAAAGGCACTACGTCGGTCAGGTGCACTGCTGCCTCCTCAGTATTGGTGAAGCCGGTTACGGCCTTGCCTTTCACGAGCAGGTCGCCATTGGGGGCCTTCACGTGGCGGAGCACGCCGGGAGCGTGGCACACCAGTGCTACCGGTTTGCCGGCGGCGTAAGCAGTTTCGATCAGGGCGATGGATTTTGGATCTTCGGCCAGGTCCCAGAGCGGGCCGTGGCCGCCGGGGTAAAACACGGCGTCAAAATCGGCGGCTTTGATGGTATCCAGCGGCACGGTGTGGGCCAGGGCTTGCTGGGCGGCGGCGTCTTGCTTGAAGCGCTTGGTAGCTTCGGTTTGGGCCCCGGGCTCGTCGCTTTTGGGGTCGAGGGGCGGCTGGCCACCTTTGGGCGAGGCCAGCGTGAGGTCAATGCCGGCATCCTTGAACACGTAATAGGGCGCGGCAAATTCTTCCAGCCAGAAGCCAGTTTTTTTGCCCGTGGTGCCCAGCTCGTCGTGCGAGGTCAAAATCATGGCGATTTTCATAATCCTGTTTATTAGGGGTGAAGTGGAAATAAAACCGGTCGGGCCAACCCGTGGCGGGCCCGACCGGTTTGGCAACAGGCTTTAGGCCAGCAACTTGTAAAAGGTAACCTTGCGCTCGGCCAGTAGCGGCATAATCTGGCCCACCACCAGGTTCTGGTAGTGCGCCGAGTCACGGTGGGCTTCGAGGGCCGCTTGGTTGGCGTATTGCTCGTAGAAGAAGAAGCGGGCCGGGTCGGCGGCGTCCTGGTGGGCGATGTAGAGCAGGTTGCCCGGCTCGTGCTGGCGCACGGCAGCAGCGGCTTGCAGCATCAGCTGGCGCACGGTGGCTTCGTGGCCGGGCTGGGCGCGCCACTCGGCGGCCACGGCGATGATATCTTGGGTTTCAGTACTCATAATCAAGAGAATAAGGGGCGCCGGGTTAGGCTACTTTCACCACGGCTTTGCCGGTGTTTTCGCCCTGGAACAAGCCCAGGAACGCGGCCGGAATCTGGTCGAAGCCCTCAGTTACGGTCTCCTCGCCCTTCAGCTGGCCTGCGGCGTACCACTCGGTGAGCTTTTTGACACCCTCGGGCCAACGCGCGTGGTAATCGCTCACGATGAAGCCTTGGAGCTTGCTGCTGGTTTTGAGGAGCTTGCCCTCGGGCCGGGGGCCTACTGGGGCTTCGGTGGCGTTGTAGGTCGAAATCTGGCCGCACAAGGCAATGCGGGCGTGCTTGTTCAGCAGGTCGTACACGGCATCGGTGATGGCGCCGCCCACGTTGTCGAAGTAGCAGTCCACGCCGTTGGGCGCGGCGGCGGCCAGGGCCCCGGCCAGGTCGGACGTGGTTTTGTAGTTAATGGCCTCATCGAAGCCCAGCTCTTTCAGGTACGCCACCTTCTCGTCGGAGCCGGCCGTGCCCACCACGCGGCAGCCCTGGATTTTAGCCAACTGGCCTACTATCGAACCCACGGCCCCGGCCGCGCCCGACACCACCACTGTTTCACCGGCCTTGGGCTGGCAAATGTCGAGCAGGCCGAAGTAGGCTGTGAGGCCCGGCATGCCCAGCAGCCCCAGGAAGTAGCTGGCGGGGGCCTGGTCGGCGGGCACGCGCTGCACGGCGCTGGCATCGGCCACGCTGTACTCCTGCCAGGGCAGGTTACCCACCACCACGCTGCCCACGGGCAGCTGCGCGCCGTGGCTTTCCACCACTTCGGCCACCACGCCGCCCGAAATTGGCTCGCCCACCGCGAAGGGCGCGACGTACGACTTGGCGGCGCTCATGCGGCCGCGCATGTAGGGGTCGACGGATACATACAGGGTTTTGAGCAGCACCTGGCCCGCGGCGGACGCGGGCACTGCGCGGGTTTCGAACTGGAACTGCGCGGCCGTGGGCACGCCCACGGGGCGGCTGGCCAGCAAAATGGTTTTAGTATTCATAAGCAACGGTATAAGGAACCCAGCGGCTTAGGCTAGCTGGGCCAGAATGTGGGTGAGGTGCACGCGCAGGGCCCCTACTTCGGCGGACGACATGTGGAGCTTGGCGAGCATTTGGGTGGGGATGCTGCCGGCCTGCGCCTCCAGGGCCCGGCCCGCGGGCAGCAGCCCGATGATGACCGAGCGCTCGTCGCGCGGGTCGCGGCGGCGGCTGAGCCACTGCCGCTGCTCCATGCGCTTGAGCAGGGGCGTGAGCGTGCCCGAATCGAGCAGGAGATTTCCGCCCAGCTCCTTCACCGTCAGCTCCTGGCGCTCCCAAAGCAGTAGAAACACGAGGTACTGCGGGTAGGTGAGGCCCAGCGCCTGCAAGTAGGGCTGGTAGGCCTTGGTGAGCTGCCGCGACACGGCGTAGAACGGAAAGCACAGCTGGCTTTCCAGCTTCAGCAAGGAGTTATCAGCGGCGGCGATGGGGAGCGTTTCCATAGGGTTCGGCCAAATAAACGGCGTTCGGTTGCATAATGTTTGATTGTACACAATTAGATTTTGCTAAAAAGCTACCCCGCGCCGATTTCGGAGTGCTGCCCAAAATTCCAAGAAGCTGTTTGACTTACTCTTTTGGCTCCTGGAACGGGGGGTAGAAACGCATCCTTGCGTCTCCGAGTTGAACGATGTTTGGACAAGTCGTTCAAGCCGGAGACGCAAGGATGCGTTTCTACCCCCGGTTCTGACGTTAACTCAAACGGCTTCTAAATTCAGCGCTGGGCTACAAGCTAAAAAAATACGTGCCCGTAAGTTGCGCCACGCGGTTGTAGGCAGCATCAGCATTGAAGTTATGCCCGTAAAAGACCGTACCGTTGCCTTGGTGCGAGTTGCGCAATCCTAGGCCGTAACCAAGTTGCACTTGCAGGGGCCCCTGCCGGTAGCCAACGCCGAAGTTCACGCCCGCATCGAAGCGCCGGCTATTGGCACCGGGGCCGTAGGAAATCTTATCATCAAAATCGACTGTCGGGCTTGGCAAAGGGTCGTAAGCCGGCGCCACCAGCCCCAGCAGCCCGGGCAAGAGCGTGCGTAAATTCATCGGTTCTTGATGCGTCCTCTAACGAAGGGACACCGCCGATACTTTTTTATCTTCTTCAACGCCCTAATTTCCGCCCCTAGGCCCTGCTCGGGGCCCCGGACCGGCGCTAAGAATCTATCCAAAATAGAATTCTCCCAACGTCATGCTTGTCTGGCAGCCGCTTGTCGAAGCATCTCTGCTGCGTTGTTGAGAGATTGATTCAGTGAGCGGTAGAGTTGCTTCGACAAGCGGACGCCAGATAAGCATGACGTTACGAGAAGCCTATTCGGATAGGTTATAAAAACAACCCCGCCCGGTGGCCTAGCTACCGGGCGGGCAACCGGGCCCCGCGCCGCTACGCCCAGGGCCCTCAGCCAGACCAGCACGTTCGCACTGGCCTAGTTGGGGCCCTTATCTGCCCGGTGAGCCGCCCGCGCTACTAGGGCGGCAGCAAAGGCACAGTGGCTACGGCATTGCCGGCACGTGCTGCGCCAACCCCACACCGGTTTTGGTACGCTGCCCAAAATCCTAAAGCCAGCGCCGGGCTACAGATTAAAGAAGTATGTACCCGTGAGTTGCGCCACGCGGTGGTAAGCCACCTCGTCGCCGAAGCGGCGGCTGTAGTTATAGTTGGTCGTGCCCGGCGAGATAAGCAGTTCAGGGGCCTGGTACAGGTTACGCAGGCCCAGGCCGTAGCCCAGCTGCACTTGCAGGGGCCCCAGGCGGTAGCCCACGCCGAAGTTCACGCCCGCGTCGAGGCGGCGGTTGGCGGTGCCGGGGCCGTAGGCTACCCGGTCGTCAAAATATACCGGCACAGTGAAGGCAGCCGGACCCAGGTATGCCACGGAAGTGCCGGTTTGCCGGCCGCCCACGGCCACGGCCACGTAGGGCCCCGCAAACACTTGCAGGCCGTGGTCGCCGTGCAGCGTGTACACCACGTTCAGCGGCAGCTCCAGCCAATTGGTGCGGGTGGTGCCGGTGGTTTCCTGGGAGGTGTAGCCCGCCACGCCGCCCGCGTAGCTGGTGTTATGGAACTTGTTGCCTTTCTGCGAGAACACCAGCGCCGGCTGCAACGCTACCTTCCCGAAGCAGGCTTCGAAGGCCACGCCGGCCTGCCAGGCCAGCAGGGCCGACTTATCGTTTTGCGCTTCGCTCGCCGGCAGGTTCGAACGGTTGCTGGCCGGATCCGTTGTCGCCAAGGCGCGGTTTAGGCCCCCGCGCAAGCCGAGGCGAAACGTAGTTTGGGCCGGAGCCGGGGCGGCGCTGGCCAGCAGGGCGGCGCCCAGCGCGAGGGTAGCGAGTGGTTGCATGGGAATTAGGAAAGGACGTGGTGCTACCACGAGCCCCGCGGGCAGCCAAAGGGTTGCAGGTCCCCCAGAGCGCGGCCGCCCCGGGGCCCCTCAAAACACGTCGCTCAGGTTGAAAATACACCCTGCGGGCCCTGCACGCCCCAGGTATAGTCTACCCCCAAGGCAAGTATTCGCTTTCTTACTCAGGTACAGCCGGATGCCAGTACCCCAGCCGGCGCAATGCGCCCATAGCCGGTGGCGGGGGCCCTGGCCGGCTGCCCGTTGGCAAACACCACGCCGCCCAGCACCCGCGAGCGGGTGGGGTTGAAGCAATACTCGGCCTCGCCGTACACCATGCTGGGGCCCTGGAAACGGCCCTGGATATAGCCCCGCCCGGTCACGCTCTACTTGTTCCAGCCGATGGCCGGCAGGTCAGAGTAGGGAGCGGCCTGGCCCAAAACAAAATTGCCTTAAAGCCAGGAGGCCAGCATATTGCCCCCGCGGACAGCGCACAGGTAGCGGCGGGATGGAACTGTGCAAGGCGGTAGTTAGCGTCCGAGCCCAGGGCCCGCAGGTTGGTACGCAGCGCCGGAAACAGGCAGGTTTCGCCGGCGGCCGGACGCAGCTGGTTGGCGCGGGTGTTGCGCAGCACCAACGCTACCAGCCCCAGCAGCCCGGGCAAGAGTGTGCGTAAATTCACCGATTCTTAATGCGCCCTCTAACGAAGAGACGCCGCCGATACTTTTTTCCTTCTTCAACGCCCCAATTTCCGCCCCTAGGCCCTGCTCGGGGCCCCGGACCGGCGCTAAGAATCTATCCAAAATAGAATTCTCCCAACGTCATGCTTGTCTGGCAGCCGCTTGTCGAAGCATCTCTGCTGCGTCGTTAAACAACTGATCCGGTGAGCGGTAGAGATGCTTCGATAAGCGGCTGACAGGTAAGTATGACCGCCTAATTGGATAGCCTCTTAGCCCAGGCGCAACGAGGAGGCGCGCACCAGCAAATCGGGCTGGAGCAGCACCCGGCGCGGCGACACGTTCTGGCGCTTTTCGCCCAGTATTTCGAGCAGTAAGCGCGCGGCGGCCTGGCCCATTTGCTCGCAGCGCTGGTCCACGGTGGTCAGCATGGGCTCGATAAACGAGGAGAACAGCTCGTTGCTGAAGCCGGCCAGGGCCACGTCGTCGGGCACGCGCAGGCCCTGGCGGCGCAGCACTTGCAGGGCCCCCACGGCCGTAATGTCGCTGGCCGAAAATACGGCGTCGGGCCGCACGGGCAGCTTCAGCAGTAGCTCCATGCCCTGGATGCCGTCCTCCAGGCGCATGTCGCAGGTGTGCACCAGGGCCTCATCGAAGGGCACGTCGTACTCGCGCAGGGCGTCGAGGTAGCCCTGGCGGCGGTTTTTGTAGATGTTCAGGTGCTGGGGGCCCGCGAAATGAGCGATGCGCCGGCAGCCCTGGCTCAGCAGGTGCCGGGTGCTCTGGTAGGCGCCCTCGCGGTCGTCGAGCAGCACGGCGTTCACGTCGCGCCCCTCCAGAATACGGTCGAAAAACACCAGCGGCAGGTCGCGCTTGGCGGCCTTATCGAAGTGCTTGAAGTCGCGCGTGGTGCGCGCCAGCGACACCAAAATACCCTCCACCTGGGCGTTGATGAGGGTTTCGATATTTTTGCGCTCATGGGCCACGTCCTCGTTCGACTGGCAGATAAGGATGTTGAAGCCCGCCTTGGTGGCCACGGTTTCGATGCCCTTCACCACCATCGTGAAAAAGTGGCCGTCGATATGCGGCACCAGCACGCCCAGCATGTTGCTGCGGCCCTTGCGCAAGCCCGCCGCCAAGTGGTTGGGGTGGTAGTTGAGTTCCTTGGCGAGCTTGTTAACGCGCTTTTTGGTGGCGTCACTAATGCTAGGGTGGTTGCTCAGGGCACGCGAAATGGTGGACACCGACACGCTCAGGGCCGTGGCCATGTCGGTAATGGAAGCGCGCTTGGAAACCACGAGGCAGAGGATTTTAGGGGATGAGCAGCGAAAACCGCTGCGCAAATATCCGCGCAAAATTTATGCAATCCGACTGGGGCCCCGTGGCACTTCGCACCTAGCCCGGTAGTGGCTGCGGCAAGTAGGTGGGCCCCAGGCAGCGGGGCCCCTGGGCCGTCCATATTAATTTATCGATACACAGCTGGCGCTCCGTCATTTGCGGGTTCCAGGCGTGGTACACCAGGTACTCAGTTTGGCCGTCGGGGCCCACGGCGTGCGAGTGGTGGCCGGGGCCCCGCACGTGGCCCGGCACCGCGTGCAGCACCCGCGCGCCGGCCCCGCCACCGGCCTCCGAGTAGGGCCCCAGGATGCTATCAGCCACGCAAAAATCCACGCCGTAGCGATCAGTCAGGAAGTTGGCCCCACTGTAAAAGCAGTAGTACTTGCCCTGGTGGCGGCGCACGCAGGGTCCCTCCAGCGTATGCCACTGGGCAAATACCCGGTTATCGTAGAGCGGCATCCGGCGGTTGGCCTCGAAAATCGTCCAGGGGTGGCGGGCGCGCAGCACCGTACGCGGCTGCTGGGCCAGCCGGGTCATGGTAACCAGGCGATCCACGGCCAGGCCGGTGCCGGGGAAATAGCCGTCGTCCGAGTCGATAAAGTCGCGGGCGTAGAACAAGTACCACTGCCCGTCGTCGTCGCGGAACGGGTGGGCGTCGATGGTGAACTGGCTGCCGGGCACGTCGAGCGCCGCCACTTCGGTGTAGGGGCCCTGGGGCAACGCGCTGGTGGCCACATGTAAGCGGTGGCCCACGGTGGCGGCAATGGCCCCGCCGCCCCGCGAGTAGTACATGTAAAACGTACCATCGTGCAACACCACTTCGGGGGCCCAAAAGTCAAGGCCGTCGCTGCCGGCCGGCGGCGCCAGGGCCCCGCCGGCGTCGCGCCAATCCACCAAATTACTGGAAACCAACACGCTGAAAATCCGCCCGTCGGCCGTGCGCCCCTGCCCAGTGGTACCGAAGGCGTAGTACAGGCCTTGGTGCTGGAGCACGGCGGGATCGGGAAAGTTGCGCGGCACCACGGGGTTGGTGTAGGTGCGGGCGGCGGCGCGGGCGTTGCGCGTGGGCAGCAGGGCCAGCAGGCCGCCGGCCACGGCGGCCATGCGCAAGAAAGTGCGGCGAGAATCGGTAACGGGCATGGCGTAGGCTAAATATTGACGCAAGGCGCAACTGCGCGGCCAACCACGGGCCCTGCTAATGCCAGCGAATGTAGGTATTTTTCAAATATAGATGCAAACGTTTGCACAAAACAATGAATAACTTATACCTTGCGGAAGATAACGCCAACGATGTTTTTAGCAAGCGCTGGAGTGTTACTTTTTGCTCTTTTTGTATCAGTTCATGACTAACGTTTGCTTAAGATCATTCCGGCGCGGCATCCGGGGCGCGTTGGCCTTAGCCCTGCTGAGTCCCGCCGCCCGGGCAGTGCCGCCGCCTCCCCCCCTGGCCCCGCTGGCGTACCAGGAACTGGCCCCGGGAGCCATCCGGCCCGACGGCTGGCTGCGGCGGCAGCTGGAAGCCATGCGCGACCACACCACCGGCCACCTCGACGAAACTTACCCCAAGCTGCGCGACGACAACGGCTGGCTCGGCGGGGCCGGCGACGGCTGGGAAGAAACTCCGTACTGGCTCGATGGGGCCCTGCCCGTAGCGCATTTGCTGCACGATAAGGCCTTGTTGGCCAAGGTGCAGCGTTACGTGAACTGGTCGCTGGCGCATCAGCGGCCGTCGGGCTATTTTGGGGCCCTTACCAAGGCCGAGCGGGCCGGGGGCGCGTCAGTGGCCGCTGGGCCCCAGGGCGAAGACTGGTGGCCGCGCATGGTGATGCTCAAGGTGTTGCAGCAACATTATCAGGCCACCCACGACGCGCGGGTGCTGCCCTTCATGACGCGCTACTTTCAGTACCAGCTGCAAAACTTGAAGACCACGCCCCTGGGCCAGTGGAGTGAATGGAGCACCACCCGCGGCGGCGACAACCTACTGGTGGTGTATTGGTTGTACCGCCAAACGGGCGCGCCCTTTTTGCTGGAACTGGGCGAGCTACTTTACCAGCAAACCACGCCCTGGACGGCCTACCTCGGCGGGCGCGACTGGGTAATGGACGCCGCCGCCAACCAGACCGGGGCCCACTGGATGGACCGCCACGGCGTGAACGTGGCCATGGGCCTGAAGCTGCCCGTGGTATACGCCCAGGCCCACCCCGCCGACCCGCAGTATAACCAGGCTTTGCGCACCGGCTGGCACGATTTGATGACGCTGCACGGCCTGCCGCACGGCATGTTTTCGGCCGACGAGGACTTGCACGGCAACCTACCCACCCAGGGTACGGAGCTGTGTGCCATCGTCGAAACCATGTTTTCGCTGGAGCAAGCCGCCGCGCTGACCGGCGAAATCGCCTACCTCGACGCCTTGGAGCGCATTGCCTACAACGCGCTGCCCGCCCAAACTACCGACGATTATACCGACCGCCAGTACTTCCAAGTGGCCAACCAAGTGCAGGTGGCCCGCGGCGTGCTCGACTTCACGCTGCCCTTCGACCACGGCATGAACAACGTGTTTGGGCCCTACGCCGGCTACACCTGCTGCACCGCCAACATGCACCAGGGCTGGGCGAAGTTCGCCACCCACCTCTGGTACGCCACCCCGGCCCAGGGCGTTGCCGCCCTCGAATACGCGCCCAATACCTTGGTTACCACCGTAAATGGTACTGTGCCGGTGACCATCCGCGAGGAAACGGCCTACCCGTTCGGCGACCAAGTGGACTTCGTGGTCGAGCTTAAAAAACCCACCGCCTTCCCGTTGGCGCTGCGGCTGCCGGCGTGGTGCGCCGAGGCCATTGTGCTGCTCAACGGCCAGCCGCTGCGCACCGACTGGGGCGGGCAAATCATTACCGTGGCCCGCACCTGGCGGCCCCACGACCGCCTCACGCTGCGCCTGCCCATGGCGGTGCGCACCAGCAACTGGGCCCGCAACTCGCGCACCCTGGAGCGGGGGCCCCTGGTGTACGCCCTCAAAATACAGGAGCAGTGGCAGGAAAGCAGCCTGCCCGAAGAAGGCCGCTACTTCACCATCCTGCCCCTGAGCCCGTGGAACTACGGCCTGCCCCGGGCCGTGGTCGACGACCCGGCCGGCCACACCTCGGTGATATCTAAAACCTTGGCTACCAATACTAACGGCTTCTACTGGAACGCCGCCAACGCCCCCGTCACCATCACCACCACCGGCCGGCGCATTCCGGCGTGGCAGCTCAGCGCGGGCGTGGCCCCGCAGCCCGTCACGCCCCGCGATGGCGTGTACAAGGGGCCCGTGGACGCGGCCACCGAAACGCTCACCTTCCTGCCCTACGGCTGCACCAAGCTGCGCGTGGTAGCCCTGCCCGTCGTTCCCTAATCAGCTTCTTATTCCCCTCGCCCCTGCCCGTGCTTCGTCGTAAAATCCTGCTTTTCCTGGTGCTGCTCGGGGCCCTGCCGGGGGCCCGAGCCCAGGGCCCCGCGGCCGGCCGCACCTTCACCAACCCGCTGAAGGCGAACGGTCCCGACCCGTGGGTTGTCCGCCACGGCGGCTATTACTACTACACCAACACGATGGGAAAAAACCTCACGCTGTGGAAGTCGAAAACCCTTGAAGGAATAAAAGACGCGCCCGGCGCGGTGGTATGGACGCCGCCCGCCGCGGGGCCCAATTCCTACGAAATCTGGGCCCCGGAGCTACACTTCCTCGCCGACAAGTGGTACCTCTACTACACCGCCACGGATAAGGCTAATTTCAGCGACCAGACACGCTACATATTCGTGCTGGAAAACGCCGGCCCCGACCCCACCGCCGGCACGTGGGTGGACAAGGGCAAAATCAACACCCGCTATTCGGGCCTCGACGGCTCGGTGTTTGAGCACCAGGGGCGGCACTACTTCCTGTACTCGGCCTATGTGGGGCCCCAGAGCGTGCTGGCCATCGCGCCTATGGCCAACCCCTGGACGCTGGACGCCGCCCAAGAAACCATTATCGCCCAGCCCACCTACGCCTGGGAAAAAGGCGGCGGCCGCCAGATTCTGGAGGGCCCCGAGTTTTTGGCGGGCCGCAAGGGGCAGCTGTTCGTAGTATACTCGGCCAGCGCTTGCTGGGACGACAACTATTGCCTGGGCATGCTCACGGCCCGCCCCGGCGCCGACCCGCTGCGGGCCGATTCGTGGACGAAAGCGCCGCAGCCGGTCTTTCACCCATCGGCCGGAAACGGCGTGTGGGGCACCGGCCACAACGGCTTCACCACCTCGCCCGACGGGCGCGAGAGCTGGATTATTTACCACGCCAAGGCGGCCGCCGACGGCAAATGCGAGGGGCGCAGCACCCGGGCCCAGCGCTTCGGCTGGAACCCCGACGGCACGCCCAATTTTGGGGCCCCGGCCGCGCTGGCCACGCCCCAGGCCGTGCCGTCGGGCGAGTAACGCTCCTTTTTCAACACCCTAATACCCAATTTCTTTCCTAATTTTTTCGCATGAAAAAAATTTCGTTCTTGCTCTTGCTCGTGGCGTTGCTCGGCGCGCCGGGGGCCCACGCCCAAAAAGTCAAAACCAAAACCAAGGGCCCCGGCGCCGCTGCGGCCACGGGCCAAAGCGCCCGATGGCCGGCCGGAAAAGCCAATGCCTGGTACCGCGCCCGCCCCTGGATGTCGGGCGCCAACTTCACGCCCAGCACGGCCATCAACCAGCTCGAAATGTGGCAGGCAGCCACCTTCGACCCGCAAACCATTGACAAAGAGCTGGGCTGGGCCGAGGGTATCGGCTTCAACACCATGCGCGTGTTTTTACACAGCCTGGCGTGGAAGCAGGACCCGGCCGGCTTCAAAAAGCGTGTGAACGACTACCTCGCCCTGGCCGATAAGCACCACATTGGCACCATTCTCGTGTTTTTTGACGACTGCTGGAACAAGGACCCCAAGGCGGGGCCCCAGCCCGCGCCCAAGCCCGGCGTGCACAACTCGGGCTGGATGCAGGACCCCGGCGACCCGGCCTCGCGCGACTCGGCCACTTTCGTGACGTTGCGGCCCTACGTGACAGACGTGCTCACGAGCTTCGCCCACGATAAGCGCGTCGTGCTCTGGGACTTGTACAACGAGCCCGGCAACTCGGGCAAAGGCCTGGCCTCGCTGCCGCTGCTGCGCAACGTGTTTGCCTGGGCCGCCGCCGTGCGCCCCGACCAGCCCCTGAGCGCCGGCCTCTGGAACTGGGACCCCAGCTACGGGCCCCTGAACGCCTTCCAGGCCCTGCACTCCGACGTCATCACCTACCACTGCTACGATGAGGTGCCATCCCATGAGCGCATCATTGCCCTGCTGGCCTCCCACGGTCGCCCGCTCATCTGCACCGAGTACATGGCCCGGCCCCGCAACTCGCGCTTCGTCAACATCATGCCCCTGCTGAAAAAGTACAACGTGGCCGCCATCAACTGGGGCCTGGTGGACGGCAAAACCAACACCAAGTACCAATGGGACGTGCCCATCGCCGACGGCTCAGAGCCCGGCGAGTGGTTCCACGAAGTGTTCCACAAAGACGGCACGCCCTACCACCAGGACGAGGTGGATTTGATCAAGAAAACCAACGGGAAATAGGCAGTTGGAGCTGAGTTTTTAGCTACGGTGAGGCCGTCATGCTGAGCGCAGTGAAGCATTTCTCTGGCAGCAGTAAGCCGCAGTAATAAATCAACGGATTACTTACGCGGGAATGATGCTTCACTGCGTTCAGCATGACCATTTTTACTTGGCAACGCTCTCGTTTAATTCACCTTCCACAGTTCAACATTTTGCCGATAACCTTCCGCTTCCTCCTTCCTTCACTGCTGGCCCTGGGCCTGCTGGGCGGTTGTGCACGGCCGGCCCGGAAACCCACCACCGGGGCCCCCACCGCGGCCAGGCCTACCGCCCCGGCGACGGCTACGTTCACCAACCCGCTGCTACCGGCGGGGGCCGACCCGTGGGTCATCTACCACGACGGCTATTATTACTACACCCAAACCACGGGCAGCAACCTCACGCTCTGGAAAACCAAGAGCCTGGCCGACCTGAAAACCGCCGAGCACCGGGTGGTGTGGACGCCGCCCGCCACGGGCCCCAACAGCCACGACATTTGGGCCCCGGAGCTGCATTTCCTCCGCGGCAAGTGGTACCTATACTACGCCGCCGATGCTGGCAGCAACTCCTCGCACCGCCTCTGGGTGCTCGAAAACGCATCGCCCAACCCGCTGCAAGGGCCCTGGGCCGACCGCGGCAAGCTGGCCGACCCCGCGGCCGACAAGTGGGCCATCGACGGGTCGGTGTTCGAGAACAACGGGCAGCTCTACCTCATTTGGTCGGGCTGGGAGGGCGATGCCAACGGCCGCCAGAACATTTACCTGGCCCCCATGCAAAACCCCTGGACGCTGGCCGGGCCGCGGGTCCTCGTCTCCACCCCTACCTACGCCTGGGAGCGCAACGGCGACCTCCCCAACCCCAGTAGCCCACCCCACGTGGACGTGAACGAGGGTCCCGAAATACTACGCCACGCGGGCAAGCTCTACCTTGTGTACTCGGCCAGCGGCTGCTGGACGGATTTTTACGCCCTCGGGATGCTGACGGCCGATGCTGACGCCGACCTGCGCAACCCCGCCGCGTGGACGAAAAGCCCCGCGCCCGTTTTCCAGCAGTCGCCCGCCAATAAAGTGTACGCACCGGGCCACAATGCCTTTTTCACCTCGCCCGACGGCCAGCAAAACTGGCTCCTCTACCACGCCAACGACGCGCCCGGCCAGGGCTGCGGCCGCTTTCGCACGCCGCGGATGCAGCCCTTCACCTGGGGCCCCGGTGGGGCCCCCAGCTTCGGCCAGCCCGTACCAGCGGGGCAGGCGTTGGCGTTGCCCGCCGGCCAGTAATGCGTAGCGTGAACTCTGCGAGTCCGCGCAGTTGAGCGCCGTAGCACGGACTTTGTAGTCCGCGGCTCTCGCTTCGTCCTGCCAATAATCGTTCAGCGACCGTTCAGCGATGCGAACTCGCAGAGTCCACGCTACATGCAAAGGCCCGCTGATTACTTAGCGGGCCTTTTTAGCAAAAAACCAGGCTACTTGCCCGGGGCTTCAGGCGGGGCCACCTCGTCGGCAACCGACGCGGCGGTGGGAGCAGACGTTTGCTTGTAGTGGATTTCGGGCAGTGAGCGCAGGCGGTCGGCGGCCCACTCGGGCGTCACGTCGCGCTGGGGGTTAGCCAGCATTTCGTAGCCCACCATGAACTTGCGCACCGTAGCCGAGCGCAGCAGCGGCGGGTAAAAGTGCATGTGCAGGTGCCATTCGGGATATTCCTGGCCGTCGGTGGGCCGCTGGTGCCAGCCGGCCGAGTACGGAAACGACAGCTCGAACAGGTTGTCGTAGCGAATGGTGAGGCGGCGCAGGATGTTGGCCAGGTCGTTCTTCTCGGCGTCGTTCAGCAACTCCAGCGAGGCCACGGCGCGGCGCGGCAGCAGCAGCGTTTCGAAGGGCCAGGTGGCCCAGAACGGTACAAGCACCACCCAAGTATCGTTTTCGATAACGACGCGCTGCTTTTCACGCAGCTCAGTGGCGAGGTAGTCGGTGAGCAGCGTGCGGCCGTGCTCCTTAAAGTAGGCGGCCTGCTGCACGGTTTCCTTGGCGGGGTCGACGGGCACGGTGTGCTGGGCCCAAATTTGGCCGTGCGGGTGCGGGTTCGAGCAGCCCATGATGAAGCCCTTGTTCTCAAAAATCTGCACGTAGTTGATGTCCGGTCGGGCCCCCAGGGCCTGGTACTCGTCCACCCACACATCCACCACGCCCCGGATAGCCTCGGGCGTCATCTCGGGCAGGGTGAGGTCGTGCTGCGGCGAGAAGCAGATGACGCGGCCCACCCCGGTTTCGGACTCGGCAATCAGCAGGTTATCAATGTTGATGCCGCCGGGCGGGCCGTCGGGTTGTAGGGCCGCAAAGTCATTGTCGAACCGGAACGTGCCGGTGTACGGCGGGTTATGGGCCCCGTTGGCACGCACGTTACCAGGGCACAGGTAGCAGGTGGGGTCGTAGGCGGGGCGGTGGTCGGGGGGCGTTTTTTCCTGCTGGCCCTGCCAGGGGCGCAGGGCGCGGTGGGGCGACACCAGCAGCCACTCCCCGGTCAGCGGGTTGTAGCGGCGGTGCGATTGGTGGGTGGGGTCGAAGGCGGGCGAAGGCATAAAGAGGGAGCGCGGGAAGAGCAAGAGCGGATGGATTACGCGGCCACGGCAGCGCCTTGCAGCTCACTCACTCCGCCCACAATGGTGGTGTGGTAAGTTTCGAGCTTCTGTTGGAACCGCTGCTCAAACGCTTTTTCCATCGCCGCCACAAACGTATCGACCAAGGCCGCGGCCACTAGGTTGATGGTGCAGCCGCCGAAACCGCCGCCCATCATGCGGGCCCCCAGCACGCCGGGCAGCGGGCGGGCCATTTCCACCAGTGCGTCCAGTTCCAGGCAACTCACCTGGTAGTCGTCGCGCAGGCCGGCGTGCGAGGCGTACATGGCCTGGCCCACGGCAGCCATATCGTTGGCCTCCAAGGCATAGCAGGCTTCTTGCACGCGCTGGTTTTCCTGCACCACGTAGCGGCAGCGGCGGTACACCACGTCGCCCAGCACGGCGCGGCCAGCTTCTATCTGGGCCAGCGTCGCGTCGCGCAGGCTCTTTATTTTGGGATAGTTCTTTTGAAGCGTGGCCACGCCCTGCATGCATTCCTGGCGGCGCTTGTTGTACTCGGTGCTGGCCAGCGAGTGCTTCACGCCCGAATTGCACAGCACGAGGTGGTACTGGTCGGCGGCAAACGGAAAATACTCGTAATCGAGCGAGCGGCAGTCGAGGCGCACCACGTGGCCGGCACGGCCGTACAGACTGGCAAACTGGTCCATGAGGCCGCTCATTACGTGGGCGTAGATGTGCTCGGCCTGCTGGCCCATTTTGGCCAGCGTCATGCGGTCGAAGCCCGTGTGCAGCAGCTCGTTGAGGGCAAACGCCAGCCCGCACTCGATGGCGGCCGACGACGACATGCCCGCCCCCATCGGCACGTTGCCACCAAACACACAGTCGAAGCCCGGTACAGCCACCCCGTGCGCCTGGAACTGGGCCACTATACCCAGCAAATAATTGGCCCACAAGTGATTGCTGGGGGACACATCAGCCACCGCTACTTCATAGGTATCGGCTTTATCGAATGCCACCAGCCGCACCGTTTCGCCCCCGTTCAGGCCCACCGCGAAAAAGATTTCCTTATCGATGGCGGCGGGCAGCACCAGGCCGTCGTTGTAGTCGGTGTGCTCGCCGATGAGGTTGATGCGGCCAGGGGCCCGTACCAGCAGAGGCTCGTAGCCGAAACGGCGGTAGAAATCGGCGACAATGGCGGCAATAGGCATGAGCAGACAAGTTTAGGCCCCTGATGGTGTATGGTTGGGCGGGTTAAAGGTCAGATTTTTCTACAAAACAGACAAACGTTTGCGCAAAACTTGCTCAATTTAAGAGTTTTTTAACACTAAATCCCCTCTTCTGCAAAGTAAGTTTTTATTCCGGACATGAGAAAAGCATCGGAAACCTTTCCCATGCCCCATGCGCACCATTGCCCGATGGCCCTTGACCCTTTCTTGATAAAGTTTAATAAGTAACTCGCGAGGTTCAATGCGATGCAGATTGAAGCCTTGACAACCGCATTTGCCCAGCGGATTCACTAACGTGTTTACTCCTTTGCCCAACTAATGCGATGCCAACATACCGTGGCTACTTCCTTCTAGGAATGCTCGGGGAAATATTATTGTCAATTATGCAATCCTATGCTCAATTTTGGCGAGAAAGCATTCCCTACTATTTGCATTTTGCTTTTATACTTTTAGTTTTACGATGAGTAGTTGGCCACACAGTGCTGAGCAATTGTACCCAGGGCCCATTTTTTTCATTTGAAGGCACATACATCTGTTCTGTTTGGGTAAGCATCTTCCATTTAAAGTGCAATAAGCATTGCCGCCATTCTGACGGTTTTTTTGCCAAAAATAGCGCAAACGTTTGCATATTTTCAACTTTTTCTTTTTATCCTTTTTTTCTTTTTTTCATGAAAAAGCTGCTACTTTATCCTCGTTATCTACTCCCCGCTTTAGTGTGCTGCCTGCCCTCGATTGGGGTTGCCAACACCCTGGCTGCGTACCGCCCGCTCGTTGTTAGACGCGCCGCCGCGGCCCAGCCCGTGACCGGGCGCGTGACCGACGAAAAAGGCGGAGGCCTGCCCGGCGTAACGGTGCTCGTGAAGGGCACCCAGAACGGTACTTCCACCAACGCCAACGGCGAGTTCACGCTTGATGCGCCCGCCGGGGCCACTCTTGTTTTTTCTTCGATTGGCTACATAACCAAAGAGGTTGCCGTGAGTGGTGACGCTCAACTGAACGTGAGCTTAGCCGCGGACGTGCAGCAGCTTTCGGAAGCGGTGGTGGTGGGCTACCTTACCCAAGAGCGCCAAAACGTAACCGGCGCGGTAGCCACGGTGGGCGGCACGGACGTGCGCCGGGCCCCGGTGGCCACGCTTTCCGAATCAATCCAGGGCCGCCTGGCCGGAGTACAGGTGACCACCAACGGCACGCCCGGGCAGACGCCCAACATCAACATCCGCGGCATTGGCTCGCTTAGCAACGGCTCGGGGCCCCTGTTCATCATCGATGGACTGTGGGTAACCGGCGGCCTGCGCGACTTTACGCCGCAGGACGTGGAGAGCGTGCAGGTGCTGAAAGATGCTGCGGCCCTGGCCCCTTACGGCGTGTCGGGGGCCAACGGGGTGATCATCATCACTACGAAAAAAGGCAAGCTGGGTACGACGGCCATCAACTTCAACGCTTACGCCGGGGTGCAGAACATTGCCAAGCGCTACGACCTGGCCAACGCGGCCCAGTACACGGCCCTGGCCACGCAAGCCTACACCAACGCCGGCACCCGCGTACCCTCCGGCATAGCCAATCCTTCGGGCGTGGATACCGACTGGCAAAAAGAATTTTTCCGGACCGGGGCGGTGCAGGACTACAACCTGGGTTTTTCGGGCGGCGGCACCAACTCCAACTACCTTATTTCGGGCGATTACTTTAGCCAGTCGGGCACGGTGACTGGGCCGAAGTATGAACGCTACAACTTGCGGGTGAATTCGGGCTTTACGAAGGGCCGACTGAAAATTGGCGAGAACCTGGCCCTGACCCGCGCCAACCAGACGCGCCTCAACGGCGCACCGTTTATCGACCTGCTGCGCATCACCCCCATCACACCGGTGCTGGACCCGGCTAACCCGGGCGGCTATGGCTACGGCGATTCCAACACCCGGCCCACGTTCGGCTCGAACCCAATTGGGGCCCAGCGGCTGCTTAACAACATTGGGACCAATAACCAGCTGCAAGGCAACGTGTTCGGGGAGTTTTCCTTCCTGCCCTCGCTGCGCTACCGCCTTAACCTGGGCACGCAGTACCGAGCGTTCCACGACCAGCGCCAGCAGCAGGCCGGGGGCCTGGCCCCCAACAACCTAACGCCCGTTTCGGGCTACACCGACGCGCAGGGCAACGAAACGTTCTTACTAGCCGAGAACACCCTGACCTACGACCAGAGCTTCGGGAAGCACAACCTGACTGTGGTGGGCGGCTATTCCGAACAGCGCAACAACTTTGAGTTCACCCAGGGCGCGGCCCAGGGCTACGGCAACGGCCCCGTGTTTTACTGGGCCCTCGATGCCGGGGCTACTCCGCTGCCGGCCACGGGCTCGACCTTCGTGTGGACCAAGCGCTCCTACTTTGGGCAGTTCACCTACGACTACGATGGGCGCTACCTCGTGACGGGGGCCTACCGCCGCGACGGCTCGTCGCGCTTCTCTGCCGACCGCAAGTACGGCAACTTCGGGGCCGGCTCGCTGGGCTGGCGCGTGTCGAAAGAAAAGTTTTTTGAAGGCATCACGGCCATCAGTGACCTGAAGCTGCGAGCTTCGTACGGTATTCTGGGCAGTGACCAGCTCAACGGGCCTTACGGTGGCTCGTACTCCTACCAAGAATTTACTAACCCCAACGTCAACTACAACTTCGGCGGGCAATCGGCCAACGGGGCCATTCGGACGGCCTTAGGCTCACCCTCAGTGGGCTGGGAAGAGCGCAGTACCCAAAACTATGGCCTCGACCTGGGATTTCTAGACAATCGCCTGACTGTGAGCGCCGATTATTACATATCGGAGACGCGTAATGCTAACGTGTATCCCTCGATTCCGCTGTTTTTGGGTAATGCCGGCGGCAACCCCTTCCAGCAAATTGGGCGCATCCAAAACAAGGGCTTTGAGCTGCTCGTGAGCTACAACGAAACGAAGGGCAAATTTCACTACGGGGCCACGGCTAACCTTACTACCATCAGCAACAAGGTCCTGGATTTGGGTACCTCCGGTGCTAAGGCTAACTTCTTTGATGCAGGTTCCGGCCCCATCACCCGCACCGAAGTAGGCTACGAAGTGGGCTCGTTCTACCTCTACCAGTTCGATGGCATTTTCCAGTCGGCCGATAATATCAAAGGTAGCGCCCAGCCCAACGCTCAGCCCGGCGATGTGCGCTACCGCGACACCAACGGCAACGGCGTAATTGACCCCGGCGACCGGGTGCACGTTGGCCGGGTGTTTCCCAAGCTCCAGTACGGCCTGAACCTGACGGCCGGCTACGGGGCCTTCGACTTCGCGGTCTTCTTCCAGGGCGTGCAGGGCAACGACGTGTACAACTCGGGGGCCTACTGGCTCGGGCGCTTCGACGACCCCACCAACTACGTGGCTAACCTCTCGCCCTGGTCGCCCACCAACCCCTCGACCACTACCCCACGCCTGGCCCAGCAAAGCGGCATCAACTCGTTTGCCAACTCTACGCGCTTCCTGGAGGACGGCTCCTACCTGCGCCTGAAAAACCTGCAAATCGGCTTCACCGTCCCCAAAACGCTGGTGGAGAAAACCAAGGGCCTGAGCAGCGTCCGCATCTACCTCACGTCGCAGAACCTGTTCACCGCCACCCACTACTCGGGCTACGACCCCGAGACCATCGGCGGCCGCGACGGCTCGCTGCTCACGCGCGGCATCGACGAAGGCAACTTTCCCAACCCGCGCACCTTCACGGTGGGGGCCCAGCTGGGCTTCTAACCGGTGACCGCGCCGACTTTCTCCCGAATTTATTCCTTATCCTGATGAAATCTACTAAGACCTTGCTGCTGGCCGTGGCCGCCACCGGCACGCTGCTCACCACGGGCTGCGAAAAAAACCTACTCGACCAGAGCAACCCCAACTTAGCCACGACGGTCACGTTCTGGCAAACGAGCGACGACGCCGTGCGGGCCTCCACGGCGTGCTACGCCGGCCTGCAAAGCATTGGGATGTACCGCCGCTGGTTCTCGTTTTTATACGACGGGCGCGGCGACGACGGCTGGAGCCAGAGCCCCTACACGGCACTGCGCGACATGACCAATTTCGTGCAGACCGACTACAACTTCGAAGCCACCGCCAGCGCCTACCGCGACTGCTACCGCACGGTGGACCGCTGCAATCAGGTGCTGGCCAACGTGCCGGCCATCCAGATGGATGCCGCCCTCAAGAGCCGCATCCTCGGCGAAGCCTACTTCCTGCGGGCCCTGAGTTACTTTAACCTGGTGTCGCTGTTCGGTAGCGGGCCGCTCTCGACGCAACCGGCCGTCCTAAGCTACCGCCCGGCCCAGGGCAAAGAAGCCGACTTATGGGCCTTGGTTATCAGCGATTTGCAGGCGGCCATCGGCACGGGCACCGCGCCCAACCTGCCCGCGTCCTATCCCTCGGGCAGCGACCGGGGCCGGGCCACCGTGGGGGCCGCCCGCACGCTGCTGGGCAAAGCCTACATGCAAAACAAGCGCTGGGCCGAGGCGCAGGCCCAGTTCGCACTGGTCATCGGCTCGGGCACTTACACGCTCACCAACAGCTACACCGATAACTTTCGCCACAATACCAAGAACAATTCGGAGGGCATTTTCGAGGTGCAGTTCCTCGACAACAACATCGGGGGGCCCGACGGGCAGGGCGGCGTAGACGCCACTACGTCGCAGGGCTTCCAGCGGCCCAAGTTTTTCGGCCCACCCCAGAACGGCGGCACCGCCAACCTGGGCTTCACCGACTGCGAGGTGCGGCCCTGGGTGGTGAGCGAGCTGTTGCAGGAAGGTACCGCCGCCGGCCAGCGCGACCCACGCCTGGCGGCCACCGTGTTCTACAACTACCGCACCTTTGCCTCGGCTCTGCCGCAAAGCGCCGACACGCTGGTATACGACCAGTCGCGGCCGGCATCTTTCCAGCCAGGCACCTACGGCTTCCTCAACCGCTACCGGCGCAATAACTTCAACCTGGGCCGCACCTACTGGCGCAAGTACCAGAGCGACTACTACCGCGGCGACGAGAACTTCGACTCGCCCAACGATTTCCGGGTGATGCGCTACGCCGACGTGCTGCTGCTGCAAGCCGAGGCCCTGAACGAGCAGGGCCAGTCGGCCGCCGCCGTGCCCCTCATCAACTTGGTGCGGCAGCGGGCCGGGCTTGCGCCCCTGACGGCCGGGGACTTTAGCCAAGCTACTTTGCGCACGCAGCTGCGCCACGAGCGCGTGACCGAGCTGACCGGCGAAGGCCTGCACTGGTTCGACTTGCAGCGCTATGGCCTGCTCGATAACCAGGCCGGCATCGACCAGCTCAAGCAGCACGACGCGCAGTTCAACAACTTCGTGGTGGGCAAGTCGCGGGTACTGCCCCTGCCCCAGCAGGACGTGGACCTCATTGGCCTCACCCAAAACCAGGGCTATTAACCGGCAAGCCGGTTGAACTTTGACGGCCGCTTCGCCTTTTTCTGGAGGGAGCGGCCGTTTAGGCCTACAGCTGTATTAAGCTTGTTGCGGCAAAATGTTTTGCAACATTTTGTATAACAGCTCATTGCTAGACTCAATGAGTGGCGGTGTTGCAACATCTGGTGTGCTTAGGCGTTTCCAGCTTCCTGACAGATTTTGGGAATGACGCAGACTGCCAAAACAACGAATTTAGCGATGTAACGAGTCTGTTTATTCTCAATTCCTTGTGTACTTATGCGCTTCAAATTCCGTTTTTCCTTCCTGAACCCGCTGCTGCTGGCAGCCCTGCTTGGTTGTAGCAATTCCGGCTCGAGCACAGCTCCCGCGCCCACGCCGCCCATACCGCCCCCTGCGGCGTCCACAACCTACACTAACCCCCTGCTATCAACGGGCCCCGACCCGTGGGTGTACCAAAAAGACGGCTTTTATTACTATCTGCACACTACCGGCGTGAACGTGACGATCTGGAAAACGGCCAAAATGAGCGAACTAAGCTCGGCCGCGAGTAAGATAATCTGGACGCCGCCGGCTTCCGGGCTGGACTCACACAACATCTGGGCCCCCGAGCTGCACTTCCTGGATGGCAAGTGGTACGTGTACTTCACGGCGGGCCCCGGAATGTGCTGCGGTGGCCAGCGCCTGTGGGTGCTTGAAAACCCCAGCCCCGACCCCACGACTGGCTCCTGGACGGAGAAAGGCCAGATTGCCGTGCCCGGCCAGGACTTATGGGCCATCGACGGCACCGTGCTGGAGCAAAACGGCGGCCGCTATCTGCTGTGGTCGGGCCAGGAGGCTAACTCCGTACAGCAGAACATATACATCTGTAAAATGAGCAACCCCTGGACGCTGACCGGCCCCCGGGTGCAGCTCAGCCATCCTCAGTACGCCTGGGAGCTGAACGGCTACCCCAAAGTAAATGAGGGGCCGGAGGTAATTCAGCACGCGGGCCAGACGTTTTTGACGTACTCGGCCAGCCATTGCAGCACCGACGACTACGCCCTGGGGATGCTCACGGCCAGCACTACGGCCGACCCGATGGACGTTAACGCCTGGACGAAATCGGCCACGCCGGTATTTGCGAAAAATACCGCCAACCACGCCTACGGTCCCGGCCACAACGGCTTTTTCGTTTCGAAAGACGGCACCCAGAACTGGCTCATCTACCATGCCAACAGCAACGCCAATGAAGGCTGCGGCAACGCCCGCAACCCGCGGATGCAGCCCTTCACCTGGAACGCCGATGGCTCGCCCAATTTTGGTACGCCGGTGGCCATTGATACGCCGCTCCCACGGCCCGGCGGCGAATGAGCAATTACCATTTCTTTACTGCTTTACGGGCAACCCCCAAGTCTTTGACCCGCCTTACGCAAGCCGATTTTTTTGTTCCGCTCATGGATATTTTAACTCGCTCCCACTTACTGGCCGCCGTGGGGCTGGCGGGCGTTGCCTCGCTGGGGGCCCTGCAACCAGCCGTGGGCCAGGCCATTGCCGGGCTTAAATCTCCCGTGCCGACGGCCGTAGTCAACCCCGTGCTACCAGGTGATTTCCCCGACCCGTCGGTGACGAAAATCGGCAATACGTACTGGGCTACGGCCACGTCGTCGAACTGGGGCCCTGTGTTTCCGCTGCTGAAATCGACCAATCTGACGGACTGGACGCTGGTGGGCCACGTGTTTTCGGGCGAGCAGCCGGCCTGGGCCGACTACTACTTCTGGGCCCCGGAAATCAGCCAGGACGGCGGCAAGACCTATATTTTTTACGCCGCCCACAAAAAAGGCGGCAACCTGGCCGTGGGCGTTGCCAGCGCCGACCGCCCCGAGGGCCCCTACCGCGACCACGGCCCGCTGGTGGGCCAGCCCGACGGCTCGATTGATGCCTTTCCGGTGCGCGACGAAAAAGGCCAGCCTTACCTGGTGTGGAAGGAAGACGGCAACAGCATCGGCCAGCCCACGCCCATCTGGGCCCAGCCAATGAACGCGGCCCGCACCGCCCTTACAGGTACCAGAACCGAGCTGTTCCGAAATACGGCACCCTGGGAGGGCAGGCTTGTGGAGGGCGTTAGCATGGTGCGCCACGGCGGCTACTTCTACGCCTTTTACGCGGCTAACGGCTGCTGCGGCGGCGGCTGCACCTACGCCACCGGCGTGGCCCGTGCCAAAACTTTGCTGGGCCCCTGGGAGAAATATGCCCGTAACCCCATACTCACCCAAAACGATACCTGGAAATGCCCCGGCCACGGTACCGCCGTGGAGCGCAACGGCCACTGGTACCTGCTGCACCACGCCTACGCCGCGGCGCCGGGCGGCGAAATGGTGGGCCGCCAAGGCCTGCTGAGCGAGTTCGTCTGGAACGCCGGCGGCTGGCCCGTCTTCGTAAGCGGCGGCCCGGGAGCCCCTGCTCCGACCCGGCCCGCGCCGCCCGTGCGCGACGGATTTGACGGTGCGGCCCTGGGCCTGGCCTGGCAGTGGCCGGTAGAGTACCGCCCCGCCGCGACCGTGGGCGGGGGCCAGCTGCATCTCACGGCGCGGCCCGACCACGGCGGGGCGGTTCTAGGCCACACCATTTATACGGCCAACTACGACGCCACCACGACCCTGCTGCGCCTGGCGACGCTGCCCGCCGGTACCACCGCCGGCCTGGCTGCCTTCGGCGACCCCGACAACGCCCTGGCCCTGTTGGCCGGCGACGGCCGCCTGCGCCTCGTGCGCCGCGCCAAAGGCCAGGAAGAAGTACTGGTCGAAACGGCGCTGCCCACCGGCGCGGGGCCCCTGCGCCTGCGCTTGCAAGCCCGCCGTAGCACGCACTTTGCCTTCGCCTACAGCGCCGACGACGGCCGGACCTGGCAGGCCCTGATGCCCCCTGGCTCCGACGTTGACGGAGCATACCTACCGCCCTGGGACCGGGGTATTCGGGTGGGGGTGCTGGCGCAGGGCCCAGCCACAGCCGTGGCCGACTTTGACGAGTTTACGCTGACTAGCCAAGCGTTGTAGCGCGGATTTTGTGGTCCGCGGCCCGGCAATTGGCAGGGCGAGCCGAAGGCCGCGGACTACAGAGGCCGCGCTACGTTTTATGCAGAGCGGTTAGGAGACGAAGCTGCGCCGGGGCCCCTCAGCGCTGGGGCTTGGCGGGATGGCGCCGGGCTTCTTCGGCGGCGTAGAAGGCAGCTTCGCGGCGGTACGCGTCCTGGTTCCAAGTGGGCTCTACGGCGGCGGCTTGCTCGGCAGCCTGTGCCACGGCCTCGGCCAGGATGGGCGGGAACACGGCGGCCGTAGGGCTGGCCGTCAGGCCCGCATAGGCTTGGTCAAGGAGCGTTTCCAGGCGCAGGATTTCGGCTTGGCCGCCCAAGGGCAACTGCTCGATGGGCGTGCGTTGCTGAGGAAACGACTGGCCGCGGTAGCTGGCAGCGGGCGCTTCGGGCAGGGCCCCGCCGCGGGCTTGGGCGTGCCCCGCCGCTACGGGCGCAACTGCGGCGAACAAAGCTAGCAGCAACAGTTTGCGGGGGGAAAAGAGCAGGAATGCGGGCATGAGCGGACTACCCGGCGCGGCCAGCGCCCCAGGCGGCCCGAAGGTAAGGCCCCGGGCAGTAAGGCCCGGGGTCGGCCCGCCACCGCCCGGGGCAGGCACCCCGTCGGGGTGGCCGGCCGCTGCGTTGATGACGGTTCCGGCCCGCCACTACCCGGCGCGCCCCCCAAACGCCGCCAGCGGTAGCAGCAGCGGACTACGGGCAAGTAATTGCTAGATTAGTATTAAAGCCAAGTAGTTGATTCAGGTACTTTTATAAATAGAGCAAAGGATTTCCAAAGCCCCTGACTGCGGCCGGCGAAACCCCTGCTTTTTAGCGTTTTACTTCCCACGTTCTTTGCACTTTTTCGCTCATTTTTTATGTCTTTTCATTCTTTACTCGACTTGCTGGGCCGCTGGGGGCGCGGCCTGGCCTTGGCCGGGGCCGTGCTGGCCCCCGCGGCCAGCACGGCCCAAACTACGATAGTACCCCTCACCAACGGCCGCGCCGAGGCCGAAGCCGGCGTGCTGACCGGCGTGACGGTGGCCACCTCGCCCACGGGCTTTTCCGGCACGGGCTTCGTCACGGGCTTCGACAACAGCGACGCCAAAAACGTAGCCATCACCTTCAACAACCCCACGGCCGGCCTCTACAAGCTGTCGGTGGGCTACACGTCGCCCTACGGCTTGAAGGTGGCCAACCTGGACGTGAATGGGTCCAAATCGACCGTATCGTTTGCCGGCACCACCACCGGGCCCGCTTTTGCCGTCAGCGATGCCGGCACCGTGCTGCTACCGCGGGGCCTGAACACCGTCACAATCGGCGGCAACTACGGCTACTATGGCATCGACTACGTGCAGCTGACGGCCACCTCGGTGGCCCCGCCGCCCAAGCCGGCTAAGCAGCTGTCCGATCCGCTGGCCACGCCCACGGCCAAGGCACTACACGGCTACCTCGTCGATTTGTACGGCACCAAAATCTTGTCGGGCCAGCAAGATGACCAATACGGCAATACCAACTCCGAAGTCAAATACGTGCTGGCCACCACCGGCAAAGAGCCCGCCATCGTGAGCATGGATTTGTTCGACTACTCGACCTCGGCGGTAGCCGCCTACGGCACGCCCAGCGGCACCACTGAGCGCTACCTGGGCTGGAGCCGTAGCGGCAACGGCCGCGGCATCACCAGCCTGATCTGGCACTGGCGGGCCCCCACCGACTTGGTAAACCCCAACGACCCGAGCGGCGCTTTTTATACCGTCAACACCACCTTCAACTTCGCGGCCGCGCTGGCCGATACTTCCGGCACCAGGTACCACCTGCTGCTGAACGACATCGACCTGATTGCCGCGCAGCTCAAGAAGTTCCAAGCAGCGGGCATTCCCGTGCTGTGGCGGCCCCTGCACGAAACCCCTGGCACGTTTTTCTGGTGGGGAAACCAGGGAGCCGATAATTTTAAGAAGCTCTGGCAACTGCTCTACACCCGCCTGACGGTGCGCCACCAGCTGCACAACTTGGTGTGGGTGTACTCGGCCAACGCCATGCCCGACCCGAACTGGTACCCGGGCGACGCCTACGTGGACGTGGCCGGCGACGACATTTACCAGTCCACCCCGACGCCCAACCCCAACGTGAACATCTCGGGCAACTGGGCCGCGATGCGGGCCATGGCCCCCAACAAACTAGTCGCCCTCACCGAGAGCGAAAGCCTGGTGAACCCCGACCAGGCTCGGGGCTACGCCACGTGGTGGTCGTGGTTTTGCGCCTGGCAAGGCAGCTACATCCGCTCCCAGCCGGTGGCGTTCCTCACCAGTTTGTACAACGACAACGACATCATTACTAAGGACAAACTAGCCGATTGGGCAGCCCAAGGGACCCTGGCGGCCCGCAGCGGCGCGGCAGCCGCGGCGGCCGGCCTCACCGCTTTTCCCAACCCGGCCAGCGGCTACACCCTCAACGCCCGCCTGCGCCTGGCCACCGCCCAGCTGGTAATGGTGGAGCTAGTGAACGCCCTGGGCCAGCGCGTGGCCACGCTGAACCCGCGCCTGGCCGCCGGCGATAACCAGTTCCAGGTGCCACTGACCGGCGTGGCCCCCGGCGTGTACCAGCTGGTGGTGCGCCCCGCCAACCAGCCCGCCCTCAGCCAGCGCGTACTGATCACCAAGTAAGTACCCGGCAGCTTTACACGAAAAGGGGCCCCGGCTGCAAGCGCAGCCGGGGCCCCTTTTCGTGTAAAGCTGCCGGCGCGGCTACGGCACGGTATACAGCCGCGGGTGGTCGGCTTCGAATACGGTGAGCGGATCTTGGTAGAAACGCAAAAAGCCAGGTACGCTGGCGTGGCCGGGGTATGGCGCGTAGAAATGGCCGGTGTGAGCGTTGCGCCACACCATGAGGTAGGCGATTTGGCGGGCCTGCGGATCGGCTTTTATTTGGCCCAATAAATTCTCGTCGAACCAGTTGGGGGTTGTCAGCTTTTCCAGGCCGGCTTCGGTAAGGGCGGGGATTTTGCGGCGCTTGTGCGCCTCGCCCACGATGGCAGCCAGCGTCGCGACGCCCTTGTTGGGCGCGGCCACGGCGTTAAAATCGCCATAGTCGTCGAAACCCAGCACGTCCACGTAGGCGTCGCCGGGGTAGCGCTCGAAGTATTCGGCCATGTTGGGCACGCGGTCGGGCGAGTAGGCGAAGAGCAGGTTGTGCACCTGCTTTTCGTCGCGCAAGTACTTCACCGTGAAGCGCCAGAGCTGCACAAACTCGGCCCGGGTGCAGTGGCGCTTGCCCCACCAAAACCACGAGCCCGTGTGCTCGTGAAACGGCCGGAAGATGACGGGCACGGCCGTGCCGTCCGGCGCCTTTAGACCCCGGAAGTAGTCGGCTGCCACGTCCAAGGCCCGCAGGTAGGCCGCGTGCTGGGCCCCGCCCGGTAAAATGGCCGCCACCACGGCCGTGGTGTCGTAGAAGTTCTTGCCGGTCACGAAGTTGTCCATGTGCCAGCAGAAGGTGTTGAGGCCCCCGCGCTGGTAGGCGTCGAGCACCAGTTGGCGGTGGCGGCGCAGCGTGGTGTCAGTGGCCACGGTGCGACCCTGGCGGGCGGCGTTCACCACCTCGGCCACGTCCCAGCCGTACACGGCGGGGTTCGAGCCGCACACGCTTTTGATGTCGCTGCGGCCGGGCTCGTCGTGCCAGCCCACGCCGTATTGCGTGGCGTCCTGCTGGCCCACCAAAATACCCGGCCCGCTGGGGTGCAGCAAGTTGTAGAACAGCGCCTTGGTTTGGTACGTGGCCTTTTTGTCGACCACCGCCACGAGGTGCGGGAAGCGGCGCGGGGCCCCCGCCTGGGGCCCTAGGCCGGCCCGGCAACCGGCCAGGGCCAGCGGTGCGGCCAGCAGCCAGGCGGCTAGGTAATGGCGCGTCATTAAGCTGTTGGTCATTATTTTAGCGGCTGCGTGGCCACGCCCTGGTTCGTCATTTTAATGGGCAAAATACGGCTATTTTTATCGAAATGCATTTCGTCGAGGCACACCTCGCGGTGGTTACCTTCGGCGTCGCCGAGCGGATGGCAGTGGTAGGCGATGTACCAGCGGTCGGTACCCGGCACTTGGATGACGGCGTGGTGGCCAGCGCCAGTGCCCACCTGAGGGTCTTACTGCAGCACCTTGCCCACCCGCCGAAACGGCCCGAACGGCGCGTCGCCCACAGCGTAGGCCACCGAGTAGCCGGAGCCCGTCCAGTCGCCTTCGCTCCACATGAAGTAGTACTTGCCCTGGCGGCGGAACATCACGGGGCCCTCCACGTAGCCTAGGGGCGTGATGGACTTGAATGTAGTGCCGTCGGTGAAGGGCACGAAGCCGGTAAAGTCCTCTTTCAACTGCGCGATATTGCAGTGCGCCCAGCCGCCGTACATGAGGTAGTGCTTACCGTCAGCGTCCTTAAGCACGAACTAGTGGTCTGACAACTTAATTCCGTTTGTAACAGTAACGAGTGGACACCATCCGTTTTTCGCTAATGCCCCACCTCGCCAAACCCGTCAATCTACCGCCTGCCGATGCCGCCAAATTGCAGGCGATTGTCAAAAAAGGCACCCACAAGAGCCGCAAAATCGCGCGCGCCCGGGCCCTGCTGGCCATGAGCAGCGGCAAAAGTGCGGCCGCCGTGCAGGCCGAAGGGGGCATTTCCACCACCCAATACTACCGCCTCAAGGGCCGCTACCTGGCCGGCGGGCTGGCCCAGGCGCTGGAAGAGCGCCCGCGCAGCGGGCAACCGCCGAAGGTGACGCCCGCCCTGGAAGCGCGTATCACCAGTCTGGCGTGCAGTGAATTGCCGACCGGCGCGGCCCGTTGGACGCTCTCGCTGCTCAACGAAACCCTCGTCTCGCTCGACTACGGACCGGCCGTTTCCAAGGAAACGATTCGCCAGGTGTTAAAAAAAGCCACCTCAAGCCCTGGCTAAAAGAAATGTGGTGCATTGGCACCATCACGGGCGAATACCTGGCCAATCTGGAGGACGTGCTCGACGTCTACAGCGCCCCGGCCGCAGCGGGCGTGGTGCGCCTGTGTTTCGACGAGCGGCCCTGCCAACTGCTCGACCACGTGCTTACGCCGCTGCCGCCCAAGCCCAACGCGACCCAAAAAGAACACCAGGAGTACGTGCGAAAAGGCGTCTGCAACGTGCTGCTGGCTTATAACATCGACACAGGTCAGCGCCACTTACAGGTGACGACGACCAAAAATAAGGGCGATTACGCCCGTTTTATGGACTGGCTCGTGCAAACCCACTACCCCGAGGCGGCCAAAATCCAGCTCGTGCAAGACAATTACAGCACCCACACCTACGGGGCCTTTTACGAACACCTACCCCTCGAGACGGCCCGCTACCTGCGCCACACCCTCGAATTCCACTACACGCCCAAGCACGGCTCCTGGCTCAACATGGCGGAAATCGAATTTGCCGCCCTCTCCCGCCAGTGCCTGGACCAGCGTATCGCCACCCAGCAACGACTCGAACAAGAGGCATTGGCCTGGCAAGCCAAGCGCAACGCCGCCGCCACCAAAGTCAATTGGTCCTTCACCACCAAAAAGGCCCGCGATAAGTTGAAAAACAGATACGCTGAATTAACCAAAAAAACTGACGAAACTAAGTTGTCAGACCACTAGTCGATGGGCTGGGCCCCGTTGTAGAACTTGTCCACCAGCGGGTGGCCGAGGTAATCCCTGAACGGGCAGGCCGGGTTGTCGGCCACGGCCACCCCGATGCCGCCGCGCTGCTGATCGTTCTGAATATCGTTGGCCCCAAAAAACAAGTAGTACCGGCCGCCCTGCGCCGCTACGGCAGGAGCCCGCACGGCCCGGCCGCCCACCCCATAGTGCTGCGCGCCGCCACCGTAGACTGGCAACGCACCCGCGTTCGGAAACGCTAGCCCCACTGCTCTGTTGGGCCTGCTACGCAGGCCCAAAACCCCAACTCCTTTCTAGTTGCCGCGCCGCGCCCAGCCCAGCCCAGCCTGCCTGGGCCGGCCAGTACCGTACCCATACCTGCCCCCGAGTGCTATTAGCACAGCAAAGGATAGCAAAATAATTTTAAATATATAATTTATCTAATGTAATCTATTCCATACGCGTTACTCAACGGCAACCAGACGAAAACTTAAAAATCCAAAAGACATCGTAACCAAGGCACCACCGCGAAAGAAATAGTTTACAGCAATCGGCACATCAAAAAAGTGGTTAAAGACCAAATTGACAGCTAAAATGCCCATTCCTAGAACCAACATCAGATGCGCCAGCGTGAACTTTTTCATAAGAGTGACTTTGAGCAAGAAAAAACAGGATGTATCTAACACCACACAATGCAATCGTATGTGTCTGCTCAAATGTAAACAAAAATATAATACACCAAAGAAAATAACGCTTAACTAAAGTACGATTTAACCCGGAGGCGCGCATCGCCGCTGCCCATGGGCACTACCAGTAATTCACTGCTTGGGGGCTAACGCCAGCGGTTGGCCTTGGCCACACCGGCCCCCGGGCAAAACCCCACTTTCTTTGCACGGCAATTGCGCCCGCCGCGCCCGCGCGGGCTTCCAGCGCATTCGCCAGAGGGCCCTCGCCCTGCCGCCTGCGCCGTGGCGCCCGCCCAAACCCGCTTCCAGATGACAATTATTAACCCGCCGACTTTTTTTCCTGGCTCCAGCGCACCGACCTATTGGGAAACAAAAAAGCCCCTGACGTTACCGAAAGGGGCTTTTAGTGATCCCGCTGGGATTCGAACCCAGGACCCGTACATTAAAAGTGTACTGCTCTACCAGCTGAGCTACAGAATCATTTTGGGGGAAACAAGAAAGGCGTTACCTTCTTTGTGGGCACAAAAGTACGGCAAGCTTTTTGGCTGCGCAACTCCAACGCAAAAAAAAGTGCCTTGGTACTTCGCAGGGGCCCTATTGCTAGGGTTTATGGCACTGCCTTTCTGGGGATTGGGTGCCAACGCTGATCCGGGAAAAAATTTATCAGCGGCCCCGGCGGCCACTGCCGGGGCCCTGCCCCGGGTCGATTCGTTACTGGCGGCGCACCAGTACGCGGCGGCCACGGCCTTGCTGCGGCGGCAGGTGTGGGGCCAGCGTCGGGCCTCGGCGCGGGCACTACTGCAACTGGCCTACGCCCAGCAGCAGCTGGGCCACTACCCGGCCGCCCTGCTGTACCTGGGTTTGGCGCAGGCCCGGCAGCCCCGCCTCGATACCTGGCGGCAGCAGGCCATGCTGGCCGCCCGGCACCGCTTGGTGGGCTACCCCACCACCTGGCAACAGGAGCTGCGCGTGCGTGCCCAGCGCTACTACTATCCCGGCTTAGAGCTACTGCTGGCGGGGGCTGTGCTGGGGGCCGTGGGGCTGGGGTGGCGCTGGCGGCGCACCCGCCCAGGCGCCTGGCTCGGCTACGCGGGCTATTTGGGGATGGCGGGAACTTATCTGCTGGCCCTGGCCCCTACGCCGGTGGGCCTGGTGGCCCGGCAGGGCGCCGTGCTCATGGCCGGGCCGGGCGCGGGCGCGGCCTGGCTGAGCACCGCGGCGGCCGGCGACCGCCTGCTGGTACTGGGCCGCGAAGACATCTGGCTGCGCGTGCGCTGGCAGAACCGCGTGGCCTACGTGCGCGCCGACGACACCTTCGTTATCGAGTAGCGCCGCCGCACGAAGCGCAAAACGGCCGGGGCCCCAAAGGCCCCGGCCTGGCTTTTCTGGCCGAGAAATTATTACTGCATGTATTCCCACAGGCCTTGGGCGAGCAGGCCAAGAATGGGGCGTTGGTGCCAATGGTGGCGGTACAGCCCCCGGCCTTTGGCAGAGCAGTAGGGTTAAGTTTTAGTTGCACTTACCGAACTTGCCCTTGGCGTGCGCGCTGAGTTTGCGCCCGCATCCTAACTGCGTTTTTGTATTTCACTTTACGATGAGGACGACAGTTGCTTCCTGCGAAATAAAACGGGTGGTAAAACTGGTTCTCCGCGCCCTGGTAGGCGCAAAGAACCGGCAAAATCCTAGCCAGGCGCAGGCGTATTAAGGTTGGGGCAACTGCTGCCCTGGGGCCCCTAGAAATCGCCTTCTTCCTTGCGGAAGTTGGCCAGTACCAGCTTGTCCATCAGGCCGGGAAGCCACTTGTTCAGAAAAACCGTGAGCTTGCCCTGGCCCGTTAGCACGAGGGTGCGGCGGCGCTGCGCCACGGCCCGCAGCACGTGGGCGGCCACGGCCTCACTGGTCATCATCCGGCCTTCGTCGCGGGGGGTATCGTTCTGGGTTTGGCCGTTGGCCACCAGTGCGGCGTGGCGGATGTTGGAGGCGGTGAAGCCCGGCGCGGCCGTGAGCACGTTCACGCCCGCGGGCAATAGCTCGGTGCGCAGGGCTTCGAGGAAACCGTTCATGGCAAACTTGGAGGCCGAGTAGCCCGTGCGCCCCGGCAGCCCCCGGAAGCCCGCGATGCTGCTGATGCCCACCACGGTGCCCTTACTAGCCAGCAGGTGCGGCAGGGCGGCCTTGGTGGTGTACACGGTGCCGAAAAAGTTGGTTTGCATGAGCTGCTCCAGCACCCGCACGTCCACGTCGGCAAACTTGGCGCGCATGCTCAGGCCGGCGTTGTTGATGAGCACGTCGAGGCCCCCGAAGCGGGCCACGGTGGCAGCCACGGCGCGGGTGGCGGCGGCGGCATCGCCCACGTCGGCCTGCACGGTGAGGTGGGCCACGCCGGCGGCGGCCAGGGCCCCGGCGGTGTCGGCGAGGCGGGCCGCGTCGCGGCCGGTCACGGCCACGGCGTACCCGGCGCGGCCAAAGGCCAGGGCGCAGGCCCGGCCGATGCCAGACGTACCCCCGGTGATGAGCACAGTTTTTTGGGACATAATAAACGCTGGAAACGAAAGCCCAAAACTACGGCTGCGTGCCCGCGCCGCACGGGCCCCAAGCCCGCGCAACTGGGGACACCAGCGACGAAAAATGCCCACTGGCCAACTCCCGGGCGGGGGCCTCAGTTTCGTGGGCTACATTTAACCACGGAAAAAATCTACCCCTTGCTTTTTGCTTATGCGCCACGGTGTACGCCTTTGGAAATCACTGCTTGCGGCCGCCATACTGGTGGCACTGGGGGCCCCGGCAGCCCGCGCCCAAACCTGCCCGGCGGCGGCCACCTGCACCCCGGGCCGGGCCAGCGCGGCGGCCGCCACGGTCACGGCCTTCAACATGGGCATCCTCAACGTGGCGCTGAGCAGCATCAACAACACCACCCTGGGGCAGGCCGACGGCTACCAGGACTACAGCTGCCGCGCACCCGCCACCACTACGGTCACCGCCCTCTCGGTGGGCCAGAACTACACCCTCACGGTGCGCACCAGCCTCAACAACAACGAAACGGTGCTGGCCTGGATTGACTACAACAACGATGGCGCGTTCGACCCCGTGACGGAGGTCATCATGGCCGCCACCCTGGGCACGGGCACGGCCACCGCGGGGGGCCTGCACACCGCCACCTTTGCCGCGCCCGCCACGGCCCGCACCGGGGTGCCGCTGCGCCTGCGCATCGCCGCCGACTACACCAACAGCCCCGTGCCCACGCCGTGCTCCACGCCCCAGTTCTCGCAGGACGAGGACTACGCCGTGACGCTGGCCGCCAGCACCGGGCCTCCGGTAGCGGCCTTCACCACCAACGGCGCCACCACCTGCTCGGGCTGCGTGCAGTTCAGCGACGCCAGCCAGAACCTGCCTACGTCGTGGCTGTGGAGCTTCGGCGACGGCACCGCCAGTACTGCCCAAAACCCCAGCCACTGCTACGCCGCCGCCGGCGCCTACCAGGTGCGGCTCGTGGCCACCAACGGCAACGGCAGCGCCACCAGCGCGGCCACCACCATTACCTACAACAGCACCGCGCCCGCCGCCGCTACCTGCGCGCCGGCCACCGCCGCCTACTGCTGCAACTACGGCGTGGTGCGCGTGCGCCTGAGCACCATCGACAACGCCTCGGCCGACGGCAGCGCGGGCTACCAGGACTTTAGCTGCGCCCAGCGGGCGGCCCTGGTAGTGGGCGTGGCCTACCCGCTGCAAGTGACGACCGGCGGCACCCTGCCCCACGACACCCGCGTATACCTCGACCTGAACAACGACGGCGCCTTTGCCGCCTCCGAGCTGGTGGGCCAGGCCCTGAATACTGCCAGCCCCACGTTTTCGCTGAAGCTGCCCGCTACGGCGCCGCTGGGCCAGCCGCTGCGCCTGCGCCTCGTGGCGGACTACGCCGGCAGCGACCCGCAGCCCTGCAAGGGCCCCACCAACGGCCAAGTGGAAGACTACGCCGTGGTGCTGGCGGCCAATCCCAACCCACCGGTGGCCGCCTTCACCTCGACCTACGTGAGTGGGGGCTGCGTGAACCCCGTGCAGTTCACCGACCAGACCACCAACGCGCCCACGGCCTGGAGCTGGAATTTTGGCGACGGCACCACCAGCGCCCTGCAAAACCCAGCCCACCAGTTTGCCGCCGGCACCTACGCGGTGGCCCTTACTGTTACCAACGCCAACGGCGCGAGCAGCACCTCGCGGGCGGGCTTCGTTATTAGCGTGCCCTGCCTGAACTACTGCGCCTCGAACGGCACGGGCTTCGGAGCGGGCGTCAGCAGCCCCCTCTGGATTACCAGCGTGAGCGCCGCACCGGGCGGCTTCAGCAACGCCAGCGGGCTGGAGCCCGGCGGCTACGGCAGCTACGTGGCCAAAACGATTACGCTGGCCGCGGGCACCACGGCTACCCTCACGGTGGGCGTCAGCAGCAGCGCCACGCACCGCACGGTGGCCTGGGCCGACTTCAACCAGGACGGGGTATTTGCGGACAATGAGCTGCTGTTCAGCACTACTGTGAGCAGCAACACCTGCACGGGCACCTTCGCGCTGCCCGCCACCGCCCGCCCGGGGCGCACCCGCCTGCGCGTGGAAACCGACCAGACCACCCGAGCGGCCGACCCCTGCGCCGTTGACCTCGCCAACGGCGAAGTGGAGGACTACACCCTGCTCATCCAGCCGGCTACCCCCACAGCTACGGCGGCCACGGCGGCCCTGCCCGGCCTCACGGTGGCGCCCAACCCCACCGCCGACGGCCGCCTGCGCCTGCACCTGGCCGGCGCCGGGGCCCCCGGGCCCTACGCCGTAGAAATACAGAACCTGCTGGGTGCCACCCTGCTGACCACCGCCGTGCGCCTGGCCCCGGGCACCGACGCGGCCCTCGACCTGGGGCCCCTGGCCGCCGGCGTATACCTGCTGCGCCTGCGCGACCCTCAGGGCCAGGTGGCCGTGCGCCGCGTGGTACGCGAGTAGGTGTAGTTGTCAGTTGCTGGTTATCAGTAATTTAGTGCGCCGAGAAGGCCGTCATGCAGAGCGTAACGAAGCATCTTTATTACGGCAGTAAACCCAATTGATTGGATTAAGTAAGTACCCGTTGCTAATTAGTTTGATGTAGTGAACGTCATGCTGAGCGCAGTCGAAGCATCTCTTATTCGGGTATAACTACAACATTTATAGTTAGTTAGTCAGCATATATATTTGAACAAACTCAGCATGGCCATCTGTTTTAACATAAGCTATTTACCAACGGGTACTTAATTACTTAGTACGCAGTAAAGATGCTTCGCTGCGCTCTGCAAGACGGCCTCCGCAGCGCATTAATAACCAGCAATGACACCTGCTTTTTTTACGCTGGCGCGACCCGGGGCCCTGCTGGCCCGCTCCTTTTTTTCTGCACGCTTCTACTTTTTGATATGCTGACAACTTTACTGCGGCAATTTTGCAGCCTGGGGGCCCTGCTGGTGCTGCTGGTGCTGGGCCTGGCCGGGCCGGCGCGCGCTACCCACTTACTGGGCGGCGAGATGAGCTACCGCTACCTCGACGCCAACGGGCCCGCCGCGGCGCCGTTCCGCTACGAGCTGACGGTGACCATTTACAACAACTCGCTGCCGGGGGCCGTAGCGCCCAACAACGAGGCCGTCGTGGGCATCTATAACCGCACCACCGGGGCCCAGATTGTGCTCACCACCACCAACTACCCGCGCATCGTGACGCAGGGTGTCCCCGGGCTGATGAGCATCGCCTCCACCTCGCTCTCGCGGGTGCTGCTGCCGCCCACCGCCACGGGCTGCACCGTGACGGGGCCCCAGCAGCCGTTTCGGCTCCAGAAATTTGTGGGCGTGGTGAACCTGCCCGTGTCGTTCGACGGCTACTACGCCGTGTTCACGCGGGGTAACCGCAACGTGGACGTGACCAACCTGAACGCCGGCAGCAACAACCAGCCGCTGACGCTGTACACGAGCATGGCCCCGGCCCTGCTGCCCAACCACTCGCCAGTGTTTTCCGACACGGCCGTGGCCATTGTGTGCCAGAACGATACGACCATCAGCCTCAACAACGCCGTGGACGCCGACGGCGACCGGCTCGTGTACTCCTTCGGCACACCCTATGGGCGGTTTGTCAGTTCGAGGCAGAACTTCCCCACGGTGTTTCCGCCTCTGCCGCTGGCCGTGGCCTACTACGCCGGCTACTCGCTGGCCAACCCGTTTGGCACCGGGGCCGGCAACTTCGCGCTGCTGAACGCCAGCACCGGCGTGGCCCGCTACGGGGCCGCCAACCAGGGCAAGTACGTGGTGGCCGTGGACGTGGCCGAGTACCGCACCATCAACGGGCGGGAGGTGCTGATTGGCACCACGCGGCGCGACCTGCAGCTGGTGGTGGCGCAGTGCCCGAGCACGCTGGCCCCAGCGCTGGCCCCGGCGGTGGCGCTGCCCCGCGCCTACACCATCGAGGAAGGCCAGGCGCTGAGCATCCCCGTCACGGCCACCCAGCCGGCGGGCAACCCCCTGGTGCTCACGGCCAACAGCGCTTTGCTTGATGGCGCGGGCGGCTTCAATGCCACCTTTAATGGCAGCGCGGGCACGGTGGCCCCGGGCAGCCTCACGGGCACGGCTACGGCCACCGGCCGCGGCACCGTAGCCGGCACATTCGTGTACAATTCGGCCTGTGGCGAAGCCCGCGCCACGCCCTACGACATAGCCCTGACCGTGCGCGACGTGGCCTGCGGCGGCAAAACCGCGGCCGACGTGCTGCGCATCACCGTGACGCGGGCCGCGGGCCCCACGACCATTGCCGGCGATGCCACCGCGTGCGCCCAAACTGCGCACGCCTACACCGCCAACGGCGCCACCGCCACCTACCGCTGGCGCGCTACGGGCGGCGTCCTGGTGGGCAGCGCCACGGGCCCCACGGTGCAGGTGCTGTGGGGCAGCGCCGGCACGGGCACGCTGGTGGCCCGGGGCATCTCAGCCTACGGCTGCCTCACCGACTCAGTGAGCCTACCGGTGACTATTTTGGCCGCCCCGGTGCTGGCCGTGGCGGGCCCGCTCAGCATCTGCCAGGGCGCGTCTACCACGCTGAGCGTGAGCGGCAGCAGCACCTATACCCTCACCGGCGGCGGCACCACCCAGGCCGGCCCGGGGCCCTTCGTGGTGGCCCCCACCCAAACCACCGCCTACACCATCACCGGCGCGGCCAACCCCAGCGGTTGCGCCGGCACGGCCCAGGTAACGGTAACTGTGCTGCCGCTGCCCACCGTGGTGCCGGGCGCGGCGGTGGCCATTTGCTCGGGCGGCACGGCGCAGTTGGGGGCCCCGGCGGTGGCGGGCGTCACCTACCGCTGGAGCCCCGCCACGGGCCTGAGCGACCCGGCCATTGCCAACCCCACCGTGACGCTGGCCAACGCTACGGCCGGGGCCCTCACCGTTACCTACACCATCACGGCCACGCTGGCCACCGGCTGCGCGGCCACTGGCACCGTGGCCGTCACCGTCAGCCCCGTGCCGGTAGTGCGCGCGGGCATGGCCACCAGTGTGTGCGCGGGCCAGACCGTGACGCTGGGGGCCCCGGCCCAAGCCGGCTTCACCTACGCCTGGACGCCGGCCGCCGGCCTGAGCAGCCCCACCGCGGCCCAGCCCGTATATACCGCCGCCAACACCACCGGGGGGCCCATCGTGGTAAAGTTCCGGGTGACGGGCACCTCGCCCCAGGGCTGCGCCGGGCGCGACTCGGTACTTATTACCGTGAACCCGCTGCCGCCCCAGCGCACCATCACCGGGCCGGCCTTTATTTGTGACCCGTCGCAGGCCTTCATGGGCACCTACGCGGTGGCGGGGGCCAGCGCCACGGCTACCTACCAGTGGGCGGTGGTGGGCGGCACCATCACCGGGGGGCAGGGCACGGGCCTGGTCACGGTGCTCTTCACTTCGGGGGCCCCCAGCCGCTCGCTGAGCGTGGTGGAAACGTCGGCCTTTGGCTGCACGGGCTCGGCAGTTTCCAGCCTAAATATTCTGCTCGACCAGCCCACCATCAGCCTCAGCACGGCCTCGGTGGACGCCGCCAGCAACGCCCGCATTATCCTCACGTTCAGCGTACCCAACGGTACCAACACGCCCAACCAGGTGCAGGTGCTGCGCCGCGTAGCGGGTACCGGCGCCTTCGCCGTGGTGGGCACCGCGGCCCCCACCGCCACTACCTACACCGACGCCAACGCGGTGGACGCGGGCGCCAATTCCTACGAATACCAGCTTTCCATCGCCAACGGCTGCGGTACGGTGCTGACCACCGCCGGGGCCCAAACCGTGCGCCTGCAAGCCACCGCCACAACCGGCGCGGGCGGCTACAGCCAGGGCAGCGTGGCCCTGCGCTGGAACCCCTACGTGGGCTTTGCCGTGGGCGGCTACCGCGTGTACCGCCGCCTCGATGGGGCCCCCGCCGCGCTGCTGGCCACCGTGCCGGCCACCACGCTCGCCTACACCCTCTCCAATGGGGCCCTGGACACGAGCAGCGACGGCGCAGGGTTCGCCCAGAACTTCCGCGTGGTGGCCTTTAGCACTGACACCACGCCCCTGCTCTCGAACTCGAACGAGGCCCTGGTGAGCTTCGCTAACCCGCTGGCGTTCTACAACATCATCACCCCTAACGGCGACAACCGCAACGACCGCCTCGTCATCGACAACGTGGCCCTGTACCCCGGCAACTCGCTCACCATCTTCAACCGCTGGGGCCGCGAGGTGTACGCCACCACTAACTACCAGAACACCTGGGGCGACGCCCCCGACGTGGCCCCCGGCAAGTACTACTACCTCTTCAAACTACCCGACGGCAGCAGCACCAAGGGCTGGGTGGAAGTGGTGAAATAATTTGTCTCGAACCGCAGATTAAGTAGATTTAACGGATAAGAACGGATTATGAGAGACGCTAACCGGCTCCCCTGGGGCCCCCAAGTTGGCCTCAAAGAATCCGTTCTTATCCGTTAAATCCACTTAATCTGCGGTTCAGACATTCCCTAAATCCACTTAATCTGCGGTTCAGACATTCCGGGGGCTATTTTTGCAGTCCCATTATGAGCAAATTCAAAAATATCCCCGCCGAGCTGCTGCGTAACGTCAAAATCCAGGACATGGTGGCCGAGGGCAAGTGCCTGGTGCGCCTGGAGAACCTGGTGATTTTCGTGAGCCAGGTGGCCCCCGGCGACGTGGTGGACCTGCGCGTGACGAAGGCCAAAAAGAACTTCCTGGAGGCCGTGCCCACGCACTTCCACCAGTATTCGGAGCTGCGCGTGGAGCCCTTTTGCCAGCACTTCGGCACCTGCGGCGGCTGCAAGTGGCAGCACCTGAGCTACGACGCCCAGCTGCGCTACAAGCAGCAGCAGGTAGAGGACCAGCTCACCCGCATCGGCAAGGTTGAGCTGCCCAAAATTGCCCCGATTTTGCCCTCGCCGGCCCAAACCTACTACCGTAACAAGCTCGAATTCACGTTCAGCGACAACGGCTGGCTGACCACTGAGCAAATCAACGACGACTCGCGCACCTACAACCGCGAGGTGGTGGGCTTCCACACCCCGGCGCGGTTCGACAAGATCATCGACGTGGAGCACTGCTGGTTGCAGCCCGAGCCGAGCAACGAAATCCGCCTTTTCATCCGCGACTACGCCCACCAGCACGGCCTGGCCTTCAACAACCTGGTGCGCCAAACCGGCCTGCTGCGCAACCTCATCGTGCGCACGGCCCAGAGCACGGGCGAGACGATGGTGATTTTGCAGTGCTACCGCGCCGACGACGCCATCGAGCCGCTGCTGGACGCGGTGCTGGCCAAGTTCCCCGAAATCACGTCGCTCAACTACGTGCTGAACGACAAGGGCAACGAAACCTTCCACGATCTGGAGGTGGTGTGCTACCGCGGCAAACCCTACATCGAGGAGGATATGGAAGGCCTGCGCTTCCGCATCGGCCCCAAGTCGTTCTACCAAACCAACTCCGCCGGGGCCCACCAGCTGTACCAAGTGGCCCGCGACTTCGCCGATTTGCAGGGCACCGAGCTGGTGTACGACCTCTACACCGGGGCCGGCACCATCGCCAGCTTCGTGGCTAAAAAGGCCCGCAAGGTCATCGGCGTGGAGTACGTGGAGCAGGCCGTGGCCGACGCCCACGTGAACGCCGAAATCAACGGCATCACCAACACCGAGTTCTACGCCGGCGACATGAAGGACATCCTCACCGCCGCCTTCACCGAAACCCACGGCCGCCCCGACCTCATCATCACCGACCCGCCCCGCGCCGGCATGCACCCCGACGTGGTGCAGCGCCTGCTGGAGCTGCGCACCCCGCGCATCGTCTACATCAGCTGCAACCCCGCCACCCAGGCCCGCGACCTGGAACTATTAGACCCCGCCTACCGCGTAACCCGCGTGCAGCCCGTGGATATGTTCCCCCACACCCACCACGTGGAAAACGTGGTGCTGCTGGAGTTGCGGTAGTTGGTGTTGTGAAAAGTCCTTTAATTACCTGGCTCGTACCACTATTCCTAGGCTGGTTAGGTGCAACAATTACTTATCTAGTAAACTATTCTATCTTTTTCGATTTAGAAGAAGATTATTTTTACGTAGTCGCGTTTATTATTGGTTCATTTTTACTTTCGTTAGTTCTTAATTTGTTCTTCGTTTTTCAATTCCGCAAAAATTAGCACTATTGCGCTTAAAGACGCACAAAATAGCATTCGCATTAATTCTTTCGGTTTATGGCTTTGTTATTTCCATGCCATTTGTTTATTGGTTTTCAGGCATTGACTTCGCGTATCCAAAACACAGGCTTATTTTCCTTAATGCGGTAGCAAATGGCTTCATTTATGGATTAGCATACCATTATTATTACAAGCCGAAAACCCAATTGATTTGATAATTAATGGATTACTTCAACGACCCTGAACTGAACGGCAAATACCTCGGCACCATCACCAAGGATTTTGCGACTGTATCCGATACGCTGAAGGAGGCGTCGTACCAGATTCGCACGCGCGACATCAGCAAGTATCCCATCTTCGTGTTTGCCAAGCAGGAGGTGCCGCTGGGCAGCCTGCTGGTGAATGCCGACGAGCTGAATTTGCAGTGGCACGTGTATGCCAGCTACGTCGAACTATTTATCCAGCAAGGTATTATCGGCGCCGAGGGCATCGACAGCTTCGAGGAGAATTATAAAAACTCCGACGAGTTTTGCTGCCTATTTGTGCTGGATGAGGAGTTCACGAAATTCGTATTCGTGCCTTATCCAGAGGATTAACAATAAATAGCCCGTCATGCTGAGCGCAGCCGAAGCATCTCTCCCGCGTAAGTAATTAATTACTGCTGCTATAGAGATGCTTCGGCTGCGCTCAGCATGACGGGCTAATTGTCTTACGTTGGTTCCTCCCTTAAAACGCTTTCCAGCCTTGGGCTTGCAAGGGCACGGCCTGGCCGGCTTTGGTGACGAGACTCACGGCGTCTTCCTTGTCGGTGAGGTGGCCGATGATGGTGATGTCGGGGTGGTTTTTGATTTTCTCGTAGGCTGTGACGGGCAGCGTGAAGAGCAGCTCGTAATCCTCACCGCCGTTGAGGGCGCAGGTGAGCGGGTCGAGGTTGAACTCGGCGGCGGCTTCGAGCGTGGGGTTGGCCACCGGAATGTTGTCGGTGAACACCCGGGCCCCCGTGCCGCTGGCGGCGCACAGGTGCATCACCTCCGAGGCCAGGCCGTCGGATACGTCGATCATACTGGTGGGCGTCAGGCCCAGCTCGCGCAGCTCGTGCACCACGTCGAGGCGGGCTTCGGGGCGGAGCTGGCGCTGCACCACGTACTCGTAGTTATCCAGCTCGGGCTGGGCCTCGGGGTCGGCCAGGAATACCTGCTTCTCGCGCTCCAGCACTTGCAGGCCCATATAGGCCCCGCCGAGGTCGCCGCTCACGCAGAGCAAATCGGTGGGCTTGCCGCCCGAGCGGCGTACCGCCTGGCCGGCGGGAGCCTCGCCGAGCACCGTGACGGCCAGCGTGAGCCCGGTGCGGGTGCTGGTGGTGTCGCCGCCCACCAAGTCCACATTATACGCCTCGCAAGCCAGGCGCACGCCTTCATACAGCTCCTCGATGGCTTCCACCGAGAAGCGCGACGGCACGGCCAAGCCCAGCACGAGCTGGGTGGGCAGGGCATTCATAGCAGCAATGTCGGACACGTTCACGGCCACGGCCTTGTAGCCCAGGTGCTTGAGGGGGCAAAACGACAGGTCGAAGTGCACGCCTTCCACCAGCAGGTCGGTGGTCATCACCACTTCCTGCCCGGCGGTGGGGGCCAGGATGGCGGCGTCGTCGCCGATGCCGAGCACGGTGCCGGGCTGACGCAGGGTAATTTTTTGCTGAAGGCGGCGGATGAGGCCAAATTCGCCGAGGGCGTGGAGCGGGGTGAGGTCGGACATGGGCGGAGCGCAGGGAAATGGGCCGGTGGCGGCCCGGCCCCAAAGGTACGGCCGGGGCCCCGGGGGCCGTTTGGGAAGCTAGGCCAGGCGCGGCACTGTGCGCGGCCCCACACTACGCGGCTACCTTTGCCGTTGTCATTTCCTACTTTATTTACCCGCCGTTATGCCGCGCCCGTTTCGCTCCGCTTTTTCCGTTAAATCCGTTTTGGGGGCCCTGCTGGTGGTGGTAGCCTGCGCCGCCTCATGCAAGCGCGGCGGCGGCACTGCCCGCACCGCCGCCGACCCAGCCTCGGCTACGGCCGTGCAGTCGCAGCTGACGGTGCTGCGCGACTCGGCCGACGCCAAGTGGCAGGCAATGGTGGCCAGCGACGACCAGAAAATCGGCATCACGCGCCTGCTGCTGCGCGAGTTGCAGCAGCAGCCCGGCTCCAACCCCACGCAGCTGGGGGCCCTGGCCGCCACCAACGACCGCCTCAAAACCCGGCGCTACACCCAAATCAACCTGCCCTCGGCCCAAATCGACGCCTACGACGCCGCCCAGGATTCGCTGCTGCACGCCCTCTACCCCGTGGCCGCGCCCACCGGCGGGGCCCCCAGCGAAAACGCCCGCAACTTCGTGGAAGGCCTCCAGCAGCTCGACGCCGGCGTGGCCAGTTTCCGCATTCAGTACGACCGCGCCGCCAAGCAGTACAACGCCTACCTGGCCCTGCACCAAGCCGACGTGGCCCATTTCGGCGGCAAGTACCCGGTGCCGCAGCCGCTGCAGCTGTTCACCATTCAATAGGGCCCCAGCGAAGAAAGTCAGGAGGACTGCACATTGCGCTGAAAGCCTTAACTTTCAAGCGAATACCGTGCGGCGGCGCTAGTATCCCGTGGTTAATTCCCTCCCCCTTTTCCGCTCTTCATATCCCCAATTTTACGCCTGCTTTCCGTCGCTTGCTACCCTTGGTGCTCCTGGGCGGCCTTGTGCTCACCTCTTGCTGGAGCAAGGATGGCGCCCCCCGGCCCCACGGCCAGTGCGGCAAAACCCAGCCCTCCACGGCCTGAACTGGTACCGCTGGCGGCAACAACTAGCCGCGCCCAACAGTTGGGCAGGGATGAAACGAATTATTGATGCGGTGTACCCGTACTTCGAGCGCACCATCTTTGGCACGCTCATTTTCATCATGATGGGCGTCATCCTGCTGGCCACCGCCAAGTATGCCTACGACATCTACCTGAGCATCCGCAGCTATTTCCACCCCGATGCCTCTATCGATTACCTCCAGCGCGTCATGCACGAGGTCTTCGGCGGGTTCCTTATCATCGTACTGGGCGTAGAATTGATCGGGTCGATTCGGACCTATTTTCAGGACCACGTTATCAAAACCGACGTGGTATTCCAAGTGGCCATTATCGCCGTGTCGCGGCACGTCATCCAGATGGATTTCGACAAGGCAAACCCCCTCACGCTGCTGGGGCTAGGGTTTCTGGCCATCGCCCTCACTGCAGGCTATTCCATATACCGACGCATCGAGCTGAAGCAACCAAGTGACAATACTTCGGCTGGCAACAACTAAAACGCTTCCAGGCTACGGGCATCGCATCGGTACACCGGGCGGCGTAAAGGTGGAGTTCATCCAGTCATCAGGTTGGTTGGCAGATTGTGCGAGACTGCGCGCGGTTCGTTAGCGCTGCAAGCCCACAAAAATCTCAGTTAGCACTACACTTTCATTGGTAGTTTCAACCAAAAAAGCCGCCCGGATTGCTCCAGGCGGCTTTTTTGGTTGAAACTACCGTCGTTTACAGCGCCGCCAGTTCCTCGCGCACGAAGTCGGCCAAGGTGCGCAGGTAGTCGGTGCTGAAGTCGAAGCGGATGCCGGCGGCGGCGTAAATCTGGCCGATGGGCGCGGTGTAGCCCAAGGCCAGGGCCCGCTTGTAGGCGGCCAAGCCCTCAGCAGGGTTTTGGCGGTAGTGGCGCCACACAGCAATGGCCCCGAGCTGGGCCATGGCATACTCGATGTAGTAGAACGGCACTTCGTAGAGGTGCAGCTGCTTCTGCCACAGGAAGGGCTTAATGCCTTCGAGCCCGCGCCAGTCCACGGTGCGCTGGTTGAACTCGTCGAAGATTTCCATCCAGCGCTGGTGGCGCTCGGTTTCGGTGTGCGCCGGGTGCTCATATACCCAGTGCTGAAACTTGTCGATGGTGGCCACCCAGGGGAAGGTTTCGAGCACGCTCTCCAGGTGCGTTTTTTTGGCCCGGCGCAGGTCGGCGGGGTTCTCAAAAAATACGTCCCAGTGGTCCATGCTAATCAGCTCCATGCTCATCGAAGCCAGCTCGGCTACTTCCGACGGCGGGTGCTTGTCGGCGCCCAGCGCCAGGTGGCGCGTGAGGAAGCTGTGCACGGCGTGGCCGCCCTCGTGCAGCATCGTAACCACGTCGCGCAGGCTGTTGGTGGCGTTCATGAAAATGAACGGCACGCCGGTTTCATCGAGAGGGTAGTTATAGCCACCGGGGGCCTTGCCCTTACGGCTTTCCAGGTCGAGCTGGCCCATCTGGCGCATCGTGCGCAGGCAGTCGCCGAGGTACGGGTCGAGGGCCTGGAACACGGCAATGGTCTTCTCCAGCAGCTCAGCACCGGTGGCGAAGGGGCGCAGTGGCGGCTGGCCGCTGGGGTCCACATCGAGGTCCCAGGGGCGCAGGGCGGGCTGGTTCAGGTCCTGGCGGCGCTCCAGATCGAGGTCGTCAATCAGCGGCACCACCGTTTCGCGGATGGCGCGGTGGAAGTTGAAGCAGTCCTGCGCCGTGTAGTCGAACCGGCCCAGCGCGGCAAACATGTAGTCGCGGAAGTTCTCAAAACCCGCGTTCAGAGCCACCTGGTGGCGCAGGGTCACCAGCTCCGTAAACAGCGCGTCGAGGCCCTTGGCGTCATGCAGGCGGCGCTGCTGCACGGCGCGCCAGGCGGTTTCGCGCACGGCGCGGTCGGGGCTCTTGAGGCGGTCGGCGGCCTGGGGCAGGGTCAATTCTTCGCCGTCGAGCGTCACGGTCATGGCCCCGGCGGTGGCAGCGTATTGCTGCTGCTTGGTACTGATTTCGGTTTTCAGCGGGATATTCTCCGCCCGGTAGATTTCCGAGGCGCGCCGCACCGAGCGCAGAAATACGCCGTAGCGCGCCTGGTCGAGCCCGCCGAGGTAAGGCGAGGCCAGCATTTTCTCATTCAGGGCGTGGTCATAAGGAGCCACGCGGGGCTCAATCTCGTTCACGAAGTACTGGAACGCTTCGGAGTGGCCGGCGTCCTGGGTGGCACAGGTCATGCGGATGTAGCGCCAGGCGAGGTCCTCGCTCAGCACAGCTTCCAGCTCCGAGCGGTCGAGCAGCCAGCGTTCCAGCGCGTCGGCCGAAGCCACGGGCCGGGCCGCCAGCTCCTGGAAATAAGTTTCCAGCACGGCCCAGTCCGTCACCTGAAAATCTTCGGGTACGTAGTGGCGCGGCGGCCGCTGGGTATCGGTGGCCGAGGCGGCCGAGGGTTCAGCAAATTGAATCATCAGAAGAAATAGTAGGCGTCGTTGGGGCGCGGGAGGGCTAGGCCGGCGCGGTATGCAATATCCGCAATATTCAGCAAAATAGGGCCCCGGGACCGAACCGGCGGAGGCCTGCCAACTGCGGCGCGCGCCGAAAAGTTGCCCCGGGGCCCCAGCGCGGTTTTCCAGTTGAGGTGCACCTTTGCCAAGAATTAAAAATGATGAATTAAAAATGATGAATTAAAAATTTAATAGTCAAATTTTTAATTCATTATTTTAATTCTTGGAGACTTTTAGTGAAGCTGAGGCGATTTGAGCATTTACTATGGAACAAATTACTGAAATTAAACAGGTTATGATTCATCGCCTATCCGCTAAGTAGCTGCTCCACTAAAAGTCTCCAAGAATCATCATTTTTAATTCCTGCCGAAGGCTCCGAAACCGCCCTAGCCAATCTCAATCACCACGTCGTCGGTTTGGGGGTGGGCCACGCAGGTGAGGATGTAGCCCTGCTTCAGCTCTGAGTCCGACAGGCCGTCGCGCTCGTCGAGGTGCACCTTGCCGCTCAGGCACTTGCCGCGGCAGGCGGTGCACACCCCCGCCTGGCATGAGTACGGTAGATCGATGTCCTGATCGAGGGCGGCGTCGAGGATGGTGATGCCGGCGGGCACGGCCACCACGTACTCGGCCCCTTCGTACTGCACCGTGACGCGCCGGGTTCCGGCCGGGGCAGCGGCCGCGCTGGCCGACCCGTCGCCGTGCGCGCTGGCCGCCGCCACGGCGGCTTCCTCAAGCGCACTGGTCGAGGCCGTGAAGCTCTCCCAGTGCACGCGGCTCTCGGGCACGTTCAGCAGGGCAAACGCGGCGCGCGCCTCCGTCATCAGCCCCTCGGGCCCGCAGAGGAAATACTCAGCCTGCTCGGCCGGAAACTGGTGGCGCTGCTCCAGAATGCGCAGCAGCGTGGTGCGGTTGAGGCGGCCGGTATGCTGGTGGGGGCCCCCGGGGCGTAGCGGCTGGCTGTACACGTGCTCCACTTGCAGGCGGCCGCGGCTGGCAGCCTCCAGCTGCGCGAGCTGCGCCTGAAAGATGACGTTTTCCTCGTTGCGGTTGCCGTAAATGAGCAGCACGTGGCTGGCGGACTCACCGTGCAGCACGGCCTTCAGCATGGCCATAAGGGGCGTGATGCCCGAGCCGGCGCCCACCAGCACCAGCGAGCGGGCGGCCTTGGGGCTGGGCTTGAGGGTGAAGTTGCCGAGCGGGTTCATCACCTCAATTTCCTGGCCTACGCGCACGGTATCAAGCAAGTAGTTGCTCATCAGACCGCCCAGCACGCGCTTCACCGTTACGGCCAGGCGCGGGGCCTCGTGCGGGGTGCTGCTGAGCGAGTAGGCGCGGCGCTCTTTTTTGCCACCGGGCCCGCAGGGCAGAATCAGGGTCAGAAACTGGCCGGGCTGGGCCGCGACGGGCTGCCGATCGGGCCGCTCCAGGTGAATGGTGATGGCATCGGGGGTTTCCTGGGTCAGCGCAACAACAGTCAGGGTTTGGTACATTTCAGTAGAGGGGATAGAAAAAAGGAAAGCGGCGGCCGGGAGAGGGTAGCCGGGCTGGCGGCCCCCTGCGGGGCGGCCGGCCAGCGGCGCAGAACCAAGGCCCAAAGGTAACTTGCCACGGCCCCAGGGGTTTTCCACCGGGGCCCCCGCGCCAAAATTTTGCCCATGCCTACTCCTTTCCTCCGCGCCCTGGCGCTGGTCCCGGCCGCGCCGGTGGTGCCCATGCTCCTGGGGGCCCCCAGCGCCGCCCGCCTCGATTTCACCGCCGCCAACACCCTACTCACCCCCGAAGCCCTGCGCGACACGCCCGCCTTCGACGCCCTGGTGCAGCAGTTACTGGCCGCTCAGCACGCCGTCACCGGCCTCGGCGGCTACCTCGAAAACCGCGTTATCTATCGCCGCAGCGCCCATTTTGGGGCGGCCGAGGGGGCCCGCTCCCTGCACCTGGGCGTGGATGTGTGGGTGCCCGCCGGCACGCCCGTGGCCGCGCCGCTGCCCGCCACCATCCACAGCCTGGCCGACAACAACAACTTCGGCGACTACGGCCCGACCGTCATTTTGCAGCACGAGCTGGCCGGCACCGTTTTTTACAGCCTCTACGGCCACCTGGGCCGGGCCGAATGGCAACACCTGCGCCCCGGCCAGGCCCTGGCCGCCGGCGAAACCTTCGCCACCGTGGGGCCCTATCCCGAAAACGGCGACTGGCCCCCGCACCTGCACTTCCAGCTGATGCTGAACCTGCAAGGCCGCCAAGGCGACTTCCCCGGCGTGGCCCGGCCCGACCAGCGGGACCACTGGGCCGTCCTTTGCCCCGATCCGAATTTGCTGCTGCGCTCGCCTCTGCTAATGTAGCGCCGGGCGGCCGGCGAAAAGCCGGCAGCCCGGCCCAGCCTCATCGTTTTTAATCGAACTTGATGGCCACCACGGGCTTGATGCGCGATATTAGGTACGTGGGAATAAGGATGGCCAGCAGCGTGGTGCCGAAGGTGGCCACGTTGAGGACGAGCAACACTTTGAAGTCCCAGAAAATCGGCACCCGGTCCATGTAGTAGTTCTCGGGGTCGAGTGGGATAACCTTGAAAAAGTACTGGATGGCGCAGAAGCCCAGCCCCACCGCATTGCCGATGAGCATGCCGCGCACCGTAAGCGAGAGGCCCCGGAAGAAGAACATCTGCCGGATTTGGTTGTCCGTTGCGCCCAGCGCCTTCAGCACGCCAATCATATTGGTGCGCTCCAAAATCATGATAAAAATGGTAGCCACCATGTTGAACGTGGCCACGAAGATAATGAGCAGCAAGAAGATAATGACGTTGCGGTTGAGTAGTTGCAGCCAGTCAAACAGCTGGGCGTACTGCTCGGTAATCTTGTCAATTTTCAGGTCGTAGGGCAGCGCTTCGTAGAGCTGGTCGGCGGTGCGGTCGAGGCGCTTGAAGTCCTTGAGCACCACTTCCAGGCCACCCACCAGCGAGTCGGGCCAGGCGTTCAGCTCCCGAATCTGGCGGATGTCGCCCACCACGTAAGCCTCGTCGAACTCGTCGAGCCCGGTCTGGTAAATGCCGCTCACCCGGAAGCGCCGGATGCGTGGCGGGTTCTGAATGAAGTAGAACAGCGCCTCGCTGCCCACCTTGAGGTTCAGCTTGTTGGCCATCTTGCGTGAGAGCAGCACGTCGGTGCTGGCCGAGTCGGCGGGAAAGTGCAGGAACTCGCCCGCCACCAGGTTTTGGCGCATGGGCGACTGGCCTTCCCGCTCGTCGATGCCCTTCACCACCACGCCCAGCACCTCGTCGGGGGTTTTGATGATGGCCGTTTTGTAGGCATAGGCCTGCACCGTTTTCACCTGCGAAAACTGGTGTAGGCGCTTCTCGACGGATGGCCCCCCGATGGGCGCCACTTCGAGCGAATTATTCGTGTCGTAGCGCGACACCTGAAGGTGGGCCCCAAACGAAAAAATCTTGCCCTGAATCTCGTGGCGGAACCCTTGCAGGATGGCAAACGACACAATCATCACGCCCAACCCCATGGCGATGCTGATGATGGCTATTTTTGTGACCGACGAAGTGAAGGAGCCGGAATCGGCCCCGCCGTCGATTTTGTGCGATATGTAGCGGGCAACGTTCATGCAGTGCCGTAAAGCTACGCAGATTGCGCACCCCCGAACCCGGAATTTTCGCTTTTTACCGCAAAAGAACGCCCCTCCCGCCATGCCCAGCCCCACTTTGCTTCCCTCCCTGGCGCTGCTGCTGGCGCTGCGCACCTGCTCCGCGGCGCCGGGCCCCCATGCGGCCCAGCCGGCAGCCAGGGCCCCGGGGGCCCCCGCGCCGGCCGGCCCGGTAGTGGGCGCCGCCCGGCTGGCCCAGTACCTGCCGCTGCTGCAAGGCAAGCGCGTGGGCCTGGTCGTCAACCAATCGAGCCGCGTAGGCAACACCTATTTAGTGGACACGCTGCGCAGCCGTGGCGTGAACGTGACGGCCATTTTCGCGCCCGAGCACGGCTTCCGCGGTGAAGCGGCCGACGGCGCTACCATCCAGGACGGGCGCGATGCCCGCAGCGGCGTGCCCGTGCGCTCGGTGTACGGCAAAACCAAGAAGCCCACCCCCGCAATGCTGGCTGACGTGGACGTGCTAATCTTTGACATTCAGGACGTGGGGGCCCGGTTCTATACCTTCATCAGCACGCTGCACCTGGTGATGGAAGCCGCCGCCGAGCAGAACAAAGCCGTCATCGTGCTCGACCGGCCCAACCCCAACGGCACCGCCGTGGACGGCCCCGTGCGCGAGCCCGCTTTCGTTTCGTTCGTGGCCCAAGACCCGCTGCCCATCGCCCACGGCCTCACGGTGGGCGAGCTGGCTGGCATGATTAACGGAGAAAAGTGGCTGGCCGGCGGCCGGCGCTGCCGCCTCACGGTGGTGCCGCTGGGCCCCGGCTACACCCACGCCACGCCCTACGCCCTGCCTGTGCGCCCCTCGCCCAACCTGCCCACGCCCCACGCCGTGGCCCTCTACCCCACCGTGTGCCTGTTTGAGGGCACCAACGTGAGCGTGGGCCGCGGCACCGATTTCCCGTTTGAGGCCATTGGGGGCCCCGCGCAGCCGGCCAGCCGGCCGTTCTCGTTCATCCCGCGGCCCAACGCCGGCTCGCCCACCCCACCGCTCAACGGCCAGCGCTGCTACGGGCTGGATTTGCGCGGGGCCCCGGTGCCGCCCACCGGCTTCTCGGTGCAGTACCTGCTCGATTTTTATAAACAAAGCACCGACAAGGAGCATTTCTTCACCAAGTATTTCGAGCAGCTCAGCGGCACGCCGGCCCTGCGCCAGCAAATCATCGCCGGCAAAACCGAAGCCGAAATCCGCACCTCCTGGGAGCCCAGGCTGGGCCAGTTTAAGCAGTTGCGCCGGAAGTATTTGCTGTATCCCGAGCGGTGATTCATCATCTAACCAACGCTAAAAAGACCGTCGTGCAGAGCGCAGCATCTCTACCGCGTAAGTAATCGATTGGATTACTGCCGCAGTAGAGTTGCTTCGCTGCGCTCTGCATGACGGCTTTATTTCATTCATTGGTCTTTCCAATATCCTATGCTGAACATCATTTTCATGGGTACGCCCGACTTTGCGGTGGCCACCCTGGAGGCGCTGCTGGGCTGGCCCGGCGGCCAGGTGGTAGCCGTTGTCACGGCCCCCGACCGGCCCGCGGGGCGCGGCCGCCAGCTCCAGGCTTCGGCCGTAAAGGCCGCCGCCGCGGGCCACGGCCTGCCCGTGCTGCAACCCACCAACCTGAAATCGCCCGATTTTCAGGCCGAGTTAAGAAGCTACGGCGCTGATTTGCAGGTGGTGGTGGCGTTCCGGATGCTGCCCGAGGCGGTATGGGCCATGCCGCGGCTGGGCAGCATCAACATCCACGCCTCGCTGCTGCCGCAGTACCGCGGGGCGGCGCCCATCAACTGGGCACTCATCCGGGGCGAAACGGAAACCGGCGTGAGCAGCTTCTTTTTGCGCCACGAAATCGACACCGGCGACCTGATTTTTCAGGACCGCGTGGCCATCGCGCCGGAAGACGATTTTGGCACACTTTACACCAAGCTCAAGCACGCCGGGGCCCTGCTGGCCCGCCGCTCGGTGGAGGCCCTGGCCGCCGGCACCGCCCCCAGCCTGCCCCAGCAAATGGGCGGCGACCTGCGCCCGGCCCCCAAAATCCAGAAGGAAACCGGCCGGCTCGACTTCACCCAGTCGGCCGTCGATTTGGTGAACCTGGTGCGTGGCCTCGCGCCCACGCCCGCGGCCTTCGCGCCGCTGCCCGACGGCCACATCCTCAAGATATTCCGCGCCGGGGCCCTACCCGCCGGCTCGGAGGAAGCGCCCGGCACCTGGGCCACCGACGGCCGCCGCTACCTGCGCGTGCGCGCCGCCGACGGCTGGCTCGACCTGCTCGACGTACAGGCCGAAGGCAAAAAGCGCCTGGGCGTGGAGGAGTTTTTAAGGGGCAACAAAGTCATTTAACAACGAACATTTATCATTTAACAACTGCTGGGCAATTAAACTTTTACCCGACTTACCAGTACGCTTAGATGACTTATGCCGACTGTTTTTGACCGTATTGCTTGTTTAATATTAATTAATAACTGTTAAATGACAATGGTAGCATTGGTAGTGGCCGTGGCCGACAACGACGTAATCGGCCGCGCCGGGCAGCTGCCCTGGGGCCGGATGAAAACTGATTTGCAGCATTTCAAGGCCCTCACTCTGGGCCATCCGGTGGTGATGGGCCGCAAAACCTATGACAGCATCGGCCGGGCCCTGCCGGGCCGCCCCAACCTGGTAGTGACGCGCCAAGCCGGTTGGGCTGCGCCCGGCTGTGAGGCCGTGGCGTCGGTACTGGGGGCCCTGGCCCGCGCCCAAGAGCTTGATAGCGAGCTGGTATGCGTCATCGGCGGCGGCGAGATATACCGCGAGGCCCTGAACGCGGCCGATATGGTGCATCTCACCGAAGTGCACCACGCCTTCGAGGGCGATGCCACGTTCCCCGCCCTCTCCCCCACCGCGTGGCGCGAGGAAACCCGCGAGCGGCACGAAGCCGATGCCGATAATCCCTACGCCTTCAGCTTCGTGACGCTCCGCCGCCGCTGACGCTTTTGGTTACTGGTTGTTCGTTGGCAGGATTTAGGGCCCCGGGCGGTGGGCACTGGGCCGTCGTGCTGAGCGCAGCCGAAGCATCTCTACCGCAGCAATAAAGCATGATTTAGTCAACGGTAGAGATGCTTCGGCTGCGTTCAGCACGACGGCCTGGGTGCCCTATACCACCTGGGGGCCCTGAATATCGCCAATGGACAACTAGCAGCCAGCAACGCATGGACATCCGGCCCATTCCCTTCGCCGCTACTTATCCACTGCGCCACCAAGTGCTGTGGCCCGGTAAACCAATGGCGTACTGCCACTTGCCCGACGACCCACTTGGGCACCACTTCGGCGTGTTTCAGAATGAGGAGCTGGTGGCAGTGATTTCGCTGTTCGTGCCGGGGCCCCTGGCGCAGTTCCGCAAGTTTGCCACCCGGCCCGATTGCCAGGGCCAGGGGCTGGGCACGGCCTTGCTGCGCCACGTTTTCGCAGAAGCGGCCCGGCTGGGGGCCCAGCGTATTTGGTGCAGCGCCCGGCTGGCTACGCTGCCGTTCTACGAGCGGTTCGGCCTGGGGCCCGACGGGCCGTTTTTTCAGAAGGAGGGTATTCCTTACGTACGGCTGCAGAAAGATTTGCCGTAGCGCCGGGAGCCCCACAAACGCAAAAAAGCCGCTCCAAAAGAGCGGCTTTTTTGCGTTGGGAAAGGCGAATCTGTTTTTGCCTTTTACCGCAGTAGCACCAGTTTGCCCCAGTCGTTCTTGAAGGCTTGGTCGCCGCTGGTGGCGCGCTGCGAGAACTTACCGTCCGGGTCGTCGAGGCTGACGCGGTAGAGATAGGTGCCGTTGGCGAGGCGGTCGCCGTACTGGTCGGTACCGTCCCAGGCGAAATCGGTGAGGTTGTTGCCCAGGTGCAAGGCCCCCAGCTCGCCCATGAAAATCTCGCGCACCACGCGGCCCGTCAGGGTCATGATTTGGATTTTCATGTTGCGCGGCAGCTCCTGGCCTGTCACCGTGAACACGAAACGCGCCTTGCTCGTCACCGGGTTCGGATACGGGTACACGTTAGTGATTTGCGAGGCGTTCACGACCGTGAATTTCACCTGGAATTCCTGGGCCGCGGCGCTGAGGTTGGCCGTATTGCGGCCCTGCGCGCGCAGGGTATAGGTGCCGTCGGGCAGCGGGGCGGTACGGCCGGGGTGATAGTCGAGGTAGGCGGTGCTACCGGCCGCAGTGGTTTGCACACGGAAGGTGGCGTCGGGGCCCAGCACGTTCACGGCCGTGGCCGGGCCGGTGCCCGCTTGCAGGTACACGGTGAAGGCCGAGGCATCGGCCAGGGGCCGCAGCTTGTCGGTATCGGTGAGCTGGATGCTGACCACGGGGCGCGGCGACACGATTTCGCCGTTCAGGATGTGGCGGCCGTCGAAGGCCACGTCGAGCACCGGCGGCACGCTGGTGTTGCCCACCTGGAAGGGCGCCAGGTTCAGCTCGTTGTTGACGTGCGTGAGCTCGGGCAGGGCCTTGGGGTCGGTGGGGGCTACGGGCAACGGGTTGAACGTCACCCGCGTGGACAGATTCCCGAACTTGCCGGTGAGGGGCACTTCCACGTTTTGGGTCAGGATGGCGTCGGGCTGCAAGGGCGCCGTTACGGTCTGGACCACCGACGCCACCTGGGTGTTGGTGTTGCTGTCGAACACCTCCGTTTTCACCCGCATCGGGGCCCCAAAGGGCAGCGCCGACACGTTCTCGAACTGCACCGGGAAGGCCAGCTTGCCAGTGCCGGTGGCTTGAGCCAGCAGCGCGGCGGGGGCGTAGGTGGCAGCCGGTACCAGGTCGCGTCGCACGATGCCCTCGGGCACGCCGGTGTAGAGCACCAGCCACTCGCGCAGCTGCGGGGCCACGCCGTTGGGATCGTCCACGCTCAGCTCCAGCTGCAAGTACGGGTAGTCGACGGCCGAAATGCCGGCCAGCGAAAACCGCGACGACGGCACGTTGGCGTTTAGCTCTTTGGTCACACCGTTGGCGTCGATGCCCAGCAGGCGCAGCCGGAAGCTGCCCGTACCGTTGCCGCGCGTTACCTGGTGCAGCAGCGTTTTCCACTCCTGCGCCGGGCCAATGCGGGCCGAGGTGATGGTGGCCCGCGTGGCTTGCGCATCAAACGACCAGCGGCCGTCGGGGCCCGCCACGCTCGCGCCGGTCAGGGTATTGCGCTGCAACTGGGCGTAGTGGCTCTGCGACCAGCCGCTGGCCCCGTCAATTATACTCGTCACGAAGTAAGTTGCGAATGAGTTGCGGGCAAAGTACTAAACTTGTGTCATGAACGTGGAGTTGACCGTTTCCGAGCGCCAGCACTTGCGCCAGTTGCAGAAGCAACGACGCGATGACGAGGGGTACGTGAAGGTCACGGTCGTGCTGATGCTCGACGCGGGCCGTGGCCTGGCGACGGTGGCTCAGGATTTGGGCCTGGACGAGACGACGGTCTACCGCTACGTGCGGGCGTTTACCGACCTGGGCCTGGAAAAGTACCTGGCCCACGAGCAGCCGGGCTACTGGGGCCTGCTGTGCAGTGCCCAACTCGCCCACTTGTGCCGGGAAGTCAACACGACGCTCTACACCGATTGCAAAGCCATACAGGCGTGGCTGTTGCGCACCTACCAAGTGACCTATTCGCTTTCCGGCCTGACGGACTTGCTCCACCGCCTGGGCTTTACCTACAAGCTGACCACCCCCGTGCCCTGCCAGGCCGATGCGGCCGCGCAAGCTGATTTTCTGGACGAGTTGGTCGTGCTTGAAGCCCACGTTGAGCGGGGCGAGGCGGTGCTCTATTACGCCGATGCGGCCCATCCGACCCACAACACGCGTTGCACCCGCGCCTGGTGCGCCGTGGGCCAGGAACGCCCCCTGCTCACGGTCAGCGGCCGCGAGCGGGTGAACCTGAACGCGGCCCTGAACGCCTACGAACCGACGCAGGTGGTGCTCGACGAAACCGCGTGCGTCAACGCGCAGAGCACCCGGCGACTCTACGAGCAGCTGCTGGCCGCCCACCCCGACAAGGCCCGCATTTACGTCGTGTGCGACAACGCCCGCTACTATAAAAACAAGGAATTGCGGGTCTGGCTGGCCGACAAGCCCATCTGCCAGGTGTTTTTGCCCCCTTACTCGCCCAATCTGAACCTGATTGAGCGCTTCTGGAAATACCTGCGCCAGAAGATTATCAACTCCACCTTCTACCGCACCAAGGGCCAGTTCAAAAAGGCCGTGCTCAACTTCTTTGACCGGCTCCCCGAGTTTGGCCAAGACCTCACGTCCCTACTAACCCGGAAATATCATATTCTCGACGCGCAACCCTCTTCGTGACGAGTATACGCGGAACGAACTGGTGGCCCAGCGGCCATCCTCGCCCACAGCGGCCGTGGCGAAGCGCACGCGCCAGTACCACACCACACTGTCGCGCCCGGCGATAGCGGGCAGCGTGGGCCGCCAGCTTATCAGCAGCGGGGCCGTGAGGTCGGTGCGCTGCACCAGCGGGCTGTTGAAGGCCGCGGTGGTATCCAGCTCCACGTTGAAGAGGCGGGCAGGGCCGTTGGGGTCGTTGGTTTGGGCTACCAGGCGGGGCGTGCGGGTGGGCACGATGGCAAACTCGGGCGGGTTGAGCACCGTCACGCCGCCCTGCAAAAAGGTGTAGCTGAGCGTGGCCGTGTTGTTAGTTTCGTCCAGCTCGGCCACCTTCTTCTGGTAGTCCAGCTCCACCGTGAACTGGTTGTTGCCGAATACGTTCACGCCGCCTACCACAATGTTGGTGATGGGAAAAGCGTACACCGTGTCGCGCCGGAACGCCTGCCGGAACACCTGCGTGTACACGTCGTCGGGCCGGCTGGTGCCCACGTAGCTGCGGGTCACGCGGATTTCCACCTTATCGAAGGTGACCTTGCCGGGGTTGCTCATCCCGATGTTCAGCAGAAACGAGGGCGAGGCCGCCGTCACGTCGGTGGGCGGGTTAGCCGAGGCCACGGCCAGGGCCGCGCTGCTGGCCACAAAGTCGGGCTTAGCCGGCGCATACAGCGTCAGCGCGGGGTCGCCCTGCCAGCCGGTACCCAGCAGCTGCTCAATGCCCACGTCGTCTTTGAAGTACGCCAGTTTCTGGAGCCGTGCTACCAGCTCGTCGTGCACGGCCGTGATGGGCTTGCCGTAGTAAATGGGGTCGTTAAGCAGCAGCCGGTAAATCGTATCCTGCGAAATCGAAAGCCGGTCGGGGTAGCTAAAGCCGTACTCGCCGAGCGAGCCCAGGGCCCCGGCGCTGGGCACGTTGAAGAGCCAATCCTCAACGCGGGTGTAGCCGGTGGTGAAGGTGTGGTTGCCCGCGCAGCCGTTCAGGAAAAGCATCGGATACTTACCGGCGTTGGTGTAGCCACTGCCCGCGTCGGCGGGCGTGCCAAAGTCGAGCAGGAAATCGTTGTTGGAGCCGTGGCCGAAATACGTGATGAGTGCGAGGCCCGCGTTCAGCTCGGTGGCAATGTTGACGGGCACGGGCAGCGTACTGGCCACTTGGCGGGTCGTAACGGTGCCCCCGAAAAAGGGCCGCTCCACCCGCACCTTGCCGCGGTCCATCGTGGCCCGGAAATCGTCGGACTCCAGCTTATCAGTGCCCGCCACCAGGTGCAGCACATTTTTGCGCCACGGGGCCAAGCCCAGCGCTTCGTACTCTTTTAGCTTAGCTAAATAGGTGAGCACCTGCTGCTCGTTGACGACCGTGAGGCGGCCGGTGCGAATCTTGGCCCGGTAGTCGCCAGCCCGGAAATCGGCCGAAATCATGTTGTCCGACACGGCCCGCGAGCTGGTGGGAATCAGATCGAAGCCCATTTCGCCGTTGGTACGGAAAAGGCGGCCTTGGTAAGCCGATTCGCTGGGCACGATGCCCTTACCCAGCAGCAGCAGGTAGCGGTTGGGGTTGGCGGGGGCCCCGGCCACCAGCCACAGGCTAAAGTGGCGCAGTGCCAGCCACGACCGCTCGCCGTAGTGGAACTGGTCGTAGAGCTGCGGGGCCGTCACCACCAGCGTGTCGTAGGCCCCGCCGGCCGCCGAAGCCCGGTAGCCCGCGTACTGCCGCGGCGCCTTGGAGGCGCCGTACACCTGCGGGTGCGTGACGATGGCGAAGGTGGCCCGGGCGTTGAGGGTGCGGAACACCATGCGGCGGGGCGCGGCCGGCACCTCAGCGGCGGCCGCATCGGCCAGCAGCAGGCGGCGCGACTGCGCGGCGGTGGCGCTCAGAAACACGAAGCGCTGGCCCAGGGCCCCCAGGGTTTGGGCAGCGGCGGGCGCGATGCGCTGCACGTTCCAGGGGTCGTGCACGTCGTAGCCGCGCGCGGTGGCCGGCAGGCTGTCCACCTCAAACGTGGCCGGGGCGCTCAGCGTGGAATCGCTGCGAAAGAACTGGGGCCCGCCTTTAAACCAGCGGCTGGCCTGCGGCACCACCGCCCGCAGGAACGACACCCGGAAGGCGTCGCGGGTGGAACTACTGGTGCTGGTGACGGGCACCGAGCACCGGATGCGCACCGTGCCGTCGGGCCCTACGTCGGAGCGCAGCAGCGTGAAACGGCGCGTCACGTTGTCGTAGTTATTATACGTAACGGTACCTAGCGTGCGAAACACGGTGGGATTCGCCGGGTTGGCCACCGATACCTGGGTGAAGTGCGGCACCAGCGTGCCACCGCCCAGGCCCACCTCGATGGTGGGGGCCGGCGCGGGCCCCGTGCCCGGCACGCCGCGCAGCCCGCCCACTACGCCGTCGAAAATGCCATTGCCATTCCTCCCCCCTGGGATGGTGCTGGAGCGAAAGCCCTCGCTCGACCCCAGCCACGGTAGAAACGTGACTTGGTTGGGCCCCACGGGGTCTTCCACGTAGGTAGTGGTGATGGCCTGGGCGGGGGCGTATAGCCACCACGCATGGGGCGCGCCCCCGCCGGCCGACTGCGACTCGGCCATACGCCGGCCCTGGGGGCCCGTGGGGCCCGGGTAGGTCAGGAAGTACGCGGCCGTGTCGGTGTAGAAGCTGTAAAGCTGGTGGGGCTGGTCGCTGTTGACCTTATAGAGGTCACGGTCGAGCACGCCGTCGTTGCGCTGGCCGTAGAACTCCAGGTACGTGCTGGCGTCGAACGTGGCGGGGGCCCCGCCCTGGTACACGGCCAGCTCCTTGCCGCGCCGCCATAGCTGCAACCGGCTGGGGTCGAGGCCGTTGCCGAGGCCGGCTTTGGTCAGGTAGTCGTAGTCGAGGCGGTAGAGGGCATCGCGGGTGATTTTTATCTTGTAGTATGCCTGGCCCGGCACAATCCATTCGTTGCCATAGGGCCCCGACTGCGCCCGGGCCGCGCCGCCGCCCAGCAGCAGCAGCAGCCAGACACACGCCGTCCATTGCACCAGTTTGCGGGTATTGAGTTGTTTCATAACCTAATGAATGCGCCCGGCCATTGCCCCGGCCGGTAAGTTGGAAGGATATAGCAGCAGGTTAATTGGTTATTTAAAACCGTAGCCTAGGCTCACAATCAGCGAGTTGGTTTGCGAGCTTTGGCCCAGGGCCTCCACCGCGAGGCGCGAGAGGGCCAGGTCCACGCGCAGGCCGCTGAGGGCCACGCCGGCCCCCAGGCTGTACTGCCCCTTCTGCACCTTGCTGCCGCTGAAGTCGGTGATTTGCTGAAAGTCACCGACGCCCCCGCGCAGAAAAACCAGGCTTTTGTAGCCCAGCTCCACCCCGGCGCGCGGGTTGATGCTCACCGGCCCGCTGGCAATGAGGGTGTTGCGCTTGCCATCGGTAGTGATTTCCAGGTCGGTCGAGACCAGGGCCGTGAACTGTTGGGGCAGCTTGAACTGCCGGCCCGCGCCCAGCACCAGGCGCGGCAGCGTGACTTCGTTGCGGTTGGCGGGCACGGGGTCCGTGCCGTTGGCCACGGCGCTGTTGGGGCCCTTCTGGTACTGGTCGGCGTTGATGCTCCAGGCGGTGAAGGTCGTGGTCACGTCGCGGGCCACGGCTGCCAGCCGCCAGCCCTTGCGGTTGTACTGCACGCCCAGGTCCACGCCGAAGCCGTAGGCGTTGGCGTAGTTGCCCACGTTGCGGTAAATCAGCTTGGCGTTAGCCCCCACGCTCAGGCCCTCCACCCGCCCAATTTTGCGGGCGTAGGAGAGCAGCATGGCGTAATCGGCCACCGAGAAATAGGTAATCCGGCTGTAGTCGATGTAGCCGTACTCGTTGATGAGGTTGCGCGTGTCGGCGATGTTGTCCACGCCCAGGCGCATAATGCTTACGCCGACGGTGCTTTCCTTGTCGAGCGGCATGGAGAACGCGGCGTAGTCATTCTTCACAATGCCCGAAAACAGTTCGGAGTGCATCAGCACGCCGTCGTACTTGTGGGTTTGGTTGGCCAGGCCGGCGGGGTTCCAGTAGCCGGCGGTGGCGTCGTCGGCCAGGGCCGTCTGCACCTTGCCCATGCCCAGGGCCCGGGCCCCCACGCCCACGTTCAGGAAGTCGTTGCTGTACTTGGGCGCGGTGGTGCTTTGGGCGGCGGCGGGCAGGGCGAGGGCCCCGAGGGCCAGGGGCCCCAGCCACCGCCGGGCGGCGGCGTAGAGTTGGGTCATATCGCTAAAAGGACGGTAGATTTTTTTTCGCAGACGGAACGCAAGTTACCGCTTTCTAGTGCAGCGCGGGGCCCCGGAATCAGACAATAATCGGCAGCGGGCAGTGCAATTGGCTCCGGCGGGGGCCCAGCGCGGTTGCGACGACAAAAATATTTTTCGACTAAAAAGGGCCTAAACAACCCGCTGGGGGCTCTTTGCAATTCCATCTAGGAAAAACACCATATTATTTTACAACAGTACCTTGCAAAACAAAGTACCTACCATACATTTGTACTGTTCATCACCCACTAGCCTTCTCATCGCCCATGAAACTTGAAAACACCCAGGTGCAGATGCGCAAAGGCATCCTGGAGTTCTGCATCCTGGAAATAATTGCCCGCGGCGAGGCCTACGCCTCCGACATGCTGGAGGAGCTGACGGTGGCCCGCATGATTGTGGTGGAGGGAACGCTCTACCCGCTACTCACGCGCCTCAAAAACGCGGCGCTGCTCGATTATACCTGGAAGGAGAGCACCAGCGGCCCGCCCCGCAAATACTATGTCCTCACCCCGGCCGGGGCGCAGTTTCTGCAGGAACTGCGCGACACGTGGGAGGAAATGGCCCTGTCCGTGGGCATCATCCGCCAGGGCCGGCCGCCCGGCGACACCCGCTGATGCGGCCCGCTTTTTTGCCTTTCACTCACCCGACTTCAACCGGCCCCGTTCGGCCTTCTTTCGCATGAAAAAGAACATCAGCATCAACTTGCAGGGCCTCATCTTCCACATTGAAGAGGACGGCTACGAAGTGCTCGGCCGCTACCTGGCCGAGGTGAAAGCCCACTTCGCCAGCTTCCGCGGCCACCAGGACATTGTGGCCGACATCGAGGGCCGCATCGCCGAAATCTTCAGCGCCCGCCTCTCAGCCGCCAAGCAGGTCATTACCCTGGAAGACGTGGAGGCCATGACGGCCAAGATGGGCCGGGTGAGCGACTTCGCCTCGGACTTGGATGAGGACGACGAAGCCGAAACGGCCGGCACCTACGCCGGGGGCCCCACGGCCGGGGCCTACGCCGGCAGCACCGCCGGCCCCGCCGCCGCCGCCGCCGACGGGGCCCCCAAGCGCCTGTTCCGCGACATGGCCCACCGCAAGGTGGCAGGCGTGGCCGCCGGCCTGGCCCAGTACTTTGCCGTGAACCCGCTGTGGATCCGCCTGGCCTTCGTGGCGCTGGTACTGTTCAAGCCGTTTTTGCGCATCGGCCACACGTTTGATTTCGACAACCCGGTGAACCTCTCGGGCTTCGCCGTGCTGCTCTACGTCATCCTGTGGGTGCTGCTGCCGAAAAACTACGACGCCCCCAACCCCGACGACATTGCGCCCGGCACGGGGCCCCTGGCCGGCCGGCGCTTGTTTCGCGACACGGACACGGGCAAAATCGGGGGCGTGGCCGCCGGCCTGGCCTACTACCTCAACCTCGACGTGACGCTGGTGCGGGTGCTGCTGCTGGCGGGCCTGTTTGCGGGCGGCTTCACGCTGGTGCTCTACCTCATCCTGTGGGTGGTGGCCCCGGAGGCCAAAACGGTGTCGGAGAAAATGCAGATGCGCGGCGAGGGCGTGACCCTCTCGGGCATCGACAACAACCTGCGCGCCACGGTGCTCGACGCCGACGGCAACCCCGTGGCCCCCGCCCCCAACCGCCCGGTGGGCGCATTTCTGGAAGGCGCGGCCCGCGGGGCCCGGCCGGCGGTAAGCTTTCTCGGCACGCTGATTCGGTGGGGCGTGGGGGCCCTGCTCATCTTCACCGGGGGTAGCCTGCTGCTCAGCTTGTTTACCATGCTGGGCGTGGTAGCGGGCCTGCTGCCGTCGACCTCGGTGCGCGGCAACGGGTGGGGTGGCCTGCACTACGACAATAGTAGCAGCGCCCAGGGCTTTGCCTCGGTGCTGCACAACGTGCAGCCCTGGGCCGGCGTGGTGGCGCTGCTGGCGGTGGGCATTCCGGTGCTGGCGTTGGTGCTGCTGGGGCTGCGGCTCATCCTGCGCCGCTCGGTGGTGGGGCGCCTGGGGGGCCTCTCGCTGCTGGGCCTGTGGTTGGTGGGCGTGGCCGGTACGGCAGTGGCCGGGGGTCAATTAGCCCGCGAGTTCCGCACTCGTGGCAACGTGACAACGACCCGCCCGCTGGCCCCCGTGCCCGGCCGCAGCATGGTGCTGGCCGTGCGCCACGGCGACGACGAGGACGGCGACGAGTTTTTTGAAAGCGTCGATGTGAACATCGCACCCGCCGACAGCGGCCGGACGCCGTTCATCGAGCAAGAAGTGCGGGCCCGGGGCGCCTCGGCCGCCGCCGCCCGCCAGATGGCCACCTCCTCGGTGCACTACAGCTTCACCCAGCAGGATTCGGTGCTGACGCTCGACCGCGGCTTCACGCTCACCAATGACGCACCCTTCCGCAACCAGAAGGTGACGCTGACGCTGCACTTGCCCCTGGGCAAGAACTACCGCCTGACCAAGGACTTCGTGGACCGCCTCGACGACGACAATTTTCAGGGCAGCCGCCGGCCCAGCGGCAACGGCGACTACCGCGCCCGCCTATTGCGCAACGGCCGCTTCCAGTGCCTCGACTGCCCCGCGGTACCGAGCGATAACGAAAATAGCGACAACAGCAGTGCCGACAACAACGACAGCAACGACGACAACGGTAACGACGACAACAACGACAGCAGCGTGCGCCTAAACTACGGCGGGGCCCCCAGCTTCGACACGGAGCTGGGCAGCTACGGCAGCGGCCGCCGCTTGTTCAGCGAGACGGACTTTACCCGGGTGAGCGTGGTGGGCGGCTACCGTGTGGTGGTACGCCACGGCGACGCCTTCAAAATCGAAGCCGGCGGCAACCAAGACGAGTTGAACGACCTGCGGATATCACGCGACGGCAACACCTTGGAGATCAAGCCCCGCGACACTTCATTTTTCGGTAAAGACTGGAACCGCGACCAGCAGAAAGTGCTCATCCGCATCGAGATGCCGGCCGTGGAAAGCCTGGAGCTGGCCGGCGGTATCCAGGCCGACCTCGGCGGCTTCGACCGCCAGGACCGCCTGCAGGTGCAGCAGGCCGGCGTGAGCCACCTGCGCCTCAACGGCAACTACGGCACCCTGAAACTGTCGCTGGCCGGGCCCTGCCGCACCACCGCCACCGGCCACGCCGACGACCTCTCCTTCGACGCCGCCGGGGCCGCTGAGCTGGCCGGCGCCAACCTCCAAACCCGCACTGCCAAGGTGAACCTGGTCGGCGGCTGCAAAGCCCGCCTCAACGTGAGCGAAGCCCTGAAGGGCGACGCCGTAGGCGGCAGCGAGGTGGCCTACAGCGGTAACCCCAAAAGTGTGAAAGTGAACGCCATCGGCGGCTCCAGCTTCCACCGGCTGTAGGATTTATTCAGTCAGGCCGTCATGCTGAGCTTGTCGAAGCATCTCTCCAGCGTCGTTGCCCGACTGACTTAGTGAAAGAGATGCTTCGACAAGCTCAGCATGACGGCCTGACTGCATAGAAAGCCTCAGCCCTATCATACTACCGAACTACCGAGAAAAGGAAGGATCTCTCAGACTGGTGAGTGAAATGAGGTTCCTTCCGGCCGAAGCCCCCGGGCCGCCCCCTGCTGCAACAGGAAGGCCCAGGCTTCGGCCATTTCGTTTTTAATGGTGCCTTCGAGAATGGCTTCAAGCACGGCGTTTTTTAGCTCGCCCACGTCCTTAGAAGGCTTAAGACCAAAAGCTTCCATAATGATTTCGCCGGTGATGACGGGCTTAAAATTGCGTAGGTGGTCCTGGGCTTCCACCTCCTTCAGCTTCTCCTCCACCTCGCCAAAATTGCGCAGGTAGCGGGCCTTGCGCTCGTGGTCCTTGCTGGTAATATCAGCCCGGCACAGCAGCATCAGCCGGTCGATGTCGTCGCCGGCCTCGAAAAGCAGGCGGCGCACGGCGGCGGCGGTCACGGTTTCCTTCACCAGCGCGATGGGGCGCAGGTGAAGGCGCACGAGCTTCTGCACCATGCGCATCTCCTCGCCCTGGGGCAATTTCATATCGGCGAAGATGCCCGGCACCCACCGGGCCCCCTTGTCCTCGTGGCCGTGAAACGTCCAGCCCTGGGCCGGAAAATACCGTTTGGTGGCGGGCTTGGCGATGTCGTGCAGCACTGCGGCCCAGCGCAGCCACAGGTCGCCGCCGGCCGCCGCCACGTTGTCGAGCACTTGCAGGGTGTGGTAAAAGTTATCCTTGTGTGTCTGCTTGCCCACTTTTTCCACCCCGTAAAGCTGCGCCATCTTCGGGAAGATGAGGTGCAGCAACCCGGTCTGGAACAGCAGCTTGAACCCATAGCTGGGCAGCGGCGACTCGATGATTTTGTTCAGCTCGGTCGTAATCCGCTCCTGCGACACAATCTTGATGCGCTCCTTGTTGCGCACAATGGCGTCGTAGGTATCGGGCTCAATATCAAAGCCCAGCTGCGAGGCAAAGCGCACGGCGCGCATCATCCGCAGCGGGTCGTCGGAAAACGTCACGTCGGGCCCCAGCGGCGTACGGATGGTCTGCGTGGCCAGGTCCTGCATCCCGCCGTAGCGGTCCACCAGGGCCCCAAAGTCGGCCGGGTTCAGGCTCAGGCCGAGGGCGTTGATGGTGAAATCGCGCCGGGCCAGGTCGTCTTCCAGGGTGCCGGTTTCCACTTCGGGCTTGCGGCTTTCGGCGCGGTAGCTTTCCTTGCGGGCCCCCACGAACTCAATTTCGCCGGCCTCCTGGGTGGGCAGCATAGCGGTGCCGAAGTTCTTGAACACCGTGACTTTGCCGCGACCCGGCAGGCGGCGGCCCACCTCCTGGGCCAAGGCGATGCCGTCGCCCACGGTCACCACGTCGATGTCTTTGCTGGGGCGGCCCAGGGCCAGGTCGCGCACATAGCCGCCAATCACGTATGCCGGCTGGCCGAGGGCCCCGGCCGCGGCGGCGATGGTGCGAAAAATGGGCAAATCGGGCAACTGGGGCGTGGTCATGGACGCAAAGGTCGGGCGCGGGCCCCAGTGCTGCGCCCCGGGGGTCCTAAAATTCCGCCGGCGCGTACCTTGCGTGCCGCCTACCGCGGCCCTTTTTGCCAGTCTGCCGAAACGGGTTGCCCCCATCTATTCCCCCAACCCGCAGGTTACGACCATGCCATTCAAATTCCTACCGCTCGCCCTGTGCGTACTGCTGATTGGGGCCCTGGCTGGGCCCCCCGCGGCGGCGCAACCGGCGTTGCTACGGGCGCTGCCCTCGCCGGTACTGCTGCGGGGCAACGCCCAAACGGCCTACCGCGATCCGGCCGCACTGTACCACCGCGGCACGTTTTACCTCTACTTCACGCTGGTGGAAACCGAGACCGACGGCCGGGTTTTTTCCTACATGGCCTACGCCAAAAGCCGCGATTTGAAGACCTGGACGCCGGCCCAAAAAATTACCGAGCGCAACCAAAACCTCGATTTTTCCAGCCCGGGCAACGTTATTCGCTACCGCAACGAGTGGGTGCTGTGCCTCCAAACCTACCCCCGCCCCAACTACACCGCCGCCCAGATGCCGCGCTTCGGCACCGGCGACGCGCGCCTGTTCCTTATGCGCAGCCCCGACCTGGAACACTGGAGCGCCCCGGCCCTGATGCGCGTGAAGGGCCCCGGCGTGGACGAGAAAAGCCTCGGCCGCATGATTGACCCTTACCTGCTGGCCGACCCGCACGAAAAGGGTAAATATTGGGTCTTCTACAAGCAAAACGGCGTCAGCCGCTCCTACTCCAACGACCTAGTGAACTGGACGTTTGCCGGCTCGGCCGAGTCGGGCGAGAACGTGTGCGTGCTCCGCGAAAAGGACGACTATGTGCTCTTCAACTCGCCCAAAAACGGCATCAACATCAAGCGCTCCCCCGACCTCCAGCACTGGACGGACTGGGGGCCCCTAATTACCCTGGGCCAGGGCCAGCCGGGCTGGGAGTGGGCGCAGGGCCGCCTCACCGCCGCCGCCGTGCTCGACCTGCGCCAGGTGCGCGGCATCGGCCAGTACCTCCTGTTCTTCCACGGCTCGGGGCCCCTCACCGAAGAGCAAGGCGACTTCGACAAGAACGCCTCCATCGGCCTGGCCTGGAGCACCGACCTGCGCACCTGGCACTGGCCCGGGCAAAGCGCGCCGTAGCGCGGGCGCTACTCGCGCACCACTTCCAGGGCCCCGCTGGGCCCCAGGCGCACCACCCGCGAGGGGGCTACGCGGGTCGCGTCGTCGCGCCGCCAGTTCACCACGTGGTCGGCGCCGCGCAGCAGGGCGGGGTCAATTTCATCGTACACGGCGGGGGCCGGCTGGCCGGGCTTGTTGGCCGACGTCGACACCACGCCGTGGCCCAGCCGCCGCACCATCTTAAAGCAAAATTCGTCGTGCACGATACGCAGGCCCACGGTGCCGTCGGGCCCCACCAGGCCGGGGGCGATGGCGCGGCTGGCGGGCAGGATGTAGGTCGTAGGGCGGGTTTGGGCGGCCAGGGCGGCCTCCAACTCGGTGGGCACCTGGGCGACGTAGCGGGCCAGCATGGCCAGGTCGGCCACCAGCACGATGCTGGGTTTGCCGACCTCACGCCCCTTCAGTTTGTACAATTTCTCGACGGCCGGCGGCACTTCGGCATCGCAGCCCAGGCCCCACACGGTATCGGTGGGGTACAGGATAACTTGCTGGAGCAGCAGCGTATCGACGGCGGCGTCTACTTCTTGCTGGAAATATTTCATAGGATCGCAGATTTAACGGATTTCTAGTGGATTTAACGGATTTTTTGGGATTCCGCCGCTGGGGGCCCTAAAAAATGGCCACCCCAACTGGCCCAAAGGACCGCCAAGACGAGCAGAACCCCAAAAAATCTGTTAAATCCACTAGAAATTCGTTAAATCTGCGATTATGGTTTGACAGAGCTCCACTAGCACGCCACCGGCGCTTTTGGGGTGTACAAAGCACACAAGCTTGTTGTCGGCGCCGCGCTTGGGGGCCTCGTTGAGCAGCACAAAGCCTTCGGTGCGCAACCGGGCCATTTCGGCCTCGATGTCGTCGACCTCGAAGGCCACGTGGTGAATGCCGGCGGGCTTCTTTTCCAGGAACCTGGTGATGGCGCTTTCGGGGCTGGTGCCGGCCAGCAGCTCGATTTTGGAGCCGCCCACTTGGAAAAAGACCGTGTCGACGGCTTCGCTGGCCACGTGCTCAGTTTTGTAGGGCTCCGTACCCAATAGCTTGGCGTAGAGGGCCGTGGCGGCGGCTAAGTCGGGCACGGCCAGGCCGAGGTGTTCGAGGTTAGTGAGCATGAAAAGGCCGGGGCAGTTATTATTAGGAATGTTTCTATTTTTGTGGGCCCAAAGAAAACCGTTTATCTTGAAACGGTGTTCTTACGACGGGTTGGTTTTCTGCCGCCCCCCCTATCCCGCCAACAACCGCTCTTGCGCAATGCTTAAGCTCCCTATTTACCTCGATAACAACTCCACCACGCCCCTCGACCCGCGGGTCCTGGAAACAATGATGCCCTACCTGACCGATGTATTCGGCAACGCGGCCTCGCGCAACCACCCCTTCGGCTGGGCCGCGGAGGAGGGTGTAGACTACGCCCGCACCCAGATTGCCCAGCTCATCGGCTGCGACGCCAAGGAGATTATCTTTACCAGCGGCGCAACCGAAGGCGATAACCTCGGCATCAAGGGCGTATTTGAGATGTACGCTCAGAAGGGTAACCACGTCATTACCACCACCACCGAGCACAAGGCCATCCTCGATACGTGCAATCACCTCGAGAAAATCGGGGGCCGCGTGACCTACCTGCCGGTGGATGAGTTAGGCCTCATTAGCCTAGCCGACCTCGAAGCCGCTATGACGCCCGAGACGATTCTGGTGACCATTATGTACGGCAATAACGAGACGGGCACTATCCAGCCCATCCGCGAAATTGCCGCCATCGCCCACAAGCACGGGGCCCTGTTCATGACCGACGGTACGCAGGCCGTTGGTAAGATTCCGGTAGATGTGAACGCCGATGGCATCGACATCATGGCCTTCACGGCTCACAAAATGTACGGTCCTAAGGGCATTGGGGCCCTGTACGTACGCCGCAAAAACCCGCGCGTCAAGGTTACGGCCCAGATGGACGGTGGCGGCCATGAGCGCGGTATGCGCTCGGGTACCCTCAACGTGCCCGGCATTGTGGGCATGGGCAAGGCCTGCGAGCTGGCCCGCCTGGAAATGGCAGCCGACGCAGCCCGCCTCAGCGTGATGCGCGACCGCCTGCAAGCCGAGTTGATGACGCTGGAAGAAACCTACGTGAACGGCTCGGTAGAAAGCCGCTTGCCCCACGTGGCCAACATCAGCTTCAAGTACGTGGAGGGCGAAGGCCTGATGATGGGCATTAAGGACTTGGCCGTGTCGTCGGGTTCGGCCTGTACTTCGGCCTCGCTGGAGCCCAGCTACGTGCTGAAGGCCCTGGGCCTGAGCGACGACCTGGCCCACAGCAGCCTGCGCTTCGGCCTGAGCCGCTTCACCACCGACGAGCAAATCGACTACGCCATCAACCACGTGAAAGAGGCCGTCACCAAGCTCCGCGAAATGTCGCCCCTGTGGGAAATGCACAAGGAAGGCATTGACCTCAGCAAAATTGAGTGGGCGGAACACTGATAACGAAGGGTTTGGGGGTGCAAAGGCAGAAGTTTAGGAATTAATCCTCCCGACTTCGCTCTTTACCCTCCTACCCGCTTACCTTCACAACTTCATACCCTACTAAAATGGCTTATTCCGATAAAGTAATCGACCACTACAGCAACCCCCGCAACGTGGGCACGCTGGACAAAAGCAAGAAAAACGTAGGCACCGGC